>CAVEXR010000043.1:0-8697 GCA_963619585.1 Azospirillum sp. CAG:239
TACTTATTGCATTAAAGATGAAGATAAAAAGAAACATATTTTAGAACTTCAAAAAGGAAATAGAGGATTTGGACAATATGCCGATAAGGTGCTTGTAGTTGCCGCAAAATTAGACTCTTATCATGGTGCCGCTGAAAGAAATCTTATGTATGTAGATGGAGGAATCTATACCATGAATTTATTATATTCATTACAATACTATGGAATATCTGCTTGTACACTATCAGCAACTCTCCTCCCATTTGATACAAATAAAATATTAGGTATTGATGGCGTTATTATTTCTTTAATAGCGATTGGGGATTGTCCAGAAGAGTTTTTGGTTCCACGCTCCGATAGAAAAAAAGCAGAAATCAATTTCATATAATCAATATGTCAATCTATATATCATTTAAAAAATATGTCCGTTCTTGGCTAAATTCCCGAGAGTGGATATTTATCGCCATACTCAAGCATATTCCTTCTCGTCGGCTACGGCTTGCATTATTGCGTTACAAGGGGGCAAAAATAGACACAGATGTAGCAATGTTCGCTTCTATCGAAATTCGTTATCCTAAAGGACTAACAATAGGAAGGGGGTGTAGTCTTGGCCCTAAAGTCTTATTGGATGCACGAAAAGGATTGACTATTGGCAATAGCGTAGTTATAGCCTACGATGCGATTATTTGGACATTACACCACGATATGAACGCAGTGGATTTTCGGACAATAGGTGCACCCACTATTATTGATGACTATGTTTGGATATGTAGTAGGGCAATTCTCACTCCTGGTGTGCATATTGGAAGGGGGGCAGTGGTCGCTTCAGGGGCAGTTGTAACGCACGATATACCACCCTATGAAGTATGGGGCGGGATACCCGCAAAGAAAATTGGTGAACGTTCCCAAATTCTTAATTATAATGCTTCACACCACCTTCATATTGTATGATTAAACGAATTACCATAGAAAAAATGTATTGGTTTCTCATCATTGTCATTATTGGCATATGGGGGGCTGTTAATATGTTGAGAATGGAGTCTGAGAGCTTATTAACAGAAGAAACCGCTGGTCAGAAATTGATCTTGGGCGGTCTATTCGCTCTCACAGGTCTATATTATATTATAAATTTCAAGTATATACATGCCGACAAAATTGGTATTTGTTTAGGAGTATTAAGCACTTATATGGCAATAATGCGTATTGTAATGCTCCCAAATACTGCAAACATATTATCCTATTTTTACCAACCAATGCTGTCTGTCATAGCGTTTATGTTATATCTCTCAGTTATTGCCATTTCCAACAAAGCCGAGGAACTAAGAACTTTCTTTACCTCATGGATTATGGTCGCTGTGCTGATTTTGGCATATTTCTATATGCAAAACTGGCGATATGTAAATGCTGTTGATGAGTATCATATGGGGTCTGCCTATTGGCTTCTATTTCTCCTGCCGGTTTTATTGTATAGCGATAAAAAGTGGTTGCATTATGCAGGTCTTGTTCTTGTCGGAGGTGCTTTGTTTGCCTCATTCAAGCGAGGGGGCATCTTGGCATTTGGTATGGGCATAATAGTATTTCTTTTGGTTAAGGAATTTCTATTAGGGCACACATTCAAAAAAATCATATATTTCATGGTTGCCATAATTGCCTTATCCATTATATTTTATTTCGTAGATAATGCTTGAGACAATGTCTTTACCGAGCGTTTTCTAAACATAAAGAATGACGGTGGCAGCAATCGCGACCAAGTGTGGGCAACGACATGGCAAATGATACAACAAAGCAATTTTGAAGATCTGCTATTGGGTCATGGTTTCAATACAGTACTAAAAAAATCACCTTTAGGATTGTCTGCTCATAACGATTTCTTGGAATCATTATATGATTTTGGTATATTTGGTAGTATATTCTATGTTCTTTTACATATATCATTAGTTAAGCAGGTAATACGCAACATCCGATTACAGAACCCTGACGCTGCTATTATGGCGTTTACCTACACACTTTTCTTGGTCTTAAGTATGGTTTCCCACATTCTAATTTATCCATGGTTCGCCTTTATGGGGTTATCATGGGGATTGGGAAGCGCAAGTGAACAAAAGGCATTAGCATCATGAAGATTGGCATATTAACATATTATTCAGCATGTAATTTCGGGGCAAATTTACAAGTTCTTTCCACCATTGGTTATATTCGACACATCGGGCATACGCCGATAGTTCTAAATTACGAAACCGATGATTTTGTTGCATTCTACCGGAAAAATACAAGTTCCGAAGTATATGCTGCCTATGTAGCCTTTCGAGAGCAATATATGCCGTTGTCTTCCCATTGCAGTACACCTAAAGAATTAGCAAAAGTTATCGAAAAAGAACATATAGAAGCGGTTATTATTGGTAGCGATGCCGTTGCGCAACACCATCCTTTATTCGAGCGTATATTGTTCCCTACGCGTCATATTGTAAGCATTGATCATATGACACAGGATAGATATTTCCCGAACCCTTTTTGGGGTACTTTTCTAGATTATATGAAATACCCCGTACCATTGGCGCTCCTATCAGCATCATCGCAAGACTCCAACTATCGCCTTTTCTTGCCAGCTATACGTAAGCAAATGTATCAGTGCCTACAGCAATTCTCCTATATATCTGCACGCGATGAATGGACACAAGAGATGTATGCCTCGTTATCCAATGGCCGATTGCAAGTTCCTGTTACTCCTGACCCGGTTTTTGCATTCAATGAGAATTGCGGAGATATCATACCGACAAAAGAACATATCTGCGCTAAATACCATTTGCCGGAAAAATATATTGTGCTTAGTTTTCTAAACTCACATACTGTAACAACGGATTGGTTACAACAGTTTCAATCAATAGCCAAGGCGCACGGCATCGCTTGTGTGGCTCTGCCATTTCCACAAGGGATGATGTTTAGGCATATATTAGAATACGAAATTCCATCGCCACTACTGCCCTTGGATTGGTATGCATTAATAAAGTATTCGCAAGGCTATGTCGGGCACAATATGCACCCAATTGTTGTTTCATTGCATAATGCAATTCCATTCTTTAGTTTTGATAACTATGGTATGAAAAAATTCAATGGTTTCTACAAAAACGACTATTCTAGCAAAATTAAGCATATTCTGCGTTTAGCCGGAGTACCTGATTATCGTGTAAGTTGTCTATCTCGTTTCTTTACGCCGCCAACGCCAACAACTGTGTTTGAAAAACTACAACATTTGCCATCTGCACAAATCCAAACTTTTGCGCAAAATTATTATGTTCTATATGACAATATGATGCAACAAATACTTCATTCATTCCTTATCCATGCATAAACTCAAAATAGCATATTTTTCGGGGCGCATGTTCTCCGATGTGGATATTTCCTATCTTATGGAGGCACAATCATTAGCCGACATCGACTACTATGTGCCAGTATCTAAACTTTATTACAAAGGAGCGGCATTCAACATCTCCACTCCCTATCCGAAGACTGGCATTTTCAAAGCCACAGACATTTATCCGGAGTTGCAGCCTATCACGCAACTAATAGATTCCGATCGTTTCTATATTGTCAACTCCGCAACTGAGCATTATCGAGATGTACGCAATTTGTGGTTGTATATAAAGTTTGTATGGCAGTTAAGGAAATATGATGTCATTCATATCACTGATTTTCCTGCCTACTACTATTGCTCTATTTATTTATGGCGCCGTAAGATAGTGCTTACGGTGCACGACCCGTTCCCGCACTCGTGTACTCAAGCGAATCAACCTCTTGTACTAAAAGCACGCAAATGGGGTTTCCGTCTGTTGCGCCATTTTATTATACTCAACCAGTCACAAAAAGAAGAGTGTATTGCTGTGAATAGCTTAAAGGGCAAAAATGTATATGATAGTCAGTTAAGCAGATACGACTACTTGTGTATATACAAGACTCCTACACCAACCAAGCAAGACTATTTCTTGTTCTTTGGTCAAATCACCTCGCATAAGGGCATTGATATCCTTCTCGAATCTATGCGCCAAATACATAAGCAATATCCCTTTATGCGTCTTATCGTAGCAGGCAAAGGCGAGTTTTCTTTCGATATTTCGGAGTACAAAAAGTTGGAATATATCGAGTTCCGCAATCGTTTCATACCTGATGAAGAACTGGCGGAACTCATACAAGGCTGCTATGCAGTCGTCTGTCCATATAAGGACGCGACGCAGAGCGGTGTCGTGATGTCAACTTTTGCATTCAACAAACCCGTGATAGCCACTCGTGTAGGCGGACTCCCCGAACAGGTATTGCACGAACGCTATGGGCTTATCGTTCCGCCCTGTAATGTGGACGAATTGGCAACAGCCATGTCGTTCCTATGCGAGCACCCTGAGAAAGTACAGACTTTTTCTCACAACATAGAGCAAGACTATGCAGAAGGTTCCAAATCATGGAAAGCCATCGCCCGACAAATGCTCGAGATATACCAACAAGTTTATAGATCCAACTCATGATATTCAAATCCTTTCTTCTTTTACTTGGTTGTCTCTGGTCATACCTACACCCACTGCGTCTACGCCAAAACATCAAGGCAGCATATACCTATCTCTATACCGGCTACTATGCCCGCCAAATGAAGCAGTTCGGCTCTAAAAGCCGAATCATACCCACATTAAGCAATTTCTTAGGGGGCAAATATATCAGCATCGGAAGCCATTGCACTTTTGGAATAGGTTGTATCCTCACCGCATGGGATTCCTATCACGACCAGCATTTCACACCCATAATCACAATAGGCAACAACTGCTCTTTCGGAAACCATTCTCATATCACTGCCATCCATCAAATTATCATTGGCGATAACCTACTGACCGGTCCCAATGTGCTAATCACCGACAATAGCCATGGGCAGAATACTACACTTGCAGAATTGCAAATGGCTCCGAACCAACGCCCACTCTATTCCAAAGGAGCAGTACATATCGGCAATAATGTCTGGATCGGACAAAATGCCTGCATTATGCCGGGCGTAACCATCGCAGATGGGGCTATTATTGCAGCCAATAGCGTTGTCACACACGACATCCCCGCTTACTCTGTAGCCGCAGGTGTCCCCGCCAAAGTAATCAAACACATCGAATAGAAGAACCTGCAGCAACGCAGCCCACATTGGCATTTGCGTACCTCACAAAATATCCGTAACTTTGCAGCGGAAACCGAGAGCAGTTCTAAACGAGGAATAAAACTCCTCCTAAACAGCAAAAAGTAATGAGAACAAAATTAACTTCTTTGGAGATACGCGGTTTTAAGTCCATTGCGTACGACCATCCAGTAACCCTAAACCTATCTGAGATTACTATTTTATTGGGGGCAAATGGTGCTGGAAAGTCCAATGTGATAAGTTTTTTCAGAATGCTTAATTTTATGATGAGTGGTACCCTGCAAAAATTTATTGCACAAACAGGAACAAGTGTATCAGCTCTTCACTATGGTCCAAAAGTTACCCCAAGAATGGAAGGACAGTTATCTTTTGCCAATAATAAAGGCAAAGATTTTTACAAATTCACTTTATCTGCCGCCGCGGCTCAACGCTTAATCGTTTCAGAAGAAAATATTCGTTGGGAAAAAACGGGTAAAGAAATACCCTATGAAAAACAACTGCAATCCAACTTTTTGGAATCAGCATTAGTGGACAGCAATGACTCTACTGCCCAAATGATTCGCAGGTTGTTGTCCCAATGTAAGGCATATCAGTTTCACGATTCTTCTTCTAATGGGGCTTTGCGGCAAGCCTCAATGAGCGGAGCAGCACAATATCTCCAATCCGAAGGAAATAATCTTGCTTCGTTTTTGTTGTTTTTGAAAGAGAACTATCTCGAGTCTTATCGACGAATTGTTAGTTCTGTTCAGATGATTATGCCGTCGTTTGGCGACTTTTATCTCGAGCCGGATAATGGTTTTGTCCGCTTAAATTGGCGCGATAATTCGGCTAATGACTATGTCTTCACATCCGACCAATTCTCGGATGGAACCATCCGCTTTATTGCCCTTGCGACATTGCTGCTTCAGCCGGAAGCGACGATGCCCAGTGTCGTTATCATCGACGAACCAGAGTTGGGGTTGCATCCGTTTGCTATCAGCCAATTGGCAGAACTGGTTCGCGACGCCTCCTTGCATACGCAGGTGATTATCAGTACGCAATCGACAAGACTGATAGATGAATTTCCTGCTGGTTGTGTAACTATTGTCGAAAACGCAGGAGAATCCAACTATACGACTGTTCGGCAGTTAGACGAAGACAGTTTACACACATGGTTACAAGATTACTCCCTAAGTGAATTATGGACTAAAAATGTAATAGGGGGGCAACCTTTATGATGAAAATCTTACATGTTCTATGCGAAGGACAATCAGAACAGTCCTTCGTAGCCAAAGTGTTGCGCCCATATCTGTTGCCCTACGACATCGTTGCTCGCCCGACGCTCTTGGTTACCAATCACAAATTAGACGCTCGTGGTGGAATGATTGACTATAAACAAGTTAAGCGTGATTTAAGGAATCTTATTCAGTCCGCAAAAGACACTGCATACGAAAAGCACTTCTTCACAACTATGTTCGATTTGTATGCACTGCCTAATGATTTCCCAGGCTTTCGTGTCAACGATACGGATTGTTATGGAGTTGTCCGAGACATAGAAGCGGCGTTTGCGATGGATATCAATTGTTCGCGTTTCATCCCATACATAGAACTACACGAGTTTGAAACATTGGTACTGTGTAACTTAGAAGCGTTGAAAATAGAATATCCGTTAGCCTCGAAGAATATCGACAAACTCGATACGGAGTGGAGAAAGCAATGTCAAAACCAAGCAGAATTGGTGAATACCCATTGGGAGTCAGCACCAAGCAGAAGAATCTGTAAGGCGTTGGGAAATATGTACCATTATAATAAGCCCAAGATAGCGGTAATGGCAACATCTACTAAAGGAATAGATTTCCTACGCACCGACTGCCCACATTTCAATCAATGGATTGAGCAACTAACCCACATAAGTGTTTAGCGTTGTCACTCACGACATCCCTGCTTACTCTGTAGCCGCAGGTGCTCCCGCCAAAGTAATCAAACACATCGAATAGAATTTATTCCCTACAACTCCAAAACAATCATGCAAAAAGCCCAAGTAATAGCATTTTATCTTCCCCAGTTCCATCCTTTCAAAGAGAATGACGAATGGTGGGGAAAAGGATATACCGAATGGATTAGTGTCGCACGCGCCCGCAGTCTGTTTCCCGGACACGAGCAACCCAAACTACCGGGAGAACTCGGTTTCTACGACCTACGCTTGCCCGAGACCCGCGAAGCACAAGCACAACTCGCCCGCGAGTATGGTATTGATGGTTTTTGTTACTACTATTATCGCCTTGGCAAAGGACAGAACCTTATGGATAGACCGCTCAAAGAGGTGCTGTCCTCCGGAAAACCGGACTTCCCTTTCATGCTTTGCTGGGCTAACCATAGTTGGATGGCAAAGAGTTGGAACAATGCAGACAAAGGCAAAGTGAGCGGCAAAATGCTTATTGAGCAACAGTATGGCGACGAGCAGGACATTCGCGACTATTTCTACGAGGTTCTACCCTACTTCCAAGACCCACGCTACATCAAAGAAGACGGTTGCCCATTATTTGTCATCTACAAGCCGTTAGATGTTCCCAATATCGAGAAATATCTACAGATATGGAACGAATTAGCCAAAGCCAACGGACTTGCCGGCGTAAAAATCATCGCCTACACCGAAGAGAGCAAGTTCGAAACCGATAAGATATTCGCCAAAGGGTTTACCAAGATGATTTCGTGCCGGATGTATGCCACTATGCACAATCATTCACAGGTCTGGCGTTATATCAATGGCGGACTTCGCAAACTGTTCAAAGTTCCCAAGATACTCCGCTACAAGAATGTCATCCGTGAGATGGTAACCGACGAAGCCCAAGAGGAACGCATTGTGCCGACTATTATGCCCAATTGGGATCATAGTCCGCGTAGTGGTCGTTGGGGCATAATGTGGGTGGGCAGCACGCCACAACTATTCAAAAAGCATGTGCTGGAGGTATTTGGTAAGATTCAGCACAAAGACAACAAGATGGTCTTTATCAAGTCGTGGAACGAATGGGGCGAAGGCAACTATATGGAACCCGACCGCAAGTGGCAACGCGCCTATCTGGAAGCCTTCCTTTCCGCCCGCAAAGAAATGAACATCTAATTTCTATAGCCCCATTTTCTTTCCCTATTCCGAAAATTTTGCCATATTTTCGGAACATACTCCAAAAATATTACCCTAAATTTGGAATAGCGAACATTTTCCCCTACCTTTACGGCGTTTTATACCTACCCACAGCATCCGTCCAACCAACTAACAATCGATTGCCCTCAAACGCCCGCACTCCCAACCCGCCCCACATATTAACAATAATCCAATAATTACTAACACAATTCCAACAATTACAAACCCTAATTTCCCGTCCCCCCTCTGTCATATCTCTCTTTACCATCTCTTTGATCACTATATGAGATTCTTATGTCAAACTTATGATATTCTTATGTGATTCTTATGAGATAAAGCAATCAACTTCGAATGAATATCGAACCACCTCCGAATAAAAACCGTCCCAACCTCACAACAAAAGCCACCCAAAACCGCCCCACCACCGACATACAAC
>CAVEXR010000043.1:8707-18068 GCA_963619585.1 Azospirillum sp. CAG:239
ATACAACCGATAATAGAAATTACAAATTAAAAATTAAACATTAAAAATTAGCATACTATGGCAGAAGTAATTTTAGAAGGCACCTTTGAGTCCTTGCATGGAAAACTCAGTAAGAAATCCGACATTGTCTTTCGTCGTAAGTACCCGAATGTACGGAGCAAGCGTGCGATAGAGAAAGGTCCCCAAGAGGCGTACACCATTACGCGCCCTCGCGATTGGAAGAAGAACCCGCCGACGGGCGCAGAACTCGAAAAGATCAACCGTTTTCGAGAGGCGTGCCGTTTGACCTCCGAGCAACTCAACAACCCCGAGACCCGTGCTTATTGGGAGCAACGCTTCCAGAACCAACTGCGCTATTCCGAACTGAACACGCCCGACGACCCCACTTCGGGCACTCGAAAAGTCTATACCCAACTTTGGGCATACACCCGTGCCACCATTCTCCGCCAACTCCAACAGCAATCACAGTCGTAACTCCACGAAATTGCCAACAAACTTTTGCACACCCTAAAAAAAAGATGTACCTTTGCAGGGTGTTTCCGTTTGCAATATATGCAGCGCCCTACTCCCAATCATATTCCCACGAAAAACGACGAGTACCCAACCTGAACCAAACAGATAACCACACCGCCACCAATGCATGCATAAATAGCGACGCAAACACCCGATAATGTACGAAATACAACCGATATAACACTCACCCACATCATGAATAATGTCCTTATATTTGCAGGCGGCAGCGGCAGCCGAATGAACACTACCAGCCGCCCCAAGCAGTTCCTTCAACTGCATGGCAAAGAGATTATTGTCTATACGCTCGAGAATTTCCAGAACCACCGAGAGATAGACAATATCGTTGTGTCGTGCAAAGCCGATTGGATAAACTATTTGTGGCAATTGGTTGAGAAATACAGCCTTACAAAAGTCCGTTGGATAGTCGAAGGCGGCGAAACAGGACAGATGTCGATATACAACGGACTGGTGGAGTTAGAGAAACACTGTCCTGTCGATTCGGTAGTCTTGGTACACGATGGTGTGCGTCCCTTTGCTAACGAACAACTGATTAGCCATTGTATAGAGAGTGTGCGGCAGCATGGTTCTGCTATTACGATAGTGCCGGCAGTTGAAACTATTGTTACCACCGAAAACGGACAAATTCAAACCATTACCGACCGCAGCAAGTGTTTTCTTGCCAAAGCCCCGCAATGTTTTATCTTGAGCGACCTTTTGTCAGCACATCGTCAGTCCCAACAAGAGGGAGAAATCAATGCCATTGATTCTGCTTCTATTATGAAGAGATACGGCTATAATCTTTTCACGGTCGAGGGCAGTTACGACAATATCAAGATTACCACTCCTGCCGACTTTTATACCTTTCGGGCGCTCTGCGATGTACACGAGAATCAACAAATCTTTGGGTTATAATAACTTATGGAACATACACAAATCATAGCAGATATAGATGAAGCACTCTCACAATGTGCTTTTTTGTCCGATTTAGACGACAAGAATATTCTTGTTACCGGTGCAACAGGAATGATTGGCAGTATGATTGTCAAAGTCCTACAGTCTTACAATCGCCGCTACCATACCCACATCCATATTGTGGCACATGTACGGAATATCGAGAAAGCCGAAAGCATTCTCGCTGACTATATTGATAGCCAATTGGAATGGGTTGTGGGGGATATTTGTAGCCCTATCGTGTATGACAAACCCGTAGATTATATCATCCATACCGCCAGTACAACGACATCTAAAGACTTTGTCACAAAACCGGTAGAGACTATCAAAACAACCATCGATGGTACAAATGCCATTCTGTCTTTCGCTCGAGAGCAGCAGGTGCAGAAATTGGTATATACCTCCTCGCTTGAAGCGTATGGTATTCCCGACCAATTCGAGGTAGAGGAGAATACTAACGGGCATATCGATTGGACGAATGTCCGCAGTTCCTACTCCGAGGGAAAGCGCATGGCAGAATGTTTGTGTTGTTCATATCTTGCAGAATACCAGGTGCCTATCATTATTGCTCGTTTGGCACAAACCTTCGGTGCAGGCTTTGCTCCTACTGATAACCGTGTCTATGCTCAGTTTGCTCGCGCAGTTGTTCAAGGAGAGGATATTATCCTGCATACACAAGGCAACACTATACATAATTATTGTTACCTCACAGATGCCGTAGTGGCTCTTCTGCTTCTGGCGATAAAGGGTCAAACGGGCGAGATATACAACATTGCCAACGAAGAAACCACTTGTTCTATTGCAGAGATGGCACAGTTGGCTGCCCAATTATCCAATTGGAAAACACAAGTACGGTTTGATATTTCCGATACACAAAAGTATGGCTACAATCCGGAGGTAAAAATCAAACTCGTCAGTAAGAAACTGCGTGCTTTAGGCTGGACACCCCACAACACCCTGCAACAAGCATTAGAAAAATCCATCAATTGGTTGAAACTATGAACTTAGCAGAACTCATCTTGCATTCATCCCTGCCTGTTCGTGAACTGACTGACGACGAAGCCACTCAACTCAAACAGGTCTTGCTCGAAATATATAAGGACTTACTCCGTGCCTGCCAAAAGCACGGCCTGACGGTTCTTCTTGGTGGTGGCAGTTGTTTAGGCGCAGTGCGTCATAATGGTTTTATCCCATGGGACGATGATTTAGATGTCATGATGCCCCGTGCAGACTACGACCGCCTCCCCGCCATTTTGCAACAGGAATATGGCGACCGCTATACTTGCATCGGTCCCAATACCACCGAGCATTGCCCCACGCCATTTATCAAATTGGGCAAACGAGGCACGGTCTTTACCACTATCTACGACCTACCAGACGCAAAACACGAAATAGCGATTGATATATTCCCAATAGAGAATATCCCGAATAACCACCTTCTGCGCTTGTGGCATGGATTTTGGCTCAATCTCTTGCAGTATATCGCCTTGTGCATCAACTTGTATGAAGGGCGTGCTTGTTATGCCACACAGGTACTGCGCGCCTCGAAGGAAGGCCGAAGGAAGATTAATCATCGCCTACGCATAGGGCGTATCGGCTCATGTTTTTTCTCCTACTCTCGCCTATACATCTTCTGCGATCGCTTCGCCGCCAAGTATGCCAACCGCAACACAAACGATATAACCATTCCGACGGGGCGTGGGCATTACTTTGGCGAGATACACCCACACGAGGACTTTTTCCCGCCCGTAGAACACACTTTCGAAGGTCTACAAGCCCCCATTCCGCATAACTACGACGCCTACCTCCGCAAGTTGTATGGCAACTATATGCAAATTCCCCCTGTAGATAAGCGCGAGAAGCACTCCATAGTCAACCTCAAATTCTAAACAGCATAAAATGGCAACCACCTACCCCGCATATACCGTCTGCATGGGCGTATACAAAAACGACCAACCGGACTTTTTCCGCCTTGCGTTCTTAAGCATGGCGCAACAAACCATAGCGCCCGATGAGATACTGCTCATCATTGACGGACCGATAGGCAATGCCTTAGAAAACACTATCCGGCAATTAGAGGCAGAATACCCCATTCTGCGTGTGCAGCGCTTTGCCGCGAACTGCGGCCAAGCCGCAGTTCGCGGCGCGGGTGTAAACGCAGCACGCAACGCCATTGTGGTATTCATGGATAGCGATGATATTTCTTGCCCCGACCGTGTAGAGAAACAATTGAACTATCTATCCGCCCATCCCGATACCGATGTATTGGGCGGGCAGATAGAAGAATTTATCGACACCACAGACCATATTGTCGGCAAACGCATAGTTCCACAGCAGCACTCGGACATCCTTCGTTATTTGAAGTCCCGCTGCCCAATGAATATGGTGACGACCATAGTTCGTAAAGAGGCAGTCCTTCGTGCCGGCAATTTCCAAGATTGGCATTACGATGAGGACTATTACCTTTGGATACGCATGGCTCTGGCAGGTGCCCGCTTTGCTAATTTGCCGGACACTTTAGTCTATGCCCGTGTAGGCAAAGAGATGTACCAACGCCGTGGCGGTTGGCGATATTTCAAGAGTGAGCGCAACCTGCAGCGCTATATGCTGCAGCACCGACTCATTTCCCTTCCTCGCTATTGTTACAATGTACTCGGGCGCTTTGTTGTCCAAGTCCTAATGACCAACCGAGTACGAGGTTTTGTGTTCCAAAAACTATTCAGAGATTGACCCTTATGCTTCTTAAGTATCTCTTCGATCGTATTTGTGCGCTATTGGGCTTGATAGTGGTATCGCCCTTGCTACTTGTCGTGGCGGTCTTGATAAAAGTCCGTATGCCCGATGGTCCGATACTCTATACCCAAAAGCGTGTCGGCAAGGACGGCAAACTATTCACTATCTATAAGTTCCGCACCATGCGTGTCGGCAACGACCAGTCATCTGTTTCTGTGGCCGGCGAAAGCCGAATCACTCCCTTAGGAGAAAAACTCCGTCGCTACAAGATAGACGAACTGCCCGAGTTGTGGAATGTACTGATTGGCGATATGTCCTTTGTCGGTCCTCGCCCTGATGTACCTGGCTATGCCGATTGCCTAACGGGGGATGACCGCCGTATCTTGCGCCTACGCCCCGGAATAACAGGTCCCGCCAGCCTTAAGTACCGCAACGAGGAATACCTCCTTGCACAACAACCGAACCCGCAGGAGTATAACGACCAAGTACTTTTCCCTGACAAGGTGCGCCTCAATAAGTACTATCTCGACCACTACTCCTTCGCCAAAGACCTGCAAATGATATTCTGCACCATCTTAGGCAGGACTATGTCCTACGCAGGCGAAATCATCTGACAATATGGACAACCGTTGGACAAAATATCAAGGCGCACTGCTTTGGACAGGTAATCCAAAAGATACCGCCCCGACCGAGCGAGAGGCACAAGAAGCACTCCAGGAGAGTGGTGCTATGTTCGCCCGTTGGACAAGCCATTGGGATTGTGCCACACCTACCGAATGGTGGTGGTGCATTAAAGACACACCTTTTGATATAAAAACTATCTCCTCTAATTACCGATATAAAATAAACAAAGGGTGCAAACATTTTGATGTGCAAATTATCAACCCTACCGACTATGCAGATGACATCTACCAAGTTATGGTAGCCGCTTTCTCTGCTTATCCACAAAAGTATCAGCCCCATTTAGAACGAGAAAGTTGTATAAAAGATATACATACATGGCAAGACCAATATCTTGTATTTGGTGCTTTCGAAAAAGAGACACATAACCTTTGCGGTTATACACTTATGCGAGAAAAAACAGGACATGCAGAACTTGCCGTACAAAAGACCATCCCACAATACGAGAAACTGCAACTAAATGCCGCCCTTGTGTATGCCGTAGTTATGCACTACAACGATAGGCTATCGCCTGATTTCTATTTGGTGGATGGGGAGCGCAACATCAAGCACCAAACACGCTTCTTCGAATACCTCATTCAGTACTTTGAATTCCGTAAAGCCTACTGCCAACTGCATATAGTCTATTCGCCAAAGATGCACCTCGTAGTCAATCTTTTACATCCTTTTAGGGGGGGGGTATGCCTATTAGGTAAATTTAATGCATTCTTCTACAATGTCTATTGTGTCCTCAAGATGGAAACCATCCGCCGCACATTTGAATAATGTAGTGTATCCTTATCTGACCTACAACCGTAAATCATTGGAGTAAAAAACGATTATTTTGCTTATATCAAATAAAAGGCGTACCTTTGCAGGCAAAATCACAAAGTATACTTATCGATTTTTCGCAAATATCATAAAGTATACATTCATTTTTTTCGTACTATGATAGATAAAGAAAAGGTAAAGCAAATTATTATTGAGCGTCAAGAGGAACTCCCTACAATCCGATTGGTGGAGCGACCTATACAGTTCGACAGATCATCCAACTATGTACTCATTGGTCCTCGTCGTGCGGGAAAGTCCTATATGTTGTACCACTATATACAGCAACTTGTCGCTCAACAAGAAATTACCATACAACAGGTTCTTTATATCAATTTTGAGGATGAGCGTATCGCATTTATCGAAGCACAAGAACTTGGTGTATTGCTCGAAGCATACCAAGAACTATTCCCTACTCAGAAGCCGCGGCTGTTTCTCGATGAGATACAGAATATCACGGGATGGGAAAAATTCGCCCGACGCTTAGCAGATAGTAAATATCATATTATGCTGACAGGTAGTAATGCCAAAATGTTAAGTGCAGAAATTGCTACCACATTAGGTGGACGGTATATAGCCCGTGAGGTATTTCCTTTTTCATTTACCGAATATCTATCCTATCACGATGTAGCACTATCCCAAAATTGGGAATATAGCCCTACGCTGCGGCAGCAGGTCAAAGGTTTCCTACCTGCATATTTCGAGTATGGTGGATATGCTGAAATTTTTGATAAAAGCGATAAACGTGAGTGGCTGAACTCCTTATACCAAAAAATCATTATGGGCGACATTGTGGAGCGCAATGCAATCCGTAATCCGCGTGTATTCCGCTTGTTAGCACGCAAGTTAGCCGATTCGGTTATGCAGCCTACTTCTATTGCCCGCTTGCAACACTTGATTATTTCTACCGGTGAGAAAATCAGTCTATCCGTTGTAAAAGACTATTTAGGCTATATGTCCGAAGCCTATTTGACTTTCGAGATACCCAATTTTGCTTCCCACCTGTCAGAGCAGACTACCTCACAAAAGCGGTATTTTATCGATAATGGCATTCTAAATCTGTTCTTGCACGATGATGCACCTAAGTTATTAGAAAATATCGTTGCCATACATCTGCACCGAAAGTATAACAACGATAGTGAATACCGTTTGTTTTACTATAACCGTGGAGTAGAGATAGATTTCTGTATTCCGGAAGAGTCGTTGGCTATACAAGTTTCCTACAGCATCGAAGATACAGATACACTTGAGCGTGAAGTCGGTGCGATACAGAAATTTAGGAAGCAGTATCCTACCTACAGAGGAATTATTATCACTTACGACCAAGAAAAAGAAATAGAATGTGATGAGAAAACGATTGCCGTTATCCCCATTTGGAAATGGCTTACACGATAAAATGGATAAGAATAGAACACGAAAACAAAACAGCATATTACAAAACTCCACCAACTTGGTGAATGTCTAAAAATTGCGACTATGTACAACAAATTAAAAAGCATACTGCTATTTCTTATCAACCTACTACATCAGCCTGCATGGCGGTTGCGACACAATCGAATTTCAACTCACACACGAGTTGAGAGAGGCACTTTTGTTAGAGATTGTAACATTGCACCTTACACATACATTGGGCTGAATTGTGTGCTTAATAGTGTAGAGATTGGAGCATATTCATCTATTGCTTCGGGTGTACAAATTGGCGGAATGGAACATGCCTATTGGGATTTATCCACATCATGCCATCTCACAGATAAAAGTATCGCAGGCAACATCACGCGTATCGGACATGATGTCTGGATTGGGGCAGATAGTATTATTAAACAAGGAATTACTATAGGAAATGGAGCCGTTGTCGGAGCTAATTCGTTTGTCAATAAAGATGTTCCGCCTTATGCAATAGTAGTTGGTAGTCCTGCTAAAATCATCAAGTATCGGTTTGATGAACCGACTATTACAGCATTGCAAAAATCACATTATTGGAATTACCCCCCCCAGAAGCGAAGAGTATCTTAACATCGCTGCATAACACATTCGCAAAAGAAATACCGCACCGACAATAAAATAGCACATTTTCTAAATCCACTAATTGCAACAAGAACAAAAACAGCAATATATGAATAAGCGCATTTATCTATGTCTCGCACACATGAGCGGGAATGAACAAAAGTATATCCAAGAGGCATTCGATACCAATTGGGTAGTGCCATTGGGCCCCAATGTCAATGGGTTTGAAGACGACCTGAAACAGTTTGTTTGCTCGCCAAACAACAATTCAAAATGTACAGAAGAAGAAAGTCTTAATGCACAGACTACAAATTTCCAATTACCAACTACAAATAGCAACAAACAAGTAGTAGCCCTCTCGGCAGGTACGGCTGCAGTACATTTGGCACTGATTGCCTGTGGCGTGCAGGCAGGTGATGAGGTCTGCGTGCAGTCGTTCACCTTCTGTGCCAGCAGCCACCCTATCAAGTATCTCGGTGCTACACCGGTGTTCATCGATTCGGAGAAGGACTCTTGGAATATGGATCCCACATTGTTGGAACAGGCTATTCTCGACCGCAAAGCCAAGACCGGCAAATATCCGAAAGCCATTATTCCTGTGGCGCTCTATGGTATGCCGTATCGTATTCACGAGATTTTGGCGATTGCCGACAAGTATGGAATACCGGTTATCGAAGACGCTGCAGAGGGTTTTGGTAGCCGCTACCATGGGCAAGTGTTAGGTACTTTTGGCGAATATGGGGTGTTGTCGTTTAATGGTAACAAGATGATTACCACCTCCGGCGGTGGGGCACTGATATGTCCGAATGCCGAAGCAAAGCAGAAGGTAATGTGGTATGCCACGCAGGCTCGTGAGGCATATCCTTACTACCAGCACGAGGCAATAGGCTACAACTATCGTATGTCGAATATCTGTGCCGGTATCGGGCGTGGGCAGATGACTGTTGTCGATGAGCATATCCGCCACCATAAGCATATTGCCGACCTCTACGAGCAGGCTTTCTCGCATATCGAAGGTATAACATTCCATAAGAACCCCGCTGCTGAATACGACAGCAACTATTGGCTCAATACTATTACACTCGACCCAGCACTGCGTATTGTGGGACAAGAACACGCCTATGAAGTTGCGGTTCTAGGAGCAGTAGGCGGTGCTGCAGGTGTTACCCATGCCGCAACCACCCTGCGTACTGATTGCCAGCCGAATGATAATGTCGAGGCACTTCGTATGTTCCTCGATCAAGCAAATATCGAGAGCCGTCCTGTGTGGAAACCTATGCACAAGCAACCTGTCTATAAGGATGCTCCTGCGTACCTCAATGGTGTGAGCGAATCCCTATTCAAAGTGGGTATGTGTCTGCCCTCCGGCCCTATGGTCAGCGATGAGGATGTTGCCTACATCATAGATACGATCCGCAAAGCCATAGTCGGATAACTCCGCAGGCGTAAATTTTTGACTGCAATTCCAAATAATGGCGTAAAATTTGGAATTGCAGTCCTTTTTTGTTGCTTATATCAAATAAAATGCGTACCTTCGCCAGCAAAATCGCAAAGTATACTTATCAATTTTGGTGTAATAGTCATTTTGCAGTCTAAAATTATCCGGAAGCCCTGATTTAGTGCTCTAATAGTCATTTTGCAGTCTGAAAACTTGCGCAAGTCCGATTAATTC
>CAVEXR010000043.1:18078-18905 GCA_963619585.1 Azospirillum sp. CAG:239
TGGCGTAAATTTTGGAATAATAGTCCAAAAATGTTGCGTATGCTTCGATTTTTTGCCATGTTTTTGGGCTAAAAACGATTCGATACAATTCGGTAAATGCAGAAAATAAAAAACTTTTTAATTATGAAACGAACTCTTTTATTGCCGTTCATCGCTTTACTGCTGGCGGCGTGCGAAGGGCCGCAAGGACCCAAAGGCCCAAAGGGCGACAAAGGTGATTCGGGTGTCGGCTCGTGGCAAATCATCGACTTGGAAGTTACCAAGTGGGACTACTCCAACACTCCTAACAACAACTATTTTTTCGCCAATTTCGATGTGCCAGAACTTACGCAAACGATTTACGACAACGGACTTGTGCAGTGCTATGTCGAGTACAACTCCAACACCGAAGGACGCACGCAGCAACTATTGCCGTTTGTGCGCCACAAGGAGGAGCAGACTTCCGACACAACTTGGACTTTCTACACCGAAACCATCGACTACGAATATGGCATCGGCGGTGTGAGCCTTTACTACACAATGAGCGATTTCGACTACGAAATTGACCCCGCATTCGAACCCAGTGCTATGCGCTTCCGCCTTGTGCTGCTGTGGTAATGCCACCATCATCACATTTTTTTGTAATTTTGCACCGAAAAGAAGCAAGTAGCAAGACAAAATTTCAGATTTCAGATTTCAAATTGTCGGTAACCAAATCGTCAAATAACCAAATCGCCAAATCCCCAACAACTTTATAAACTTTCTCACTTTCACACTTTCTCACTAAAATGGACTATTTCAAACACGAGTCGGCTTATGTCGATGAGGGGTGCAGCATTGGCCGCGGC
>CAVEXR010000044.1:0-18475 GCA_963619585.1 Azospirillum sp. CAG:239
CGTCGTTCATCGTCATTCCCCAATCGCAGGCAGTAGAACAAGGGAAGTATATATACTGGCAACACTAAAACTCCCCCTGCCCCCTCATCGTTCCAACGGATATACAATACGAGCGGCTTACCGGTAAGCCGCTCGTATTGTATCATATACCTTATTTCGGATATATCCGTTATTCGGTTTTGTCCCTTATCGTCTTTGCGCGGTTAGGGAATGAGGACTTTGGCAGGCGTGGTGCCTACTTGCAGCAGGTAAGCACCCGAAGGCAGGCTGCGGAAAGCATGGTCGCCTGCAGGGAGTTGGGATTGGGCTACCAACGCACCACTTACTGCATACAGACTCACGGGCTGCGCAGTCTCTGTTGTTACCACAAGGGTATTCCCCTGTACACGGAAGGAGATGCCATCGGCTGTGGTATTGTCTATCGCCGTCGTGCCCTGCACATCAAGAAGACCCGTATAGAGGTACAGACTGGGGAACATACCATTCGTCATCAAGCACATCACCCCGTCGAAGGACTTCAAGAATGTAGTAACACCGTTCGTAACCGTGTACTCCGTACCCTCGATAAGTTCTTCGCCCTCGTATTGGCTCGTCTCGGAATTCCATGTAGGCACATCCAAATACCACTTGTAAGTGGTCAGCGAATCGCCCACTTGCGCTTGGCGGCTCAAGTCCACATAACTGTTTTCCGTAACCGAGACAGACAGTTGCGCCTGGTTGTAGAAATAGTACTGGATATACTGCGACTTAGGACGAGGCAAGGTCCGGAAATCGAACGCATTGCCCGTAAGCGACAACGCAATCAGGCTACGCAAATTCTCTACATCAACAGTCGTCAAGTAGTTGTTCGCCAAGTTCAGTTGCTCCACATTGGGCGCACCGCCCAAGTCGATAGACTGCAACAGGTTGCCGCTCAAATCAATCATCCAAAGATTTGGGTTCTTCATCGTAACGGTCGTAATATCGTTAAGCCCCGCACTCAAAATCTGGAGGTCGGTGTTCTTCGATACATCTATCGAGGTGAACTTATTGGAACCTATAGCGAGCAAGACAAGGTTCGGATAGGACGCCCAATCCGCCTTGGTGAAGTTATTCTCCGACAAGTTGAGTTCCCGAAGCGTCTGTTTGTTGGTCGGGAGCGTGATGTCGGAAAGCCCTGCACGCTGAATGGTAAGTGAACGGGTGGCATTCAAATTGGAACCGTCGAACGAGTGCAGACTTGCCCCCGTCATGCTGAAGACGGAAATGGTGTCTTCTACAGAATAGGTATAGACACGCACCGTGGTATCCTTATGCGTAACTGCAGGCGAAGAGAAGACACGGTAGGTGGTACCCAACACATACTGCGTAACATTGCCATTACCCGCCCAATCGATATAGAGCGCCGTGCCGTCTTTCGCTGCAGCGAGCGAGAGTTCGACGGTATCCTTATCGGCAGCCGTAACAAAAGAGGCTATCTCGTTGGTAGGCATACCCGCTACCTCGATAACGGTGGTTTTGAGTTCGTTGCCGTCAGCAAAAGCAGGATAGGCAGCGTTCGTCATACAGCAATAGACCTTGCCTGCCTCGGTATTGACAAAGCGGGTAAAGCCGTCGGTAAGCGTATAGTCCGAACCCTCGACCAGAGTAGTGCCGTCCGCTTTCACCCACTCGAAGGTGGTAGCCGTGCCGCCCGATGCCGTTGTCTGCGCACTCAAGTCGGCACAAGGACCGACCGTTGCAATCACAATATCCGCCTGCGGAGCATAGCGATAGTTGCTCTCCTCGAGGTTGCCACGGGCAGGCAAAGTGGCATAGGTGAATTGGTTATTATCCAAATAGAGCGAATGAAGGTGGTTCTCCAAAGGCAGCGTAATCGCCGTGAGGGCGTTGTTCGAGGCATCCAATCCGCGCAATGCCGTGCAGTGGGTAAGGTCGAGCGAGGTAAACTTATTGTCGTTCACCTTAACGGCAATGACCGAGTCGGCATCCGACAAGTCGAGCGACTCAATCTCGTTATGGCTGATATCCAACAAGCGGATAGCCAACGGCGGATTGAGTGTGAGTTCGGTAATTTGGTTGTTATTCAAGTATATCTCCGAGAGTACATTCTTGGCAAAGAGGCTGTTGATACCCGCAAGCGAAAACGCACCATAGAGGTTGTTATTACTTAAATCGAGCGACTGCAACCAACGGTTGTAGCGCAAGTCCACATTATAGATACCCGTATTCGACAGGTCGAGTTGCTCCAAAGCAATGACCTTGCTCAAGTCGATACCGCTCAAGCCATTGTCCTCGAGATTGATAGCAGACACATGGCTGTCCTCTGGAACATAGATATGGACGGTACTGTACGCCCATGGCGCCGTAAGCGTTACGGGCGTAGCGTCCACCGTCTCGCCATCGGTGGTGTATGCGGTAAGCGTGGTATCGCTATTGTAGCAGACATAGAAAGTCTGCGGTGTATCGGGCGTTGCGCCCTCCATACCGAGCGAGAGGGTAATCTTGTCGGTAGTCGGCGTAAAAGAGAACGCCTCGGACGGGCGACCGTACTCACTCGGCGTCTTCACCATAAAATGCTCCGTATAGAGATAAATCTGCGAGATGTCGTCGGACGAGAAGAGCGAGTTGGCAAAGGCAATGAAAAGGCTGTCTTGGTAGGCTTTCTTCAGTGTTACAACGCCATTGGAATAGGAATAGTAGGTAGTATCGAGCATCGTCCATGTATCGGGCGTGGTAGGGTCGAAAGTATAGAGTGCTGCCTCGGTGGTAGTACCCGCACGCAGGACACGCCCGCTATAATCCAACACCGTACCCTCTTTGTACGAACGCTCGGTGGGGAACTTCTGCTGAGCATAAGTATACTCCTCCCATGTATCTTGCGGGAGAGGCAGCGTAGCGAAGTCCATGCGGTTGCCATCGATCTTCACCTGGCTCAACTGCTTACAATGGGTCAAATCCAACGAGGTAATGTTGTTATTCATACACGACAGGGAGATGAGGTACGAAAGGTTCGTCACATCCAACTCGCTGAGGTTGTTACCATTACAACTGAGACGATAGATGAGCGGACAGTGGGTAAGGTCGAGTTTGTCCAATTTAGCACCGACATTGTACACGCCCGAAACATGCTCGCAGTAGAGTTGCTGCAGCCATGGGTTGTGGGAAAGGTCGAGTTCCTCGATGCCCGTGTCGCTGATGTTCAAGATAAGCAGGTACTTATTCTTGCTGACATCGAGGGTGCGCACATTGGTCATCTCGAGAGAGAGTTGCAAAAGACTATCGCAGGCGGTAGGGTCTATCTGCGTCAGCGTGGGGCAATGGTAGGCATCGAACGACTGCAAGGAGGGGTACTGCGTCATGTCGAAAGCAGGGTCGAAATAGGTAACATTCTGCAACTCGAGAATCTTCAGCGCAGGCTTCTCACCTATCTTAAGGGGCGTAGAGGTGGTAAACTCGTTGTCGGAGATATAGAGCGCCTCCAGTTTCTTGTTCCGGCTGAGGTCGATGTCGGAGAAGACATTGTGGTTCAGCGAGAGGATATCGAGGTTGGTCAGTTTCGTCAGGTCGATTTCGGTAATATAACAGCCATCGGCGTTGATGTAGTCTATCAACAGGGCATCGGCTGCCGTACCATAGACCGTAACTATCCCCGCGGAGGTAACGGTACCCTCGATATAGGTACCCTTGACGGCGGTAGAAGTAGAGTCGTAGTAGGCGGGACCGACCTCGTACTCCATCTCACCGGCACCAAAGTCCACATAGAGATAGGTGGAGTCCGTAACTCCCAAGACGATAGAGAGGACATTGCTTGCGCCCTGCTCTTGGTAGATATTCGTCCGGAACGAAAAGAGGGGTTGCAGCGTGTCTTTCGGGGCTGCATAGAGGTCTGCCGCCGCAGTAAGCAAGCAGAATACCCCAAAGGAGAAAGCCAATAGTTTCTTCATGTTGTATAGTAGTAATTTTTATTTCTTATTTATGTATTTTAGGCTATTCACAGATAGTCTATGGAGTGCGTATCCCTTCGGTATCCCTTGCTCATCCATTCGAGAGCGAAAGGCAGGAAAAAGAGCGAAGATAGCACTTGGGCATTAACGAACGATAATCTTCTCACTCTTGGTCGCCACCTGGAGTACATAGACACCCGCCGCAAGCCCCGTAGCATCGAGGTCTGCCTCGTCGCCTTGGGCAGTCATACTGAGTGCGACGCGACCGGAGATGTCGTACAGAGCGATAGGCAGTGTCTCCGCACCACCAAGGAAGATATTGAAATGGCGGTTGTCGGCGGTACGCACAAGCAGACGGGCATCGGCGGAGGAGTTGTCTATCCCTGTCATACGAATGGCTTCTTTCAGCCCCTCGTAGGCATCGAACTTACCTGCGCCCCACTGAACGGGGTCGGCAGTGCTGCCGGTTACATACTCATCGCGTATCGCCGTCTTGGCTACGATCGCCTTGACATCGTCGATAGTCAATTTCGGATTTGCCTCGAGCCACAGCGCAATAGCACCTGCGACTACGGGAGTAGCCATAGAAGTCCCCATCGATTGTGCCCAATAGTAGGTCTTACCATCAACGGTAGTCTGCGCCGTCACATCCTCGGGGTAGCGTTGGAGTTGACAATAGGACGAATAAGGCTGGCTGATCGTAGAGATAACGACTGTACCCGGGGCGCAGATATGCGGCAGATTGTCGCCGTTAATAGTCGTACCGTACGAACTGAAGGCACTGACATCCCCCTCCGGGAATGCATTGGAACCATAGTTGTAGCGTTTGCCATCGAGCGCACCCCAATTCTCCTTACTGTTATACGCTCCGACAACGAGAATGTTCTTGCCGCACGCCATATCGCTGATGCTGCCATTCTGCGAGCCGTTAGACCACCCCGACTGCCCATAGCCGTCGAGAACGGTATACGCACCATCGCAGAAGCAATCGATACGCTGACCTGCTTTCTTGGGCGTAACTTCGAAGCCGAGAATGAGGTCTCCGTTGGCGTTTGAAGAAGTGTTATCGAAAACAAAATAGTCGATCAAGGCATAGTAGCGGCGGGCATACGAGTCGTACTGCGTGCCGACGCCCACATAGCCGTTGAAGGCTGTAGAGAACTGCGTGCTGGATTTGTCGGTGCTACTCTGGGAATAGCCCGAGGTAGCATAGTAGATAGACTGCGTGGTATCGGCAGCACTGAGCGGAATACGGAAAGTAGTCGCCCCACGACTCTGACGATAGATAAGCGCCTGGATATCAAACTGCGTAGAGTCGTTGCTATAGACATAGACCGTTCCGTAACGGAGATTCCGATAGGTAACCCCGTTCGAGGTAAGGGTAGCATTGAGCGGGCGAATAAAAGAACGCACCGTCTCGCTCGCAGAGTCGACGGTTTTGGTAAGCGCAATGGGTAGGTCGCCCTCGTTACCCGCAGCAAGACAAAGTATCGCCTCTTTGCCTGCCTCCTCGAAATACTGACCAATCATACCGCGACCGTCGTGCGAACCCGTGTTGCTACCCAACGAGAGATTGACGACAGCGGGTTTGTGCGTATCGTATGCATAATTGAGAGAGGTTTCCACGCCGAGAGCGATGAAATAGTCCTGCAGCGTACCGCACGAAGCCACAATGTCGGACTCGGTTGCCATACCATAGAACGGGTTAAGGGTATCAACGATATTGACATTGAACATCGAAGTAACATCCGCCATCTTAACCTGCCCCTTGTAACTGCCCGCCATAATACCCAGCGTATGCGTACCATGGTAAGCGGTAGAGTCGTCGGTACGGAAACGATTGATAGTCTCGGAGTTGTACCAACGATTGACCACGCCGCCCGTAGAGGAATTGTAGTAGATATGGGTCAGATACTCCACACGGGAAGTACCATCCGCACGCTTAAAGTTAACATTATTCGGATCGATACCACCGTCGACGATACCCGTCACAACGCCCTTGCCCGTATAGGCACGAGGAAGCCCCTCGCCCGAGTGAATCTTATCCACGCCAATGACCGCACGCGCACGGTCGGTCTTCTGCTGTACATCACGGGGAAGTTGGAGTTGCTTAATGATTTTCAGTTCCGCCACACGCTCTACTTGATCGATAGGGACAGTAGCCAAGACAATCGCCCCACGGCGAGCATCGATACGAAAGCCCTCCTGCTCAAGTTGTTCGTTAGAAACGCCATCGTCGACCCGCATCATCACGGGCGTATAGCAGGTGGGTACGGTATCGCCGGCGGTAGAGATAGTCATCGGACGACGGGCGATACGATTAACCTCGGCATTATCTGCCTGCAGTTGACGAAGCGAGGCACGACTCTGGAGGTCAAGCGCGCTTTGTGCATTTAGACTCAGCAGCGCAGAGGCTGCGAAGATAGTAAGTACGATACGATTCATTTTGTTCAAGTAACAAATAACAAGTAACAATTAACATGCCAAGGATAGTCGGTTGAGCGGCATGGCTCATTTATCGCGGGCGAGTACACCTACAGTCCAAGTAGGTTTACACCCAAAAGAAGACCATAGACAGCATAACAGCATAATTACTGCCTCCGTAAGAGGCAGTAATTATGCATGGATGATACTATATTATCTCTCTGTATGGATAGAGATAGGGTATTTATTTCTGTTAGTGTTGATAGAGGTAGGTGCTTGTACCGTTGATGATATAAAGACCCGAGGGCAACGACTTGATTTGTGCGTCGGTAGCATCTTGCAGAAGCAGGATACCCTCTACGGTATATACATTGCGGTTGAGTACCGTCTTGGCGTTCTCGATTGCCGTTTCCGGAGCCTTCACCTCGAATACCACATCGGCAGTAATCGTCGCGGAATAGATACCATCCTCGTCCGGCTCAATCTTCTCATCATTCTTATAGACAATGCCCCCTTCGGTTACACTGAATGTAATCAGCGTGCCGGTCAGTGCTGCACCTTCCAACGGATTCTGCGGCAGAGTATCCAAGTTATTAACTATATCCTGCGAAAGGTTGGTAAACTTGTATGCCTCGGTCTCTTCCTTGAAGGTAACAGCGAATGTATCAGGAGCCGCAGCAAGGAATGCTTTTATTACATCTTCGTCGTCGAGACTAAGCGTGAAGTTCGAGCCACCTTCGTAGTCCGGCTGTACCAACGAGTCGTTGACATAGAGATAGACTGTCTCTGCGCCATAGAAAGCAACCAAAATGGTCGAGTCATAGTCCGGGTCGAAAGAGAATGTGTTATAGCCATCTTCTGCTACAGGATTTTTGTAATAATCCTCTTTGAAGACAAGCGGCGAAGTACGGTCGGGGAATGTAATACCACCGCCATAGGTAGCCTTGCTTACGCTATCGATATAGAACACTGCCGTTGCGTAGCGGTTTGCCGCACCCGTCGTGATATAGAATGTATCATTCTCGGCCGTATAAACCAAACTGTAACTACTTGTATTGGTATAGTCATTGTCCTCTGCGTCGGTAAAGGACTTTACCCAACAACCACTTGCTGCCTTGAACGAGATACCATTAGTGGTTTCCGACAACGAGACAGTATTAAAGCCTGCTACCAAGCCCGTAATCTCCTGGTTGTCATAAGAATAACCTTTGTAGAGCGTAATATGCGATGGGTCGTCGATGTTAATCGTGATGTCATAGGTTGCATACTTGTGAGCGTAGTACTTCACAGTATGCGCTGTTTCGGTTGTAACCGTGAACGAATAGGAAGTACTATACGAATAGATCTTCTCACCATTGACAAAGATAGAATCTTTGCTGTAGTCTGCAGTATTGTAATAGAACTTAACCGTGCTGCCCAATTTGACAGTAAAGTTTGCATCTTCCCAATTGGTAACAGGCTCGTAGTCTACTTCTACCTCTGTAATAAAGCCTGCCGATGCCTCATCGCCTGCAATGAACTGAACCGGTACATTTACATCGGGGAAGTTTGCCAAGATGGTTACACTATCACCATCGGCTACATTAAGGTAGTAACTTCCCCAACTTGCAGTCTGCTCCACGCCATTGATTTTCACGGCATAAAGAGTATTCTCACCACGCAAGCCGAAAGGCGATTCTGCTTTGCTCTCCGACGAAGGAATAAATGCTATGGTATTTACGCCGTCTACCAATGTGATTTCACTACCATTGTAGCGGGTAAGTGCCACCTTGCTTGCGTCATCCACATACACTTTGCACTTTGCGGTACGCAAGTCTGCATAGGAGAATGAGGTAACAGTATATGTCCAACCATCCGTATAAGAACCGAGATTAAGAGAGCACTTATCGCTATAAATCGACTCCGGTGATTGAGCCGCACCTGTTTTATCTACTGCGGTAACGGATTTCAACCCATAGTCGCTGCTCGTAGTCTGTATCGTCACATAACCATACTCTGAATCAGAGGTTATCGTGTTTGCTCCGGTAACGACTGCATATTCCTCATAATCTACAAGAACTTTTACACGGGTTGCATCGTCAATGTTAAGCGTAATGCTCGTTGCAAAGGCAGTCGTTGCGCAGGCTACCAAGGCTAATACTAAGGAATAAAATTTCTTCATACACATTCCTTTCACTCGTTTGAAATTGATATTGAATTATTTATATTAACAGACTAATATACTAAACAGATGTTCTCCTTGAAGATGTTCCCCTTAAACAGACTAATGTTCTCCATACGGGAGAAAAACGACGCAAAGGTACTGCTTATTTTCTATACTCACAACATTTTGCTGCAAAAAGTAAGAAAAAAGTAACATTTGTGCATTTTTATGCAATAATACAGTGTATATACAGCACAGAGATAACTACCTCACACGAATAGACTACTCGACTGCCTGTACCCACTTGCGCGGGCAGAGGCGCGTACCATCGGGCAAACGAGGACGCGAAAGGATGGTTACCCACTCGGGGCGAGATGGTGTCGGCACAGCAGAATCACCTTGCATGGTCAACGGACTACGCCCTGCGGAGGAGGGTTTCCACGCTCTCGGGGTGTCCTGGGAGCGGTACTCGTAACTGCGGGGACAGGGCGTGCCTTTGGTTAGCCCCGTGTGCCACGCTATGGGATTGACACACCCCTCATCCCATGTGGTATATGCCCAAACCGTTTCACCCCACCAACGCCATGGACGCGCAAGATAAGCAGGTGTAGTTCCCGGTCGGGCAAGTTCGTCGGTTGTAGCAAAGCGGATATGACAACGATAGAAGAGCATACCCCGCGGCTGAGGTTCTGGTGCCGGCTCGCCATACTTACCTGCCCCCTCGTGCGTGCCGTCAAGGTCGTTTCGAGAAGCGGATATATAACAGCAGTCGCCCTTATCGGTACTGACATTGACCACTATCGTTGCCCTATCGACTGCCATACACAAGCCGCCGAAGAGGAAATCCACCCCACCCTGCAACACTCCGCCGTCGATATAGACCGATGCGCCTTGGTCGCCATACAGCACATCCTGATGCCCCACGCAGCGGCACTCACGCAGCACGGCATTTTTCGCTGTGGCTGTAAACGAGATAGCCGCCGCCCGCTCGATATAGCGTTTATGCTGCACCTCGGTACTGCCTACCTGCTTGGGGCGGACAGGCATTGCACGCTTGGGGCGTTCTTTCTCCGTCCAATCCACTCGGGCTTGGCTACTATCGGTCAGAGAATCTGCCGCCTCTGCGGGCGAGATATACTGATTGAACGAGTTCTCGAAGATAATATGCTCGGCATAGAAATCAGGCGCCGTAACCAACACCGTAGCATTCCAACAACGGGTGCGTTTACCGCCATAGTTAAACGCACTGCCCATAGAACGATACTGATAGCCATGCCCATAGTACCACGAGATACGGACTGCCGACGGGTCAGTCTCCACCCCGCTGTCACGCAATGCAATAGAGGGGCGGCGTGCGGCATTGATAAGCCGCAACCCCGGCACATCGACCGTGAGTTCTTCGTAGTATGTTCCCGGGGCGATATAGACAGTGGTTTTCTCCCCCGAGCGGGCATAAACCGCCCGAGCCGAATCGAGCGCAGGGGCTATCTTCTCGCCCTGCCCCACATGAAGCACCAATGCCAACAGACAAGACAACAAGTCCATAGGGCCTCAACGGAGTTCAAAGAAATCGACATCCATATATCCCGAATCGTTGATACGCACACGGCTTCGGCAGCAGAAAAGCCCTATTTTTGCCCCTATCCACTCGCCCTCAACGAGCGTGAACGGTGCGCCCATGGCAGTATAGGTCTTGCCGTCATTGGAGAGGTAGAAACGCCCCTGCAACTGCTCCGTCACCTCCACACGCAACCACACCCACTTGCCATTCTTAGGGGCGTCGAGCAGGAAAGATTGCCGCCCTGCGACCATAAGCCCCGCACGCTCATACTGCTGCGTCTTCGGGTTAGGCGTAAAACGAACTTTGGTCGTAATGGTAAACGCCCGTCCTGCGGGAATCTTCTGCAAGAGGAGGTTGGATGCCGAGTGGATACTATCGGTTGGGTACGAGAAAAGGCGAAGCAAGGACTCTGTCGAGTTGCAGAATGCATACTGCGGGCGGTAGTTGCCCGACCACTGCCAACTAAGGTCGAGTGTCGCAGCCGAGAAATCATCTCGCCAAGTAGGCGTTACCCCCGCTTGGGGAGATACCGTTGTTCCCGACAAGCCCGATACGGAAAGAAACGACACAGGTTCGCCCTGCTTGCCCATAACCGGCCAGTCGCCCACCCAACGCATCGGCTGGAGATGGACAATACGCCCCGCCACGCCGACATCCTGGAAATGGAAGAACCAATCGGAGATAGTCCCCAAGTCGGTCGAGAGCGGCTCGGAAGTAACCCATGCGCCTTGGTGGGGTGCATTAATCGCCGTTGTCCCCTGCTCCAGCACACGCTTTGCCTCATAGGGACCATAGGGTGAACGACTGCGCAACACCAATTGCCAGCCTGTAGCCACGCCACCTGCGGGGCAGAAAATATAGTAGTACCCACTACGCTTGTAGAACTTGGGACCTTCGGTAGTCGGATTATCGGGATGTCCATCGAAGACAAGACGACTAGCAGAGACAGCCGACAAGCCGTCAGCAGAGAGTTCCATCACCGCCAATGCACTCTTAAACCCGGCACGGCTTCCAGCAAAAGCATGAACGAGATAGACACGCCCGTTATCGTCCCAGAGAGGGCAGGCGTCAATATAGCCTTTTGCCTCGCAGACCAGCACAGCCTTTTCCCAACGGCACGGGAGCGTGGTGGTTTTCTCCGAACGCACGCAGTAGACACCACGGTCGGGGTCGCCATAGTAGATATAGAACCGCCCGTCGTGGTGGCGGATACTCGGTGCCCACACGCCACCACCGTACTGCGGGGCTTCGTTCTGCTCCGTCCCCGGTACGGCAGTAGGCAAAGCGGCATCCACCAACTGCCAATGCACCAAGTCCGCAGACTCAAGTATCTGCAAGCCCGGCACACAGTTGAAGGAAGAAGAGGTCATATAGTACATCTTCCCCACACGGCAGACATCAGGGTCGGAATAATCGTAAGGGAGAATCGGATTGGTGTAAGTTGCTGCTGTTGCCGACAACAGCAACGCGGTTAGAACTGCAGTAGAGAAAAAACGAGAGAGTTTCATGGATAAGTATGAGTTTTTGATTAGTTTATATGCACAATGGCTTTGTATGGTCAACTGAGCCTTGCGGCTCATCGCGGGTGGGGACACCCACGCCCCCAGATAATGCACAATACAATTACACATTACACATTTATTTTGTTTCCTTTCAGTACAATATAAATGATTATCGGGGCACCAAACAGGGCACTGACGGTCGAGATAGGGAGCGGATAAGTAAAGCACGAGCAAATCAAATCGCAGACGAGCAGGATGTCTGCCCCTATCAGTGCCGCAGCAGGCACTACCATACGGTGGTTAGACGAACGGAACACGCCACGGGCAATATGCGGCACCGCCACGCCGATAAAGGCTATCGGTCCGCAAAAGGCAGTAACACCCCCCGCCAACAGCCCCGTTGCCAACACGATAAGCAGCCGCGTATGCCCGACGGCAATACCCAATCCCCGTGCATAATCCTCGCCGAGGAGTAACCCATTCAGCGGCTTAAGAAGCAGCACACTCAACAACGCCCCGATGCCTATCACGCCAGCCAAATACGGCATTTGCGCCCAACCGACACTGCTCAGGCTGCCTAATGTCCACACAACAAAGAGTTTCAACGCATCCGGGTTGGAGAAGTTCTGCAACAGATTGACGAGCGCACCCGCAATAGAGCCGAACATCATACCCACAATAAGCAAACTGACATTGCTCCGCACTCGCTTCGCCACCCCTATGACCAAGAGCAGCACCAGCGTACTGCCCACTATCGCCGCCACAATCACCGAGAACTGCCCCGCCACCGCCGTACCAATCAACGAGGCGCACATTGTAACAAATGCCACACCCAAACCGGCCCCCGACGACACACCCAGCGTATAAGGCCCTGCCAACGGGTTGCGGAACAGCGTCTGCATCAGCATACCCGCCACCGACAACGCTGCCCCCGACAACAACGCCGTAAGTGCTTTCGGCAGGCGGATAGAAAGCAGAATACACTGCTCGATAGGCGACAAAGAGCCGAACCGCAACGGATTAAGCCACATACTGCCGCAACAGAGGTCTGCCGCAAAGCAGACGAACAGAGCCGCAATGAGAGCCGTCCATATATATAACGAGCGATTCATCAAAATCTATCACTTAAGGGAGTATTTTCTTCGGCAAAATTACTATTTTTTTTGCATACCCACAAAAAAAGCAGTAATTTTGTCGGTCTTATCACTAAACAGACCACTAAACAGATACATACACAAACACTATGTCTGTACATACACAAACGACACGCATGACGACGACACGCCTGCGGCAAATGAAACAAGCGGGCGAGAAAATCGCCATGCTTACAAGTTATGACTATACTCTCACCACCCTTATCGACGAGGCGGGAATTGACATGATTCTCGTGGGCGACAGTGCCAGCAATGTAGTCTGCGGCAATGCCTATACCCTGCCTATCACCACCGATGAGATGATATTTCTAACCCGTGGCGTAGTACGCGGGGCAAAACATGCGCTGGTAGTAAGCGATATGCCGTTCGGCAGTTATCAAGTAAGCGAAGAAGAGGGCGTGCGCAATGCAATCCGTATCCTAAAAGAGAGCGGGGCAGACGCTGTCAAACTAGAGGGCGGCGAAGAGATACTACCCACCATCCGCCATATTGTCCAAGCAGGCGTACCCGTGATGGGACACCTGGGCTTGACACCCCAATCCGTAAACCAATTCGGCGGCTACGGCTTGCGTGCCAAAGGCGAAGCAGAAGCAGAGAAACTGCTGCACGATGCCAAATTATTAGACGAGGCGGGGTGCTTCGCTATCGTACTGGAGAAGATACCCGCCGCACTCGCCAAGCAAGTAACGGAGGCCGTTTCCTGCCCCGTGATAGGCATAGGCGCAGGGGCTGACACCGACGGGCAAGTGTTGGTACTGCACGACATGTTGGGACTCAACCAAGGCTTCAAACCGAAGTTCCTGCGCCATTTCGGCGAGTTGGGCGAGAGCGTAAAGAACGCCGTTGCCTCGTATATCACCGCCGTCAAAGACACCACCTTCCCCTCCGCAGAAGAGAGTTACTAACCCCTCCCGCAGATGAGCCGCAGCAGAAAAGGCAATTCTCACCCACGGCGTAAACGCTCGCTCGGCAAGCGATTGGCTTGTTGGGCAGGTGGTGTTATCGTCGGATTCGTGCTGTTCTCCCTTTTGCAGGTACTCGTCCTGCGGTATATTCCCGTATACTACACGCCCATCATGCTGCGGCGACAAATAGAACACCGCAGCACGGCATACGACCTGCAGCATCGGTGGGTGGCATTAGACGCCATCTCACCGCAGTTGGTGCGCGCCGTGATTGCCAGCGAGGACAACCTTTTCCAGACCCACAACGGCTTCTCGGAAGAGGGGATTCGCAATGCCATTCGCGAGAAAAAAGAGCAGGGACATATTCGCCACGGGGGCAGCACTATCTCACAACAAACAGCAAAGAACATCTTCACCTTCGGCAGCCGCACCTACGCCCGCAAAGGTATAGAGGCGTACTACACTTTTCTCATAGAGCACCTGTGGGGCAAACGGCGTATCATGGAAGTGTACCTCAACAGTGCCGAGATGGGAAACGGCATCTTCGGGGCAGAAGCCGCCGCCGAAGCCTATTTCCGACATCCCGCCCACGACATAGACACCAAAGAGGCTGCACTATTAGCCGCCTGCCTGCCCAATCCGAACCGTCTGCACGCAGACCGCCCCTCCGCCTATGTCCGACAACGACAACAGCAGATTCTCCTACTCATGCCCAAAATGGGAAAGATTGAGTTGTAGGGGGGTGAGTTTTTTTTGGGGGGGGCGTTAATGGTTCGATTTTCTGCTCCATATATGTAGTTCACCTTAGAAGTGCATCAACATAACCGCGACTTCGTTTCCTGACTCGACCATTACCTCCATGATTGACTAATGCACACAAGCACCTTACAACTTTATTATCTTACAAATGAATAGAGAAACAATGAAATACAACTTATTTTTTATATTTGCAACATTGTCTTTTATTGCATTTGCTCAAACATCAAAAAGAGGTTGTATTGTTGCCCCTAATGGTGCACCGCTAATAGGTGTTTCTGTTTTAGAAACTCATTCCAATAACGGAACAATTACCGATGCTAATGGAAATTTTGTTTTAACCCTACAATCAGACACAACACGCATTTTATGCACATGCGTAGGCTATAAAGATAATCTATTGCCACAAATAAACAACAATGATTATGGTAAGTTTGTTATGGAGGAAGACACTGTGTTTCTGCAAGATATTACCATTACAAGCCAAGTTGCAAGAACAAAGTCTACGCCAACGCCTACAAGCCAAATAACGGCTTTTACAATAGACGAAAAACTTGGTGCACAAGAATTTCCAATGATATTGAAGACCACCCCAGGAGTACACCCTAATGTACAAGGTGGTGGTTGGGGTGATTCTGAAATATGGATGCGAGGCTTCGATAACTCACATATTGCTGTTTTGGTTAACGGTATACCTGTGAATGACATGGAAAATGGTTCGCTCTATTGGTCAAACTGGGCTGGTTTGGCTGATGTAACTGAACAGATACAAACGCAACGTGGTATTGGAGCAAACATCATTTCCACACAAACTCTATGTGGCTCTATCAATATCATTACAAAGGGAATTTCCTCAAAGAGGAATATAACAATGTCCTACTCATTAGGTAGTGATGGCTATAATAAAATCCTTTTTTCCGCAAGTTCGGGGTTATTAAAAAACGGGTGGTCATTTTCAGTTCTTGGAAGTAAGGCTTGGGGAGATGGATATGTAATAGGAACTGACTATTCTGTATATAGTTATTTTATTAATATCTCGAAACGAATAAATGCTAATCATCAGTTGAATATTACTGGTTTTGGCGCACCCCAGCAACATTATAGTCGCTCCAATGCCATGACAAAATCCGAATGGGAGAGAGTAAAAGATTTTAATCTATACGGAAAAGATTATACGCAATATAATCCCGATTATGGTTTTGATAGCCACGGACAACGGAAGTCTGCTGATTTTAATAAATACCACAAACCTCAAATCTCACTCAATTATATATGGTATATTGACCACAAATCATCCTTAAGCACAACTGTCTATGCTTCTATCGGTTATGGATATGCTCTGTCGGGCGATGCTGATGGAAAAGAATTTACTGGATATGATTGGTATGGTACTGACTATGGTATATTAAATACCAAGTTTCGTAGTGAAGACGGCACATTTGATTATGCCAAAATAGAGAATATCAACGACACATCATCAACAGGTTCTAAGATGGTGATGACAAAACTCAATACAAGTTTCCAATGGTATGGACTTGTATCTACATACAAGAACACTTTCTTCGATTGCATTAATCTTGTAGCGGGTATTGATGTCAGATACTACAAAGGGCTGCATAGAAATACTTTGTCAGATCTATACAATGGAAAGTATTTTATCGACCCTGCAAGACAAGATGTATCAATCGAAAATAATAGTATTGCAACTAATGAATGGAAAAATCAACAACTACATGTTGGTGATGTGGTTCATAGAGACTACGATGGAAATGTTATGCAAGAGGGCGCATTTGCTCAATTAGAGTATGATGGAAAGCACATCTCTGCTTTTGTTTCAGGCGCAATTCACTATGCCACTTTTTGGAGATACGATAGAATGTACTACGAAAGTTCTAAAGCACGATCCGAAAATATAGGTTTCGTGGGTGGCTCTATTAAAGCAGGACTGAATTACAAAATCAATAGACATAATAACCTATATGCTAACTTTGGATATATATCTAATGTTCCTCCTTTCAAAAACGGTGCTTTTATGTCGGCTAACACCTCAAATGTCATAAACAAAAACGTTAAAAATGAAAAGGCAATGACTGGTGAAATCGGCTATCAGTATAAGAACAATTTTGTTCAACTATCTGTAAATGGTTATATCACAAAGTATATGGATAAAACGATGACAAAAAAAGGGAAAGCCGATAATAAAACCCAGTACTACATGAATATGACAGGCGTCACCGCAATGCACATGGGAACAGAGTTTGATATTACTGCAACACCCATACATTGGTTAGAACTATCAGCTATGGTTTCTATCGGAAACTGGAAGTGGGATAGTGATTCTGTCAAAGGCTTGGTTTATGACATTTATGGACAATCTATTACTCCTGAAGGCAATCCCACACAACCAGGGGCTGACGACCAAGCATGGGCTATCATCAATATGAAAGGCGTACATATTGGAGGTTCTGCTCAAACAACAGCAGCCTTCGATGCCCTGTTCAAACCATACAAAGGTGTGAGGCTTGGGGCTTGTTATACTCTATATGACAGAAACTATGCGTATTATTCCCTTTCAGGTGGTAGTTTGAAATTAGGAAAAGTGATGAATGTAAGTGAGGCGTGGAAAATTCCATTGGGTGGCTCTCTTGACTTACGTGCTTCATACTCTTTCAATCTCAGAAGTGTTAATATGACACTTGGTGCTCAAGTAAACAATGTCATCGGACAACGCAACATCGAAAAAGCATGGAATCCATCAAATGTGTCAAAAGAGGTAACGGCTGTCAATCCTGATGATATATATTACTTCTACTCACCTGGCAGAACTTGGAATGTAAAACTAAAAGTGCAATTCTAACTATGAACTTTTGGAAACTATTATTCAGTTTTGTTCCTGTATATAAATGGCGAATAACCTTTTATATACTGCTGAACATATTGTGTTCCATTGTAAGCATCATCAGTTTTTCCGCTGTCGTTCCATTATTATACATTTTATTTGGTCTTTCAAATCCTGACATACAAATTATGTCATGGTCAGATATTACTTCATTATCTACATTTTTAGACTTAATAAAAACAAACATCTTATACCTATTGCAAGAACAAATAACTCATAATGGAACTCACAAGGCACTTCTTATATTATGCGCTTTCGTTTTATTAACTTCCTTTATATCGAATATCGTTTCGTATTATGCTTATTATGTTCGTATCCCAATAAGAACAGGCATCTCTCGAGATTTACGAATGAGAATATATGACAAACTCGTTTCTCTATATCCGTCGGCATATAAAGGTGAGAATAAAGGAGATTTTATCGGGCGTATGACTACCGACATTGAGGAGGTAGATTTTGGAATAGGTACGGCAATGGATATGCTCATTGAAAATCCCGTACAGATAATTATTTATCTTGTAACGCTTTTCGGCATATCATCTTCGCTTGCTTCGTCTGCTGCTTTACTACTACTTGGCGCATGTATTGTCGTAGTCGTTATTGGGCAGTATATGAAAACTATATCGTTGCGAGGACAAAGTTTTAAAGGAAAACTTATTTCTATGTATGAGGAAACTATTGAGAAGAATATCCTCATACAGGTATTTAACCTGCAGGATTATTTCCACAATAAGTTTGATTCCTACAATAATACACTCCGAAAAACTCACAATAAGATGAATAGAGTATATTCTATTGCTTTCCCATTAACCGACTTTATGTCTGTTATGGTTTTGGCTATTATCTTATTTATAGGAGGCTCCAGAGTAGCTAACGGCAGCATTGATATAGATGCTGCAGAACTCATATATTTTGTTATAATTTTTCATTCTATTATACGCCCAACTCGTTCGGTTATAAAAGCAACTTACGGGATTAGAAAGGCAATGGCTTCTTTGGATAGAATGGAACATATCTTGAACATCGAATCTCCATCAGAAACTCAAACTAATCAAACACTTGACATTGGAGAAAATAGGAGTATCTCTTTCTGTGATGTTACTTTTGGATATGCACCTAGCAATTATGTTTTTCAGGACCTTTCCTTTCAGATACATATTGGTGAGAAATGTGCTATTATAGGTCATAATGGGAAAGGTAAAACA
>CAVEXR010000045.1:0-18352 GCA_963619585.1 Azospirillum sp. CAG:239
AAGCGTGAGGCTGCCTTGGTAGTTCGAGCCGTCACGGTTCATTTTGGTCGTGGTCGCCTCCGTGAGGGCTTCCTCAAGACCCGTGATGTCCGAGGTGGGGTGTGTATGCGATAGGGCGGCTTTGGTCTCCAAGGCAATCGCCACAGGTGCATTCTGTATCGGGTTTATTGAGGTGGCATCTAATGTATCATCCGCAAGGATAGTGCGGTTGTTGAGTGCATCGTTCAGCCCCTCAACGGAAGACATAGGAATGCTGTCGTCCTTGTGCCAGTAGGAGTCTATCCATGCAGCAAACTGGCTTTCGAGAGGTTTCAATCCCTTACGAAACCATACTTTGAGTTGTTCGCGTGTCGTGGTTGCCATAGGTTATTTGGTTTTGATGATATAGTTGAGAACAATGAACGGCGGGCGGTTCTCGTGGGCTATGCCTGCACCACGCGCCTTGAGCGGCACCGTATGGGTGTGAGAACCGGCAGCATCACTATTAAATTTTGCCCAACCACTTTCATAGGTGCCTTTTTCAGCACCTTTTGCACCACTGGTGGTACTATCACCCACAGGTATGGAGTGAGAGTGTGAGCCATTATTTGTGGTTGTAACAGAACCATCCGTGGTAGAAGTTGCAGTATCGTGGTTGTGCTTCGGCATCTCGTTGACAGAGAGGGCAACCGTGTTGGAGCCGCCTTTCAGGTTGAGAGAATTGTAGTTGTTGGCACCGCGTCCGGCTACGAACAGACCACGCATATCGGGTATCTTAAATGTGGTATCATCATTGTTTCCATAGGTTGTCCCGAGTATGGCAAAGAGGTCGGCATATTCTTTACGACTGAGCGACGAACCATCGCAGAGTTGCCAGTTGGCAGGGATAGTAGCAGACGGCCACATCATAATAGAGCCTACCGGTGCGGGTTGGAGCGATGCCATCTGCGTGCGGAGAGCGGCAATCTCTGCAAGGAGTTGGCGGTTGGTCTTGTCTGTGAGGACTGTGAATTCAGCCCACGGATATTGCTCTGAGCCTAATCCCGGTTTGAGTTGGCGGGTGGTATAGGCATTGGGGTAACTGTCGGAGTTGGCGGTAACGGCGATAGGGGTCTTGTCAAGATATACCGATGTGAACGCTTTCTCACTTCCGGCAAAGGCAACCACTTCACCTTGCGGGTAGTCGGCAGTACAGAGGAATACATATCCGGGCATAAACTTTGCCCCGACCTGATTACAACCCGAAAGGATAACTTTGTCGCCGGCAATAGCACCCAACATCTCGGCGAGATGCTGATTATTTTGGATATACTCCATTGTTTCGCAGTCCAACGGGAAATTGGAATGCGGTTGTGTGGTGTAGTTGGCAATGATTTTGTCCATAACTATTGAAATAAGATGATATATCGTTTAGAAGCCAGTTTGTAGGTATTGATGAGTGCCTGCATTTGGTTTTGCGGGAATGTGTCGCGCAGGACGGCGGGTACTATAACAGCAAAGTCCACAGAATCAGAGCCTGAGAACGCGCGTCGGTTGAGGGTAACAGCCGTTCCGTTGCAGCGCGGTGCCATCAGAAAGTCATTTTCTTCGCGCAGATAGAGTATGTTTCCTCGGAGAGGTTCTGTATCGGTGATGGTAATTCGCCGAAGCGTAGGGTTAAAACGGTCGTTGATGAGTGCCGTAAGGTAACAGACTTGCCCGTTATGTGTGATACGATAAGTGGTGTCGTTCCGGAAACGCTCAAAGAGACTTGCACAATAAATAACCGGTGAGAGTAGCACATAGACGAATCCCATCAGTGTCGAACGGCGCAGAGTAAGCGGGATGAGCGCAAGAGCAAGGCGTTGATATGAGATGTCGTAGTGTGTCATAGGTTGTAGGCAATCATGTTGAGGGTCGCATTATCTACAGTGAAGTAACCGGCAGCAGGTACGACATACGCATTGATAGAGGCAAAGGCAGCCGTGGCAGCAGGGGTACTCTCGGCAGCCTGCAACTCGGCGATGCGCACGCCGTCAATGGCTTGGAGTGCATCGATGAGTGCCATATTAGAGTACTCACCATTAAAAGGCAGGTTCTCGACATAGTCGCGTATTGCATTCTCGCAGTCGTATTGCACCGTATTCGGGTCTTTTGTCGGGTCGTAATAAATATCCACTGTGCAGCGGAATAGGTCGGCGGATTCATTCACCAAGGAAATGCGTACACCGGCATCCTTGATAGTTTGCAAATACGCGGTCAGTTGTGCCTGCTCAGTGGTGGAGATTGGTGCGCGTTTCCCCGTTATAGCATCCTCGCCTGCCACTTTGATGACTAATAACGAAGACTGTTCATTCTCGTTGGCGGTAGCGTGCTTGACAACTTGTGCTGCAGCAATCTCATCCTCTGTCATGCCGGATGTGTCGTAGTAATCAGTATCAGCAACCAGCGTCTTGTCGCTCATAAAAGCAAGAGCCTTGTCGCGATACCACTTGGGACGATGAGGTAACATTTGCTCTATGGTGGCATTGACTTCCTCCTTGTAAGTATCCCACAACCGCTCGTGGATATGAATACAATATGCCACCACATAGAGCATCAATCGCCATATCGCTGTGGATGAAGAGGATGTGAGTGCTGATAGAGCAGGAGTACTCTGCTTCTGTGTAATCATTTGATTGAATATCGTATCAATACTGCGTGCCATAGTTATATGTGCTGTTTTTGTTATTGTTAGTTGATGACAAAATCGTATTCGATTCCCCAGTATTCAATACCTTCATACGAAGCCTCTGCGGTGTCGGCAGTAGTAATGCCCGTTGCAGGATGAATACCTTTCGTTCTGTATAGTTCGCGGATATTCTCATTGCCTATGAGTGTATCCTCTATATCTATTGGCTGCCCAACCTGCAAATCATCGGTAAGACACAACCCGTTGGTGAGGGCTATATCGAGTGCTGTTCCTGCATCGCCTGTGGCTTGGATGGCGAGGTCGAGTAGGTTTTGACCTTGTCTTACTATTTCCATGAGGCTTCGATATATAGTTGTGAATTACGAATCAATACACTATCCACCTGCATACCATCTCGCGAGAATTGTTCGCGTATCTCTCGCGACAGCGCACCTGCAGATGCCGTCTCAAGATAATTGCCTACTCCTACCCCCGCAGTCGGGTTCTGTTTCCATTCTCCTTTGCAAGTAAGCAATAGCAATGATTGCGACTGTTTGAGGCAATCACCCAATTCAAAGTCTCCTGCTGCGATAGCAAGGTCGGACTGCGAAGAGAGGAGTATATCATTCATTGCGTAAGGTGATAATCTGTTATTAAACGGTATTCAATCAGTGTTTAAGCGCATCGTCCGTAAAGTCCGCAAGGTTAGGTGATGGTGTGGAGGGAATAAAAACCACATTCAATGGGGCTCCATTGCCTGCGACCGGTGAGGTGGAGAGCAAAGTGATGAGTGTCTGCAAGTCGGAATAAACCTTACTCATCCACTCTACCATCTTATCTGCGCAAACAGAACCAATCGTCCCATCATTGAAGACAAAGCCGTTCTTATCCATCTTGACGCTCTTATCTCCAATGACGAGTTGCGCTTGGTTGAGTTCGGAAGCATGCAACACCATATATTGCTCTGTACCCTCGATTCGACAGCAGAGAACTTTTGCCCCAATGGCGGGGAAAAGAATCAAGCCTGTGTTGCCTTGTACAATAGATTGTAACCGAATGGCATACATCGAAACACCATCGTTGTCGATGTCGCAGGTGCGTGCAGATGTATCCACACTCCGTACCTCACCGACAATGGTCTCCGGCAATTTATCTAAAGCGTGTGCCAATTGACGGCGTATGTCATCATCCGTTGCCATAATGTTTCATTTTGATGGTTTGTCGTATGCCGTTCTCTCCATATTCTCCTTCCACCGTTTCGGCAAAGTAATCACCGGAGCGCTCAGGAAAGCGGTTATCTGTTATCGTCAGTTTATCCGACTTGAAGATATGCGGTTCACCAAAGCAGGTAATACTACCCTCATAGCCTTGGTAGTCTTGGTCGGCTTGCAGTTCCTTGACTGCTTGACGCAGAAAAGACTCCGGCAATCCGGGACGCACCTTAACCTCCTTGATGTTGCTGTATTTTTGACTCTCGGACTTGGTGCGTTTGACTTGTCCTTGCGTATCCTTGACAACGATATTGATTTGTACTTCTTGGGCTTCTTGTTTTTTTAAGTCATCTGCACGGACGATATTGTAGCCTACTTGCAGACGAACAGCCGTGGAAGTGCGTGTAGGGTTAGCGTGCACAAACTTAGACGCCCCTGCATACAGATATTCCCCATCGAACCAAACTTGACAGCAGAGTTCCTTACGCACCCATTCCAATACTTTCAGCCCCGTAGCGTTCTTGAACCATACATTTTGCAAGGGAATATCGGCAATGGCTGGTGAAAGAAGAATATCTGTGCCGGTAGTAAGGTCTTTGAGCAACTGCCGTAGGGTGGTCGTCTGATAACTGCGGCTGAAGTAAAGGTCGCGCAGTGGGAAAGAATACCCCTCGCACTCAATAATCAGTTGGTCGGTATAATTGATTCGTTGCACATACCCCCGAAAGACCTCTTCGTTGCGTCCGTCATATCCATGAGCGACTATCACTTTGTCTCCACGACGAAATGGCATCTGCTTGAATTGTGCAACAGAATTGCCGGCTGCCATTTCTACCACTCCATCTACTTGCTCCGTCATGGGTTGAGTGCGGCGTACAAACGAAGCCAATGGTAGCGTAATCGTGCATGTATCCGCAAAATTGCTGACGGAACTCTTCCATACTACACCATTCGGCTTGATGGCACGATAGTTTCCAATGCGTATGTCGGATGTGAGAATAAACATGGTTCTATTCCGTTAGCAGTGATGTAACACTGTCGGTTTCACAAGAAAGGGTGAACGGACGACAGCGAAGTTCTTTGCCCTCTACATCCGGGAACTCGATGTCGGTAATACAGACATTACGAGTATCATCCATAAACAGGTCGCTAATAGCATTGACAAGTTGCACAGGTGTTGTGCTCTCAAAAAGCATACGCAGACGATAGACATCGTCGTCCGGATACGCTTTGCCACTCTCGGCTATCAATACTCCCTTGATGTCAAACTTATAATCGCCGATATTGAATACTTCCTTAACCGTACCAATGCGTTCTGCCACCGGTGTGCGCACTACTGTTTTCTGCCCTGTAACACGAAGTGTGGCGCAAGGAACGAATACCTCATAATCACCATTGGTCAGACGAATAGGAAGAAAGACCTCAATACCTCGATATTGCTCTTTGTAGGCAGCGTCGAAACGCGTTCCCGAAAAGTCGGACTCTGTCATAGCAGGAATCGTATAAGTCCCTTGAAAATAGGTCTTATACAACTCTAACAGGTCTGTAACGATGTGCGCCATAACAATAGAAGTATCCAATAATCGAGTGCAAAAGTACAGTGTTTTCATCTCTGCGTCAAATACTTATGCCAGAATGGCAGTACTTTTTGCAGCACACGGCGGCATGCAGTAATTTTGCCGCCGAAATGAGCAACAACTTATGATAAGCGGACTGAAATACGACAAAAAAGACGGCATCCAACTCGCCATCGGCGGGGGTGCGTGGTATCTATTCTATGACAAGAGCGAAGACTTTCGAACGAAACATCGCTGGCATGAGATACGCATGATAAACGGCATACTCTATTGGCGCAATATCGGTCGATTTGTATTCATTAAGGATGTTCCATTAAAGTATCGTACCCTTTGGGATAATCCCAAACGCGAAGTACATCGCGATGGACACGGGCGATTGCAGCAACTTATTATCAAGCACACCTAAAAACACCATTTATACATATACCTATTAGATGAAAAAGATAGACAAGGAGTTCTTACTGACGGACGATAGCGTGAACTGCTATGGGTATCGCCTATTGACTTCGGGGTTACAATTAGACCGCTTTGAACCACCGATTGGTTTCTTTATGCACGAGCGCGAGCAGGGAGTAGCCGTCCGGTGGGAAGACTTGACTATACGCGATAATGCGCTCTATGGCAAGCCCATCGTGGACGACTCTCGTTTCCCTGATTTGGTAAGGCAGATAGAAGACGGATTCTATAGTGCTGCCAGTGTGGGACATATCGTAGCGTTGGAGATGAGCGAAGAGCCTGCCTTGCAATTAGCAGGACAAACAGGACCAACTGTAACCAAATGGTTCCCTCGCGAGTGTTCGATTGTGGACATACCGGGCAACTACAATGCTATAGCACAGAGCAAGTTATTCGATGAGGACAATAATGTCCTTATGGATTTATCCGATAAACAAACCCCTATATTTATGCAAAAAGAAACCATTACCATCGAAGCCCTATTAGAGATAGGACTTCCGAACCTTGTGGCTGAGAGTACCTCAGAACAAGCCATGGAGATTATCAAGGAGTTGGCGGACAAGGCGGCGCGTACAGAGGCAGCCGAAGCCGAACTTAAGAGTCTCCAAGCCGAGATGAACTCGCTACAAGCGAAAGTGGTAGCCGACAAAGTAAATGCTATCGTAGAGAGGGCATTGGCTGACCACAAAATCAATGCTGCTATGGCGGATAAACTGCGGGCAGACTACGCAACCAATCCCGACGGATTGGAACACCTTGTCGCCGCTATGCCGCAACAGGCAACCATTACCGACCGTCTGAATGTCATTAACATTCCCGAGAAGTACAAAGGAAAGTCATGGCAAGAACTCTACATGATAGAAGGTGCATTGGAGGATATTCGGAGGAACTTTCCGACCTACTATCAACAACTCAAGGACAATCGTTAAACCATTTACAAAACAATAAACATTTATGGCATCTATTTCAAAAATTCCCGTTGAAGTATTCGCGAGTTACATTATCGAGAAACTTCGCAAAGTGAACCCGTTTTTGGCGTTCGCGGTTATTGAGTCTGCATTTGTCCTTGGCGGTGCAGTAGTTCATATCCCTCAAGCAGGCAGCAGCCCCGAGGTAGTCAAAAACCGTTCTTCGTTCCCTGCTACCGCAGTGCAGCGCGAAGATTCGTTTGTTACCTATGCGTTGAATGTATTCTCCACCACGCCTACGCATATCACATGGCACGAGGAGAACGAAATCTCGTACAACAAGACCGATTCGGTGCTGAACGACCATGTACTGACCCTGATGGAAGCAGTCGGCGACGATATGCTGTATTCGTGGGTAACAGGCATTAAGGCAAACGGAACAACCGAAACTATCCCTGCAACGCACATTTTGCGTACCACGGGTGCTGATGTAGCAGTAACTGAGGAGGGGCAGACCGGCACTCGCAAGGCATTCACATACAAAGACCTTGCTAATGCGCAGGCTCTGATGAATAAGCACAATGTGCCCAAGACGGAGCGTTATGCCATGTTGGAGAGTTACCAATTGCAACAACTCATTGAGTCGTTGTCGGCAAACCAAATGGCAGCATATCAGCAATCGGCTGACCTCGCCAATGGCGTAGTAGGTCGTCTCTGCGGCTTTAACATCTTGGAGCGCTCGACCGTTCTTGCCTTTAATGACAACGCACCGATTGCACCGGGTACCGCTTTGAGTGCCACCAGTTGCATTGGTGCCCTCTGCTGGCAGAAAGATAGTGTGGCTATCGCCTTGGGCGACATCAAGCCCTTCCAGAACACGGATGACCCGCAGTACTACGGCGACATCTTCAGTGCAGCCGTCAAAGCAGGCGGTCGCTGCCGTCGTCAAGATTGGGCAGGTGTTATTGCTATTGCACAAGGAACTACCTCTACTACTGCAAGTGCCAACGCCTAAACTATGCGCCCGATAACACACATCATCCTTCATTGTTCTGCCACGCCCGAGGGGCGGGATGTTTCGGCAGCCGACATCGACCGCTGGCATCGCCTGCGCGGTTTCGCCGGTATAGGCTACCATTATGTCATCCGCCTCGACGGCACGGTAGAGAAAGGTCGGGCGTTAAGCATTGCGGGGGCGCATTGTAGAGGGCATAATGCCGACAGTATCGGTATCTGCTATATCGGCGGGCTTGGTGCCGATGGCAAGTCGCCCCGTGATACGCGTACCAAGGCGCAACGAGCCGCCATGCTTGCTATAGTGCGCACGCTGCTCTCTACCTATCGGTTGCCGCTGTCTGCCGTCCACGGGCATAACGAGTACGCTCCGAAAGCCTGCCCGTGTTTTGATGTCCGGCAGTGGCTTCGCGAGGCGGAATCCGCACAACCTACGAAAACAACGCGAAGCCTATGACCGCCGAAATCATCCGTATTCTTATCGAAGCCTTGATGGGCGGCACGCTGGTCGTTACGCTTGTTACGCTCCGTTCCACACGCAAGAAAGCCTCCGAGGAGGCACGCTCTTTGGAGATAGACAACAGCCAAAAACTGCTGTCGAATTTCGAGCAGTTTATTATGGAGCCGTTGAAACGGGAGGTAAATGCCTTGCGTCGGGAGGTTCGCCGTCTCAATCGGGCGGTCGAGAAGATACCGGCTTGCCCGCATGCGTCGCAGTGTCCCGTCTCACGCGAGTTGCAAGCCGACTCGGACGAACCCTCGGAGCAGACACCCGCCACCCAATAGGTAACTCGTATCATTATGCAATCCATCCAACAATCCATAGCAGACCACTTCGCCCGCTACCGCAGTACGGATGTGGTCTATCAGTCGGGCGACCAACTCTTCCTGACCCACGCTGCCGCGCTCTCGTACGGCAAGGGTGAGGTGAAGACCATCCGTCGTGGCGACCTCTCTTCGGAGAGACTCAAACAGCCATTAAACGCTGTTCAAACGACAAGGAACTCAAAGCCGCGGCGAAGAACCTCCGGTTCGCGCTCGGGAACAATCAAGAAACAACCCTAAGCAAGGCTATACTTGCTTTTATCCATTACAAAGTCTTATGTCATTTCCACAAGTAAAAGTTCAAGTCAGCAACGGCAATCTCATGCAATCGGTTGCCGTTCTCGACGCAGTACCTGCGCTAATGCTCACGGTCTCTACCGATGACCTCGTTGCCAAAACGCAGGAGATATACAGCCTTGCTGACGCAGAGAGCAAGGGCTATACTGCCGAAGCAGAGCCCTTTGCACATCACCTCATCGAGGAATACTACAACGAACTCGGAGGCAAACAACGCCTCTTCGTCTTCGGCACTGCCGCCACTATGACGATGGCGGAAGCACTCACCTTGAGCGAAGCCAATGGTGTCAGCAAACTGCTCCGCGAGGGGTTGGGCGACATCAACCTCGTGGCTATTGCCCGCAAGCCGCAAGCCGACTACGATGCCGGCAGTGCGTTCTTGGATACCGATGTACCCGCTGCCGTTACTGCCTGCAAGACTGTGGGCGAATCCATGCAGGGGCAGAACACCCCCGTGCGTTTCATCATCGAGGGGCGTGTGGCAAATGCCGCTCAGACCAACACCTACAAACCGCAGGAGGCTACCAACGGCTATGCCTGTGTGCTGCTCGGCGGCACATCCGCCGATGGCTCTGCCGCTGTCAGTGTGCTGTTGGCGCGTGCCTGCAAGTATGGTTCGCACATCAAGGTAGGCAATGGGCAGAACGGTGTACTCTCCGTGTCGCAAATCTATATCGGCACCGACAAGTACGAAGACCGTGTTGATACTGAGACGCTGCACGATGCGGGGTTCCTTACTTTCATGCACCGACCGGGTTCGGCAGGCTACTATTTCGGTCGCGACAATATGTGCTCCAAGGACGACTTCGGTATTCTCGTTCACGGGCGTGTCATCGACAAGGCGCAACGCCTTGCGGCAGCCACCTATGCTCCCTATATCGAGACGGGTATTAAGATGAACGACGACGGCACTATCAACGCCACCGAAGCCGCTGATATAGAGAACACCCTCGAGCAGGCTATCCTCGCTTCGATGAGCGACCAAATATCCAAAGTAAAGGTATATGTGGACCTCAATCAGGACATCATCAATACCTCTACCATTACCATTCAACTGAGCATCATGCCGCTCGGCTATCTGACATGGATAACCGTATCGCTCGGCTTGGCGGCTACACTCTAAAAAACTCCGAATTATGGCTAATATGCACATCAAGTCCAGCGAATATGCTTGGCATCACACCGAAGTGAAAATTGCCGACCGTATCATTACGGGTATTACGGCATGGGAACTCAAGAAAACCAAAGACCAAGAGGAACTCTACGGTGCAGGGCAACATCCGATAGACATCCAAGCCGGCAATATCCACTGCTCGGGCAGTATCACACTGTTCGGGTTCGAGGCAGACCGTTTGGAGCAGGCAGCCCAAGCCGCAGGCTACGATAGTATTCTGGATGTTCCGCACGAGTTGCTCACTATCACCGTTACGGCTCGCAAACTCGCCAAAGACCCTATCACCAAATGGCTTGCTCGCGGCGTGTCTTTCGCGGAGACCACCGACACCCTCAAGCAGAACGACAAGAAACGCGAGTGCCCTATGCCGTTCATCTGTATGGATATTGTCAAAACCACCATTAGTCTCTGAGCAATATGAAACAGACAACACAACCGACTGCCATCGAATTGGCAGAGCAACGCTTCGGCAAGGAAAAACTCGACCAACTCTCCAAAGAGTTCGGCGGACGCAAACTCAATATCATCGCCGTAGAGGATAAGGTGGCCATTCTGCAACCCATCCATGCCAAGGCATTGAGCGATTATACCCGCACCGTGGTCAATGGCGAACTGGATGTTGCTGCACGCCAACTCCTCAACGACTTGTGGATAGGCGGCGACGAATGCATTCGCGATGATGAAGAGTATTTCATGTCGGCCATGATTGAAATACAGAATGTCATCGAACTAAAAAAAAGCGCTTTTGGCAAGTATTAGAAAGCGGCAAGCAGGATGAAGGCTCATTGGAACTTCATCTCTGCTTTGCCCTCTATTTCTACGGCGCACAGGCAGAGACATGGGACATCGATACCCTTGCCTATCGCACCGGTATAGCCTACCGGCTTTACGAACAAGGAACACTCAAACAAATCTATGGGGTACATAGTTGATTATGTAATGAAGATGCAGGACTTGATGTCCGGACCACTGGGTCGGATAGCCGAGTCCTACGACAATGTGAGTGCCCATGCCAAGAAGGCAGGGGAGGCATCTTCGTTATTCTCCAAGTTGGCTATGGGCTCTTTTGGATTGAACAATATCCTTGCGGCTGCCTCTACGGCTATCCGTGCTGCGTCCCGGATAGGTACAACTATCGGTGAGACCATGCAAGCCTCGTTGGATAGGCAGCAACTGCAGGTCTCGTTTGATGTGCTGACAGGCAGCAAGGCAGCAGGTGGCAAACTCACCCAAGAACTTGTGGACTTACAGAAGAACACCATCCTCGGGCAGGAGGTGTTCAAGAACGCACAGACCATGTTAGGCTTTGGTTTTAAGGATACCGAGGTGGTGGAGAACCTGCGTATGTTAGGCGATGTGTCAATGGGCGATGCCGAGAAACTCAATTCGCTCACCTTGGCATTCTCGCAGATACGCTCGGCGGGCAAACTGCAAGGGCAAGACTTGCTGCAACTCATCAATGCCGGCTTCAACCCGCTGGAGGCAATGTCGGAGCGTACCGGCAAGAGCATTGCCGACCTAAAAGATGAGATGTCGAAAGGCAATATCACTTTCGAGATGGTGCAGCAGGCTTTCCAAGACGCCACGGGCGAGGGCGGCAAGTTCAATAATATGCTGGGAACCATAGCCAAGACGGACGCCGGTATGAAAGCCCAGTTGGGCGGGGCATTCGAGGAACTGAAGATAAAAGTTGGTGATGCCCTTGCACCCCTCACACACCTTGGTCTCGAATGGGCGACCAAACTCATGCCCATTATGGAGCGGCTGGTTACTCCGCTTGCAGAGGGTGTCCGGACAGCCGTATCATGGATGGAAACGCTGACCGCCAAAGTGCCGCAACTCAAGGGATACTTCCTGCAATTAGCACAACCCGTCGTGTCGTTGGTGCAACGGGTACAGAACAGCCTTGGCGGGTTGCTTGATTATCTCGCACCCGTTGCCGACCTTTTCGAGCAGACCCTTTACCCTCTCGCGGTGCAAGTGATGAATACCGTATCCACTATGGTAGGCGACTTCGTTGCATTTGTATCGTCCTCCGAGTTGCTCAAAGACATCTTCGCTTTTATCGGGCGTATCGTTAGCAGTATCGGTGATATGCTACGCGGGTTGGTCTCTGCCGTCGAGTGGGTGTTTAATAATGTGATTATGCCCCTGCTCAACGGTATCGAGAAAGCCTATCGTTGGATTAAAGGTTCGGATATGCAGGGCGGTTCCCACAAAGCCATTACTGCCGTCATACCCAAAAGCGATACGGCTGCCGAAACTACCGACACCAACCGAAAACTGCAACAGATAGCCGACAATACCAAGCGCAATGCCGAGGTCAGCACTTCGACTGCCAAAGCCGCTGCCTCATCGGGACCGAAGGTGGTCAATATCCATGTGCAGAAATTCTTCGATTCTATTCAATTCACCACAAATAACCTCCAAGAGTCTGCGGCACGCGTAGAGGAAGTCGTCCTCGAAGTACTCAGCCGTGTACTTGTACAAGGAGCCGCAAGTGTATAACGACCATGCCAAAGAAACCGGATAACAAACGCGAGATTGCGCAGATACTCTATCTGCAAGGCAATCTCCCCAAGAAAGACATAGCCGACAAGGTCGGTGTATCGGCGCAGACCATCACCAAGTGGGCAGCAGAGGATAAATGGGACTCGCTCAAGAAAAACCTGCTCACGGGCAAGAAGCAACGCCTCTCGGAGTTGTACGACGAGTTGGCGGAGTTCAACCGTATGATAGCCGACAAGGAGGGCTATAAGGTAGCCACCTCCAAAGAGGCGGACGCACGCCGCAAACTCATCACCGATATCAAAGAGTTGGAGTCAAAATACTCTATCGCCCAGACCACGCAGATAGCCATTGATTTCTGCGAGTTCCTCAAACCGATAGATTTGGCGTTGGCGCAGAAAGTCGCCATGCTTCTTCAGGCATTCATCAACGAACTTATCGATAAGCAGAAATGGCAACAAGATTAGGGCGGGCAACCGACCGCGAGTACATAGAAGCCTTTCGACGGTATTGCGAGAACTTCCGCAATGCTACGCCCGTCAATATGCGTGAAACGCAGGGCGAGCGTATCGTGCGTATTGAGCGGTTTGAGGCACACCCCGAGGAGTGGTTCCGCTACTACTTCCCGAACTACTGCACAGCAGAGCCTGCCGACTTTCATAAGGCGGCTACCCGGCGGCTGCTGAAGCACGCCGAGTGGTTCGAGGTACGGGCATGGTCGCGCGAGTTGGCGAAATCCGCCCGCTCAATGATGGAGTTCTTCTATCTGGCACTCACCCACAAGATACACAATGTGCTGCTTGTCTCTAACTCCCACGACAATGCTGTCAATCTCTTGGCTCCATGGAGGGCGATGTTCGAGGCAAACCAGCGTATAGAGCAGGACTATGGCACACAGCGCAATATGGGGCAGTGGACGGAGGACAAATTCACCATCAAAGCCGGCTGCTGTTTCCGCGCTTTGGGTTGGGGCGAGTCTCCTCGTGGCACGCGCAACAACGAGAAACGCCCCGATGCCATTCTTATTGATGATTTCGATACCGATGAGGAGTGCCGCAACGAGGACATCATGCGCAAGAAGATAGCGTGGATGGAGCAGGCACTGATACCCACCCGTTCTATCTCTTCGCCTACCCGTATCTTGGTCAATGGCAATATCATCTCCGACAACTGTATGGTCAAGCACCTCGGTACTTCCTCCTATGTGGATAAGTTCGACATTGTCAATATCCGCGACAAGCAGGGCAAGTCTTCGTGGCCGCAGAAAAATACGGAGGAAGACATCGACCGGGTACTATCGACTATCAGTTACGAGTCGGCGCAAAAAGAGTATTTCAACAACCCCATGGACGGCGGCATTGTCTTCAAAGAACTGCACGACGGCAAGATACCACCTCTCAAACGCTGCCGGGTACTCGTCTATGCCGACCCTGCCACCTCAAACAAAGATGTGTCGCAAGGTTCCTGCAAAGCGGTTGGCGTGATAGCCTTAAGCGGGTTGACCTACTATGTCTGCAAGGTGCGGGTGGATACCATGTCCACCGCCCATTTTGTCGGGGCACTCTTCGACCTCTACCAATGGGCAGTTCTCCACGGTGCAGAGAATGTGCGGGTGTTTATCGAGAACAACAGCCTGCAAGCCCCGTTCTACGAGCAGGTGCTACAACCCGCCATATTCGAGGAATCCCATCGGCGAGGACTGCTATTGCCCGTTGTTCCGGATACGCGTGACAAGAAAGACAAGTACACCCGCATTGAGGGTACTTTGGAACCAATCAACCGTGCGGGGCTGCTCATCTTCAACGAGGCGGAAACCAATGACCCCGATATGCAGCGCATGAAAGCGCAGATGCGCAATGTCAGTCCCAAACAGAAACGCATGGACGGTCCGGATATGTTGGAGGGCGGCGTGTTCCTGCTCAAGCAAGACTCCGCTCTCCATACTACCGACGGCATCTACTGTATCCGGCGAACCAACACCAAAAAGATATGAGTCATAACTCCGATTGAATAACCCGATAAACAAACGAAAGATATGATAATCACCGTTGCAGACCTGCGCAAGTCCTCTATCTACCCCGAGATACTGGATATTATTACACGCAAAGACGATACCGTGGTCGAGATGCAGATACTCGCCGCCCAATCGCTCTGTGCGTCCTACCTGTTCAAATACGATTTGAAACCCGTTTTCGGGGATGACACCACCGACCCCGTTGTGCCGCCGACGGTAGTCAGCCCCGCCTTGCAAAAGATAGTCAAAATCATTGCCTCCTATTACTTGGTGCGGCAGTCGAACCCTAACATCGATTTGGAACTCTACCGCAAAGACTACGAAGACGCTATTACCCTATTAGAGAATATCCGCGATGGGCAGAATAACCTTATGGAACTGTCCTATCGGCAGGACGACCCCACCACGCCCGAAGACGAGTCCGGTGCAGGCGTCAGTTGGCAATCGAACCCTAAACGCACTAACTTCTTCTGATTATGAGCAAGAAAGACCATAACACCGATGCACAACCTGCCAATGTCCAACGAGTGGTAGTGCAGGAAATCCGCCTTGTAGCCCCCGACCGCAACCGCAAAGACGCAGGCAAACTCAAGACGGCTATCGAGTATGCCGAATCGACTTTTATCCCCAACCGCTACAAACTGATAGACCTCTATCACGATGTCGTAACCATCGACGGACATCTGTCCGGTTTGCTTGAGAAACGCACCAAAGCCGTTACTAACAAGCGCATGTTCTTTGCAGACGCTTCGGGGCAGAAAGTGGATGCCTTGGATGACCTGATAAACAGCAGCAAGTTCGAACGGCTGCAAGAGATTATCATGGAGCGCAAGTACTATGGCAACAGTGCCGTAGAGTTCGTTGTCGGCAAGCAGTTTGACTATCGCGAGATAGACCGCCGTCATATTCGTCCGGAAAGCCACGAGATAGCCATCTCGCAGTTCGACGCGAAAGGTGTGAGCATCAACGAACTGCCGATGGTGTGGCTGATGGGCGAACCCTACGAATTGGGAAAGTTGCTGCACTGCTCGCTCTATGCGCTCTACAAACGCTCCGGCTTCGGCGACTTTGCGCAGTATGTGGAGATATTCGGACAACCGGTGCGGGTGGTGAAATACGATGCGTACGACGAGGAAACCAAAAAGAAAGTACGCGACATGTTAGAGCAGGCTGGCTCCAGCCTGACGATGATGATACCCAAGCAAGCGGACTTCGACATGCTCGACGGCAAGACCTCCAACGGCTCCGGAGAACTCCAAGAGCGGCTCATCAACTGCTGCAATCAGGAGATGTCGGTTGCTATCTTGGGTAACTCCGAGACGACCACTTCAAGCAGTTCGTCGGGCTATGCTCAAGCCGAGATACACGCTGACCAGCAGTTGGAGATTACCATCTCCGATATGCGGTATGTCTGCAATATGCTCAACAGCGATTTCTTCCTTTCCGTCTTAGCCGGTTACGGCTATCCCGTTGAGGGCGGCAAGTTCATGTTTGAGCAGGAACAAGACCTCGGCAAGTTGCAGGCACGCCTGACTATCGACTTGCAGTTGGCAAGCCGTGTGCCTATTGACGACGACTATTTCTACGAGACCTACGGACTGCCCAGGCCTGCCAACTACGACCAACTGAAGCGCGAGCAAGAGGAACGCCGACAGGCTACCTTAGACGCTATCAAGAACGCCTCAAAAGAGGATAAAGAGGATGACAAAGACACAACAGCGGACGACAAGAAGAAAGGCAAACTCTACGACCGATTGGCGGATTTTTTCGGGTTCGCCCCGATGTAGTCCGGGGCGACAGCAACGAATTGGATAAAGACTACTTTGCCGATGGCATGCCTGCCCTCACAGAGAAGGGGGTAAGTCTCGACATCGAGGCGATAGCGAAAGCGTTGGTCAATATCTACAAACAGACTTTCGACATCGACCACACGGTCGAAGAGAACCTCTATCGCGAGACCTGCCGTATCTTCGCGGAGGCAATAGCCAACGGCATGACCGACGCTGCCATGGTGGGTGTGCCTGTACCGGATACGGATTTCCTGCACGAGTTGCAACACAACACGGAGGTTTTCTCTGCGTTCCGTGTACACCGTATGCAGAAAGATATTGCGGCGACTATGGTCGATAATGCCGGACACCTGAAATCTTTCCGGCAGTTCGTGAAAGACGCTTCGTTCTATATCGACCACCGCAACCGCGCATGGTTGCAGACCGAGTATGACACTGCCGTACTGCGGGCGCAAAACGCTGCCGAATGGAAAGAGTTCCGCGCAGAAGCCGATGTCTATCCCAACCTCGAATGGATACCCTCCTCCTCACCCAATCCGGGTGCAGACCATCAAGTCTATTGGGGAACAGTGCGCCCTGTGGACGACCCGTTCTGGAACGAACATAAGCCGGGCGACCGATGGAACTGCAAGTGCGAACTCCGCCAGACAGAGCGCAACGAAACACCTGTGCCGCATACGGCAGACGAACAGAACGCACAAGCAGGATTAGAGACCAACCCTGCCGACGGGCAGATATTCAGCCGCAAACACCCATACTACCCGAAAGACTGTACCGCATGCCCCTTTGCCGGCAACAAACTCGCCGCACTCGTCGGCAACCTCGCCGGACGAAGAGACTGCAACCGGTGCAACCGCGCTTCGAAATGTGTGGAGCGTGCCAACCGGCATATTAAGCAGCGGGAGCAGAAACAGCACATCAACCCCAAAGAAAGTCCCGAACAGTTCACCGCCAAACAACACGAACTGCTGCAAACATTGCGCAAGCAGGGAGAGTTGGAATTGCACAATCGTAAAACACTCTACACGGGCAACCTCTTCTTCGGCAAGCGGGAGTTCAAGCGTATCAAAGAGCATTGCTACAATGCATTGGAGTTGGAAGCAGCGGCACACTTGCACAGCCTACTGCGCCAAGTGAAAAATGGACGGTATCTACCTATCGACACCACCCGAAAAAACTACCGCCGCAAAATAGCCGACGGCGTGAAGAACTACACCGTGTACGAGGTGGTGTACAAGGGAGAAGTGTTTGAGGTGAAATGTCAGGTCGTTCAGAATGACCACAACGGCGTTTGTGAGCGACCGTACTCAATGAAACAGAAAAGGCGATAATCAAGAACCACTTGGGCAGCCGCCCATCCGGTTGAACTTGTGTATCACCTTTTCCGCTACAAAGGTACAACAAATTATTGATATGGCAAAAGAAATGAGCATAAAAACCAGCCTTGCAAACAAAAGTCGCAACAACCGCCTGTTTATCGACAATCTGTGTCGGCAAATTGCGGTGGAGATAACCCTGCCATTCGACAAGCGCGACACCACTTGGTACGATGTGCTTGCACCGTCGTATTGCAGCCGCATACACGGCAAGCCCGAATTTGTTACCGCTGCCAAAACTGGCTGCGTTTTTCGCCCTGCTACCGCCGTTTTGAACCAAACCGAAATCAACGCCATTTCTGAATTTATCGTCACCACGCCAACATGCGCCAACTACCGCGAAGCGTGGAACGTAATGCACGCCCTATTCAACGACTGCCAACTCTCCGCCCTCAACATCATGATAGAAACAACCCGGCGATTTAAGTAGCAAGTAGCAAGTAGCAAGACTTTTGACCAAGACGAAGACCAAGACTTGTGCGTAACTTGAAACCTGAAACTCTTAAACTCTGAAATACTGAAATCTGAAATTCCCCATGACTCCCGACGAATTCAAACGACTGCTGGCGAAAC
>CAVEXR010000046.1:0-17487 GCA_963619585.1 Azospirillum sp. CAG:239
TGAAATCTGAAATTCCCCATGACTCCCGACGAATTCAAACGACTGCTGGCGAAACAGCGCAATGCATTGACGCACGCCATTGTACGCACCATTCCTGTCAAGGCAGGCACGGAAGCCGTGAATCATTTCCGCGACAACTTCCGCAAGGAGGGTTTTGTGGACGATACACTCCGAGCGTGGAAGCCCTCCAAGCGCAAGAGCAATCCCAAGCACCCCGACCAAGCCTACAACACACTCATGTCGCGGCGTAACAACCTCTACAAGTCCATCCGCAAGGAGACGGCACCCGGCAAGGTAACAGTCTATACCAATGTGCCGTATGCGGCAGCGCACAACGAGGGGACAGACCGCGCGGGCAAGAACCACCGTGTACGCATACCCAAGCGGCAGTTCATGGGGCACTCGAAGCAGTTAGACAACAAGGTGCGCCGTATGATAGACGCGGAAGTACGAAAGATAATTACCGATTAAACAGCGATTAAATAAAACAAAGTCATTAACGCAAAGCAACCGACATGGAACTGACCAACCCCTTAGCACAGATACTGTGCGCCCTCGAAGACCGGATAGCCGAGATAGAAGACATTCGTATGATAGACCGTTATGCAGGACAGGACACCTACGAACTGCGTCCTGCCGTGAGTACACCTGCCGTCTTGGTGGATGTGGAAGAGGTGGAGTATGACGAGATAGGCTGTGGGAGTCAATATGCACGCGCTACGCTCACGGTTCGGCTCTATGTGGCGAACTATGCAGGCGCATGCCAAACAGCCCCGCAGGAGGCGCGTATGAACGCCATGCGCGACCTGACACTCGAGCGAGCCTTGGTCGAGTGCCTACACGGTTGGGCACCGACCGACGAGGACGGGCAGGAATGGGCAGAACCGCTGATACGCACCGGCTCTGCGGCAGAGAACAGGAACGAGATAGGACTGCAAGTGCGCCTGCTGCGCTTCACCACTGCATGGGAGGAACGGGTCTCTCCACGGCAACGCACGGGCGTACAGCCCCGCATAGAAACAAAGAAAGGCAGAATCCGATAAGGGTTCTGCTTTTCTTTTTGCTGTTGTGTGTGCCGGCGGTACTACTCAAACGGCAGCAGCAGTTGGAGTCCGGGTTCTTCGGGTTCAGGAGTGTTGAGATAACGGAAGAAGGTCCGCTCACTGATACCCAATACAGGTGCTACCTTGTTGCGATAGACCCATAGTTTGCATCGGTCTTGCCGACCTTCTTCGTAGTAATCTGACAGAATACTACGCACAATTTGCGCTTTTTTGACCGTAGATTTGTACATTCCGAAAAAATACTCTATCTTTGCAAAAGGATTGGAAACCCTTGCTCTGTATTCTTCGGAATGCGGGGCTTTTTTTGTAGCCCGCAGGCGGTCTTAACAGTTGGTCATGTTCATTGTGATAGGCACCCATTCGTTGGTGAGCGGGTCTCTCTGCTCTACCTTAACAAACTGCTTGCTCTGCAACGGACGATACGCCTCGCGGATGATACGCATACCCTCAATGAAAGTCTCGTTGCCCGTCTCGCCTGCCATCTGCTCCAACCGCAATACATTCTGCGCCTTGAGTTGCCCTGCCTTGCTGCGCTCACGGAGCAGGGTCGTTACCATATTTGCGAGTTGTTGGCTCTTTTCGTCGGTAGCCAGGCTCTCGATATACTGATTGACCAACTCCACACCCTCTGTATAGGTGTCGTCGTAGTTATCAATGGTGTAGTAGCCTACCGTAACCCGTGCCGTGCCGGCGGCATTGGTAAAGGTGTCGGTGTAGCGACTGTCGCGCAGGGATTTCGTGCCACGGAAGAGTTCTTCCTTGAGGCGGATAATCGTGCGAAAACGCTCCAAGATAATGCGTTTCTTGTCGGCGAGCAACTCGCTGATGGCGCAGGCGTCGGGCAGAGTCTCGTTGATGGCGTTGTCCACCAACTGCTTGTAGGTCGCCAGTTCTTCTTCGTGTTGCGCTTTGGCATCTGCCAAGGCTTTCTGTTTGCGGGCATTCTCCAAGAGTGCCATCTCTGCAGCGGTCAGTTCCACTGTCATGGTTTGTTTTGTTGTTTCCATACCGGATAAATTTGATGTTAGTTATTCATTGTTCTTTATTCTCATCTATGCTTCGGCGGTAACGAAAGCCATCGGTGCTTCTTGCGGCGTGGCTGCCTCTGTCGGGAGTGGTGCTTCAAGGTCTTTGCTGCGTTGCCGGAAAGCGTTATAGAGGCAACGCAGGCGGTCGAGCGGCAGGTCGTTGAAGCGTACGCTGCCTTGCGGCGCGGCGGCTCTCTCGATGACGCTGCGTATATAGACCATATCCGTCCGGTAGCCCATTTGCTCTAAATAGTGGCGCACAACGGCTATCAGCCGCTTGCGCCAGCGGTCTTTGTTCTGTTCCTCGGCAGACACCACCCGTTGCTGCAAGGCGCGGCAGAGCGATTGCAGTTCGGGGGCGGTGAGTTCCGAGGTGCTGACCCGCGGCGGGTAGTTGCCTACGATGGTTGCCACAATGTCTTCGTGGCTCATGTTGCATCGGCGTGCCAATGCGTAGAAGTAGCGGTTTGCTTGTTTCCAATTGGTTTCCATACGCTGTTTTTAATTCCTAATTTCTAATTCCTAATTGTCTATATGCCTTTCCGGCCATATATCGTAGATTTCATTGCCTCTATAGCGACTGGTGATAGTGGCGTAGTAGTCGCGCACGCGTATCTTGATGTCGCTGTTGTAGAGTATCTTCTTGCCGGTCGTACCGTCGGGCTTGGCACCCGCTTCGTGACTAATCCAAAGGAATAGTTTCTTCGGAAAGCGTGTGATGAGTGCCTTGTACTCGTCGTAGGTAATGCCGAGGTATTGCAGGCTGTCAACGACGATGATGTTCGGGCTGCGTTTGCGGGCAAGCAGGGCGGTCATGTCTGCCAAGTCGAGCCTGTCCCAGAAGACGAAACGGGTCTTGTTTTCAGCCGGCAAGCCTGTGTCGATGACGGCGCGTTGGTAAGTGCCGCTCACGCCCTCTTCGAGCCCGTTGTAGGCAATGCGGTTGCCGTCGAAAGACATCAGGTACTTCACCAACTGAATCGTGAACCTCGTCTTGCCCTGCCCCGAACCGCCGTAGATTATCCAACTGCCAAACGGCTCGGGGTCGCCCATTGCGCGTAGCCACTCACCCGTGAACCCCATCGTCTGCGGCCGGTAATCGATGATATTTTGTAGGGATAGTGCCTTGCGCATATCAGTGGGTGCTCTGTTTCTTTTTCAGTTCGGCAAACACACGGCGTTGTACACGACGCAGGTCGCCCTCGCATTCGCCGATGATGCCGTCTATCACACGCGTGTCTTCTACGCCGTTGGCTTGGCATACGGCTACGATGTCCTGCTGGCTCACATCTTTCAGCGGCACACACTTGCGCCCGATACGGCTCCACAACTCGTTGAAGCCTTTCTTGTTGTAGCGCACGCCTTGGTCGAAACGCTTGAACAGGAACTCCGTGGCTATCATCACCACGCCGCAGTCGTATTGCAGGTCGTTATAGAGTGTGATGAACGAGTTGAGTACCACATCACTCAGTTTGTCCGCTTCGTCGAGAATGATAACAGGATTCTCAATACAGCGCATTTGCAGCACTAATTTCTGCTTCATCTGTATCAGCGTCAGTCCCTCGGGGGTGCGCCCTATCTTGCGCAGCATAACCGAGAAGAAATCGCGTTTCGTCCAATCCGGGTCGCACGAGATATAGAACACATGGCTATGCCCTTTGTCGTACTGCTTGCAGGTGAAAGTCTTGCCGCTGCCCGCACGCCCCGTAACCGCCATCCACAGTTGGTTGGCTTGCACTTCCTCCAAGAGACGGGTCAGACGGGTGTAGTTCTGGGTCTGTACGGCATTCCATTTGTCGGCTTCAAGCCCAATCTGCGAGGCTATCTTGCGCCACATATCATCGGCGATGAGGTCGTGGTTGCCGTTCAGGATTTGGCTGATGGTGCCGCTGCTCACGCCGTCGAGTATCTTGGCGGCTTTGTTCTGCCCACCGTAGCGGGCGCAGTAGTCAGCGAGTGCGAGTTGAATGTCGCGTTTGCGGATGTCTGTAATCTTGTCCATGGTGATTATGTTTTAAGGGTTAACCGTTTCTTCGTTCTCTTTGCGCTGTTGGCAGTACTCTTTCCATACATCGGCAGCACCTGTGATGAGTTCGGCGATGTTGTCGTATTCCTCCATGGCAACGCAGATACACTTGATGAGGTCGGTGTACTTACCCTCTATGCGGGTGTGGATTTTTTCGCCGTCAAACGCTATATGGAAGACGGCTTTGGTTTGTTTCTTACTCATGATTATTGGGTGTTTAATCGGTTGTTAAATGCTCTTTTATCGTGTGGCTCTCCGCCTATTCCTAATCCCTAATTCCTAATTCCTAATTCCTAATTCCTAATTCCTAATTGTTTACAGGTCGTCCCACATCTCCTCTTTCTCGGTGGTCGGAGCGGCTTTGAACGGGTCTATGTCTTCGATGGTTATTTCTTTAGTCCTGTCTTTGAGGGCGCGAACGCTATTGGGAGAGTCCCCTCTTTCGGCTTTATACCGCTCGTCCTTGTGCTGTCCCTGACTGTCGCAGATGAGTGCTTTGCTCAGCATCTCGTAGTTCCGTTGCTCAATAGCCGTTTGTCCGGGAGTGATTTCTTTTACGATAGTCATTGCCCGCTTCTGATGTCCGCTCAGTGTGCTTGCCACATGCGCCTCAAGGGCTTTGTTGAATTTCCATATCGCCGCCAGTTTCTCGTAGTCCCCGGGCTTGCGGTCTATCAGTGCCATGGGCTGTTCGTCTTTCAGGGTGAGCAGATACTGCTCCGTGCGCTGCTTGTTCTCCACCACGATATGTTTTGTGTCGAGGGGGTCGCGCAGCACGCTCCATTTCTCCCAGCACTGCTCGCGGAAGCGTATCGCCTCTGCCATCGCCTTCGGGTCTTCGGGGTCTGCCATGAGGTCGTATGGGTGCGGCTTGCCGTCTATGCGTACATTGATACCCGTGCCTTGCAGGGTGTAGGTCTGTCCCGTGCTTTCGCCGAAGAGGCAGAGATACTGCTTCGGGTTGAGCAGGCGGCGTTGCTCTGCGGGCAGGGCGTCTATCGCCCCTTGGTAGGCGGGCAGGGCTTCCCTGCGATAGATGTCCATCAGGGCGGCTACCTCCACGATTATCTCGTCTATGGTCGGGAGCAGGTGTTTTTGTTTGAGGGTGATGTCGAGGTTGGGTTGCCCGTCTTTGTGGGCGGTTACGCCGTGTCCCGACCAGTTGGGCATGAACTTGCAGTACTTGTCGTTCAGTGTCCGGAACCACGGCTCTATTATCTTCGCTTTGGCGTTGCCCACGGCGGCAGGCGTTACATACTGTGCCAATCCCGTGTAGGTCTCCATCATCGCCTTGCGGGCAAAGTTGTCGCATTGTATCTGGTGCGGCATCAGCATACTTCCCGTCAGTTCTTCCGTGTGCCGCTCGGCGTTGCGCAGTGCCTCGCGTATCAGTGCTGCACTCTCCGTCTCGCCCACAGCCCAGCCGATGGGGTACTTGGTTGCCGCGTCCAATATCACCTCCACCGTCAGGCGGTTGTAGTAGGTGGTGCGGTTGCCCCGCTTGCTTTGATAGAGCAACTCGGCGTCCCAGCCGTCCAATACCCAGAGAGCCATCGCTTTCTCGGGGGCTTTGCGCTTTACTTGGTAGGTCATCGTGTTGCGGAAGGTCGCCGCACCGTGCTTGCTTGCCGTGGTCAGGAAACGCTTTTTCTTCTGCCATTGGCGCACGGTGCTTGCCGTGATTGGCTTCCATTCTTGCTCGCTCGGCTCTGCTTGTGTATTGTGCATCGTGCATTGGGCGTTATAGAGTTTCGCTATCTGCTCGCAGTCGAAGTTCCGGTGCTGCGCTATCAGGGCTATCAGCAGGTCGGCTTGCTCGCCCTCGTGTATCTTGGCGGCGTTGGTGTTTGTCCTGCGGTAGTTCTTGTGTATGAGACACTCATAGCCCTCTCTCTCATACTGCCGCACCTTGTCCCGCAGTTTGCGGTCGTTCTCCGGCAGGCTCGAGGGGTAGTCAAGGCGGTCAATGGTGCGAACTGCCTCGGCGGCTTTTGCCCAGTCCATCCGTTGCCCGCGCAGGTGCAGGGCTTTCTCCCAGCGCAGCAGGGCTTCTATCAGGACGGCGTTCGTGTAGTAGGTCTGCCGGATGGGGTTCTCTTTCGAGTTGGGCAGGTGCGAACCCTTGCGCGTCGTGTAGTCGTCGTAGTAGCGGCTTGCCTCGGCGTTGTGCTCTATATAGGGGTCGAGTACGCTCTTCCGTGCCGTGGCATACACATCTATCCGTGCGTCCACCTTGCGCCGCAAGTCTTCGGGCAGGGTCTTGTATTCATATACCTTTGCCACACCCCGTCCACCGCGTGTCAGGGCTACGATGCGTTGCCTATGCTCCATAACGCGCAGATTGCAATCGCTCGTTATGCTGTGCAATGTCAGCCACTCACGGGTAATGCCTATTCGTCCGTCTATTATCTGTACCGCTTCCATTGTTATCGTTTTATTGTCGGGTCAATCACGCGACCACTACGCGACCACTACGCGACCACCCCGAACCTGACCGTACCATGCCCGTATATTAAACCTCTCTTTTTAATTCCTAATTCCTCATTCCTAATTCCTCATTACACATTAAGCCTTTCCCATTTTCCGTATTTTCTTGTCCCACTGCCATCGCTTTGCCAGCAGCCATGCCGTGCCCCATAGTCCGAGGGCAATGCCTATCTGTGCCGCCACGCAGACTATCGGGTTCGTGTCCGGTGCCGGCTCACCGCCCAATACCATCGTGCCGATGCAGACCAATAGCCCTATCACCCCCGTCTGCCCAAAGAATTGTTTTCTGTACTTCCGTTTTTCCATAATCCGTTATTTTATACTCCTAATTTCTAATTCCTAATTCCTAATTCCTAATTCCTAATTGTCAAGTTAGGTGCTACAATAATCGCCGATAGGCGTTTGCTGTCTCCCATGCGTGTGGGCAATTGATTTGTTCTCATATTCATATCGTTTTTTGTTTGGTTCAACAAAAACCTCCAAAGGGCGAGCCGGGACTTTTTATCTTCAGACCTCTTCTGTCTGTTTATCCTTTGGAGGCGGGCGGCATAGTCGGGTAGAACTTGGCGAACATTGTGGATGGCTCCTTTCGACTATGCAACCCTGCAGGGCTCCTTGGCGGGGTCAATCTCTCCGTTCCACGCCGCCATGCCGCAGGGCATACCAGCGTATCTTGCGTGCCGCATCGGTGTCATCGTTCCCGCGCAGCGCACGCCGTATCGTGGGGTAACTGTATCCATATACCCGTTGTATCTCGTTTTTCAAACCGTATTCGGTAATGATTTTCGTTGCCATAGTATTGCTCGTTTCGTTATTTATCCGTACCTTTGTCGGCACTTTCACTTTTGTAATTGCGCTGCAAAGGTAGAGATAATTATCGGTACTACAAAATAATTGGAGATAAAAATCATATTTTATGGCAAAATTCGTAGAAAAAGTGGCGATAATTGCCTCAAAAGAGGGGTTGTCAATCAATGCCATGGAGAAAATAATAGGAGCGAGCAAAGGGGTAATAGGGCGTGCTATTACTCAAAATTCCGATATACAAGCAAAGTGGGTGTTACTTATCGCCGAGAAGTTTCCAAAATACTCTGCGGAATGGCTCTTGCGCGACGAAGAGCCAATGTTGCGCGATATCAATGCTGCTCACACCACAGCAACGGCAACGGGGAAAGATGCAATGGCAGTAGGAGTTAATCAAGGCACAATTACACCTATTGCTCATAATAGTACGAATGAATTGGACAATAGAGATATTGCAGCCTTATTGGCAGCAAAAGATGATGTCATACGCACACAACAGGATACAATAGCCACTCAAAAGGCATTTATAGAGTGCCTACAAAACAGGACAACGAAATAAGAGGTGATTATTATCTCCATGTATCTCGATACCTTTCATTTATCGATAAAATAGCCTAAAAATAGCAGTGTAAAAGTCTGAAAAACGCTATTTGGCTGAATATCTGTGTTTTAATCCAATTTTAAGCCCAAAAAAGGTGCATTATAGGGGGTGATTCGCGCTATTTGGGGTGCAATAGAGGGTATTTTAAGTGTACCAAAAAGTGCATTATAGGGGGTGATTCGCATGAAAAAAGTGCATTATAGGGGTGTTTTCTACCCCCTCTAATCCCGAAAAGTGTAACTCCAATTGTAACACCAAAATGTAACTCCGTTTTGCAAAATGCCCTTTTTGTCCTCTTTTTTGTCTCTCTTTTTTCGGTTCTGTAACACTCTTTTTTTGTACCTTTTTGTACTTTTTTTGGGGGGCGAATACGCATGTACCTCAGGAGTCTTTGCGGCTCTGTTGTCCTTTCTTTGCACCGCCCTCTAATTCCTCCTGTACCATTCTCCACAGCCATACACCAACCAACGCTCTCTACCCGTCAATAGGCGCAGAGAGCGTTGGTATGGAGTGTTGATATAGGGTATTGATAGTAAGCGTTGTAGTGCACATTGGGTCAGCACTCGCTGTCCAACCACCAGCCAACACCATCCCACCATCGACCCAACATATAGTGTAAGTGTCTGTTGTTTCCGCTGATGGCGGCTTGTATAGAAAGGGTATATTCCGCTGATAACGGCTTGTATAGAAAGGGTATATTCCGCTGATAACGGCTTGTGCAGGCGGATAGAGCCAAATGCGTAGTAGTTTGCCGGTGCTCTTATTCAGATGTGCAGAAGAGGCGTAGAAGCACTTCTGTTGGTTGTGATGAAGGGAATGGATACACTTTAATTTAGGTGCGTAGAAGAGGCGTAGAAGCACTTTTGTCGGTTGTGGTGAAAGGAATGGATACACTTTAATTAGGTGCGTAGAAGAGGCGTAGAAGTGCCTTGAAACGCAGTTATTGGGTATTGAATTGAAGGTAAATGAAAGAGGTGCTTGTAGTCTCTGTAATAGAATTAAAGTAAAATGAAAGTAAATTCAAGTGTGCTGCACCTTTCATTTTGCACGCCCGTTTCTCTATCTATATCATTTTCAACCTATTACCAATTTCCCCTCAAGCACCTTTCATTTTCCTGCCCATACAACAACCCCGACGCAACCTGTAAGGTTGTGGTGGAGAGCGGAATCAACGAGCACAATACTGATGGCAGAGCCATCAGTCGGCGTGCGAGTTTGATGAACGCGAGTTGACGACGCGACGGCGTTTACTAACGCTTGCAATTCGACTATTGAAACGTAGGAAATTTCAAAATGTCATTCGATAGCAAGATTAGTAGATGCTCATGGGTGTATCTTACACTTTCGTGTACCTATACGGTATGCGCGGAGTACGATATACACGCGTGGGTTTCTGCAAGTATTTTCGATGACATGGTTCTCCTACGACCTCAATAGCGGATTTACCAAACAGAAGTCCGCGTTTTTTGTGTGCCTATATGTGAACGAAAATTGGCGTAAAAGTCATTTTTAGTCTAAAAAAATGAAATTCTAATCAGCATTGTGGACAGATGCTTGAGAAACCCCATTGTTAATGCGAGTGCCCATAGCCCCAACAGTTGCGCCCGACACGAATTAGGGAAAATGGTATGAACAATTCAAAAATTAAAGAAATGTCTAATGGTAGAGGTGTTGCATATAAGCCTGTACAATGTCATTTAGGAAACATGGAAGATACTGTGTGCAATGTGTTCCCAGAGTGTGGCGATAAAATAGAAAAACTTATTCATAAAAAATTGAGTCTACAATGCGAAAATTTGAAATATGTATTAGTAACTTCTAGTGGTATGTATGACAAAATAGAACTTAATTACGATGATGAAGTTATGAAACAACAGCATAGTAATGAACTTATAGAAAATATACAATGTACGGGAGAAATTTTCTTTATAGAATATATAGGACAGCAGGAGGCATTTCCTGATGCAGGCTTTTACATATTCGTACATAGAGAGGATGTACTTGAAGTAGAACCTTATGTAGAGGAAGAAGTTTTTGCATTGCTAATATCACAAGAAGAGTTTGATAACCCTATCAAATACGAATTTCGTCGGAGAGAGGACTAAATATGTGATAGAATATTAATTAGGTTTTTATCTATGAAAACGAAACTAATTTCATTGACAATTGCCATACTAATGGGCGTGTCAGTATGGGCAGATGATGTATGGAACTACGATGTTTACGATGATTGTAGTAAGAATGGTTATGTGGCAGGAATTAGCCCTGCCACAGCCGATGTGCAAGCCGTTGACCTCGGTCTTTCGAGTGGCATTAAATGGGCATCGTGCAATATCGGTGCCGAGAAACCGGAAGACTATGGTAACTACTATGCATGGGGAGAGGTATTGCCAAAAGAGAACTACTCGTGGTCTACCTACAAGTATACCAATGGCAGTGATTCTACTCTCACAAAGTATTGCAGTAATGCAAGTTACGGTAACAACGACTTTACCGACAATAAAACCACTTTGGACTTGGAGGATGATGCCGCATATATGAATTGGGGTGGCAATTGGCGTATGCCGACGAGTGTAGATGTAGATGAACTACTTGACAACTGTACATGGACTTGGACAACGCAAAATGATGTTAATGGCTATCGAGTAACAAGCAAGACGAACAGCAATTCCATTTTCCTGCCCGCGGCGGGCTATCGCAACGAGACGAGTTTCTACTATGTCGGCTCGTACGGCCACTATTCGTCTTCGTCGCTCAACGAGAGTGACCCGGACTATGAGTGGTGCCTCGGCTTCTATTCGAGCGACACGTACAGGGGCAACCTCAGGCGCGACTGTGGCTTCACGGTTCGTCCTGTTTGCCCATTATCTTCCTCCGTCTCTACATCAAGTAGTTATGTTACCTTTACGCTCTACGCCGATGGCTGCGAGAGTGCCAATGTGATTAAATGCAATGCGGGGCAACAGATAAACATAACGGCAGTCACTGAAAACGAGCATCGCCATTTTGTTCGTTGGACAGACGGCAATACCGATAACCGACGGTTAGTAACCGTCGCAAAAGATACGGTGTTTACGGCAGAGTTTGCTGATGACCCTATTTTAACAGTGCTTTCGGCTGACGAAAGTTTGGGTACTGTTAGTGGCGCGGGACAATTCAAGCCTAATTTGTCTTGCGAAATCTCGGCTACTGCTGTTTTCGGCTATCATTTTGCCCAATGGTCGGACGGCAATACAGACAACCCGCGTACCATTGTGCTGACTTGCGACACTACCTTTACTGCAGAATTTGCACTGACCTACTCGGGGCAATGCGGCGATAACCTCTATTGGAAGTATGCCGACCGTTCCCTTACTATCACGGGTACGGGCGATATGTACGACTATGACTATGGCTACTACGACAATTGTGGGAACTATTACCGAGTATCCAATATGCCGTGGCGACTATTCTGCGATACCACGGATGCGGTTGTGATAGAGCAGGGTATTACGCATATCGGTGCGAATGCCTTCCGTGGCTGTACTGCTCTTACCTCGTTTACTATCCCTAATACGGTAACCGGTATCGGAGAGTATGCTTTCTATAATTGCAAGGGACTTACCTCGTTTACTATCCCCAACAGCGTAACGAGCATTGGGCAGAATGCTTTCACCGGTTGCAGAAGTCTTACCTCTATGGTTATCCCAAGTAGTGTAATGAGTATCCCATGGGGCTTACTTGCCAACTTGACTGCGTTGGATTCTATTCGTATTCCTGCTCAAGTCTTCAACGAAAGCGGATATAATGAACCCGAGAAATTGTCGTATGTAGAACTCAATAGCGGCGAGATTACAGGTAATGTATGCAATGTTATCCAACGCAGTTACAAGACTTTGCGTACCCTCGATGCAAGTCAAACGACAAATACCACTCTCTCCGATGAGGCATTTAGGAACAACTACAACTTGCAAACCCTGCGCTTGCCTGCTAACTTGACAGCCATTCCCTATATGGCGGTAGCCGATTGCAAATCATTGCAATCCATTACCATTCCCGCAACGGTTACGGAGATAGAGAGCAGTGCATTCGAAAACTGCCGCAGCCTGAAATCTGTAGTCTTCGAGGGCGCAACAGCGGAGGAAACAACCACCGATGGCAGTACTGCCTCGACTATGGCACTGCGCCGCATAGGCAACTGGGCGTTCTATAACTGCCACGAGTTGCAGAGCCTCACTGTCCCCGAGGGCGTTACGGAGATAGGCGATGCCGCATTCTACGGCTGTGTATACTTGACCGATATTACCCTGCCGAGCAGTATGGCAACTATCAGCGACAATGCCTTTGCGCTCTGCAGTAAGTTGCAGAAGATCACCGTGTCTGCCACTACGCCGCCTGCTATCCAAGCGAAGACTTTCTACGAGGTAAGCCGCACTATTCCAGTCTATGTCCCTGCCGAAGCCGTTAAGGACTACAAGAGCGACCTCTATTGGCAAGAGTTCAATATCCAAGCCGCTTCCCCGACAGCGATAGACCGTACTTCTGCCGATATAGACACCACCCCACGCAAGGTTCTCCGTAACGGACAAGTCTATATCCTCCGCAACGGCAAGACCTACACGCTGACGGGCGTAGAGGTGGAGTAAGAAAACGTTGAATACTAACATACTTTGACAGTATAGGCTGCCCACCCAACGGCAGCCTATGCTGTTCCTATCTGCTAATTGCACCTATATTCTCCGTAAGACCGACGAAGGCGGGCGAAGTACCAACTACGAACTCGTACTATAACAAGGCAAGAAACATAGCCCAAACTACCCCAATTACAGAAACGACTACCCGAATTACGCTTTTCGTCGGTTCCTATTGGCACAACCGAGAAATTATTCGTACTTTTGCACCCGTAAATGGTAGCATACCACAAGCAACAGGGATAACGGATTCTCCCGTAGAGACGGTATTGAATACCGTCTCTAAACACAGAAAAAAAACAACAACACAAAGCAAAATACGCACCTCATGCACCTCACCACCATTCAAGAATACAACGACACCTGCGGCTTCAAGACCATGCATCCGCAGGTCGCTTTTGTGCAGTACAACGGCAGCGAGTATCAACGCCTGCCCTCAGGCGTGCGCTATATCTACGATTTCTATAGCCTTTGGCTCAAAGAGACCAAGGGCTGTGTACTTAACTACGGTCGCACACAGTACGACTACGATTGCGAGACCATCGTCAGTATGGCGCCCGGACAAGAGATCGAAGTATCGGGCGACCTTGCAGCACGCCCCAAGTGTATCGGTATTCTCTTTCATCCCGATTTCATTCACGGCACGCCGCTCGCCAAAAAGATGAAGGACTATTCATTCTTCTCCTATGCAAGCAACGAGGCGCTACATCTCTCCGAAGACGAGGTGCAGGTGGTCCGAAACTGTATGCATATCATTGAGATCGAACTGCAACATCCCATCGACAAGTTCTCTCGGCGGCTGATAATCACCAACTTAGAGTTACTTTTGGACTATTGCCTGCGCTTCTACGAGCGGCAGTTCATCACGCGGCAGGATATGAACATCACGGCTCTATCTCGCTTCAACGACTTGCTCAACGAGTATATCAATTCGGGGCAAACCGCCCAAGAGGGGATTCCGACCGTCAAGTATTTCGCCGACCGTATTCATCTCTCGCCCAATTATTTCGGCGATATGGTCAAGGCGGAGACGGGTAAGACGGCGCAAGAGTATATTGCCTTGCGGCTATACGACTACGCCAAACGCCAACTGCGCAATTCTTCACTGACTATCAAAGAGATAGCGGTGCAGACAGGATTCCAACACCCGCAGCATTTCGTGCGCTTCTTCAAGAAGCACGCAGGTGTTACCCCCACCGAGTATCGGCAGAGTGTGTAGACGGGGTGGTTGTGCCATTCATCACAAGTAGACAACTTTTCTTCCCATATTATTCAAAACGATATCTTTTACTGGTACACTATTTGTTGCAATGAAAGTAGAGCAGATGGAGTGAGGAGAGAGAAATGAGAGACTGCAATAAGGGGAAGGACAGAAGAGGCGGCGTCTGCGAGGTAAACGATTGATACAATGGCAAAAGCAGTTTATATTCACGGTTTTGGAGGGTCGATACACTCTAATACTGTTGGTGACTTGAAGAAGTACTATCCTCAACTCGAGTGGTGTCCGCTTGAGGTGAATCAGAATGTGGAGGAATCGGTTGGTATAATCAATCGTTTTCTCTCGCAAAACGCTGATGTAGAGTTCCTTATTGGCAGTTCGTTAGGGGGCTACTATGTGCTGTGTGCTGACTTTGCAGGGCATAAATTGGTTGTGAATCCCGTGCTGAACCCGATGTCGTCCTTGAAGAAATACATAGGCACTAATAAGTACCGAGGTAGGCGGGAGAATGGTGATACGGAGTTCAAGTTCACGATGCAGGACCTCTTCCGCTTCAAGAAATTTACGCCCAAAGATACACCGCTGACAGTCTGCCACTATACTGCCAATGACGCTATGCTCGGGGCAGATATGCCGCGTGAGTACCGCAAGTTCTTTCACAATGCAGAGCAAACGCCCGACCTGGCAGGGCATTTTATGAACGAGCATTACATCAAACACAAGTTGGGTGAAGTGCTTGGACTGGCTCCTGCCACGCAGCCCTAATAAGATGCTACTCTGCCTATTAGATGCTTACTGTGAACGAGTAGTAGGTAGATACGCTGCAAGTGAGTTACGAATTCTTGGTTGTAGGTTATTGATTGTCGGTTGTTAATTGTTAACGACTACCGGGTGTAAGAGCATACTAAGAACAGGGTAACATCAGGGGACGAACAGGGAAGAATCCCGTATGGTAGTTAATTATTAATTGTTAATTATTAATTGTTAATTGGAAATGTTTGATATTACGCACTCTACTGCCCTTTCGCCATCGGGAAGCAACCGCTGCTATTTCCGTGATACTCTCTCCGACGGTACGCAATTGATTCGGGTGAAAGGTACTTGCCGTGCAGAGAATCAGGCATTTATCTATCTCACTCGACACTTTGCCGCCAAGGGACTTCCCGTCCCCGAGATAGTAGAGGTGGCGGACGACGAGATGTCGTATTTCCAAACCGATTTGGGCAATACGCTGCTTTTCGATGCTATTGCTCACGGGCGACAGACGGGGACTTTCTCTTCGGACGAGTATGCGCTGCTTGCCCGCACCATTCGTCTGTTGGCACACATACAGATCGATGGAGCAGAGGGACTGGATTGGCAAATGTGTTACCCTATTCCCGCCCTCGATAAGCGCAGTATCCTATGGGACTTGAACTATTGGAAGTATTGTTTCTTGAAGACCCGCATAGAGACGATCGATGAGCCGAAGTTGGAAGACGAGTTTACGCATCTCGCGGATTGTCTGCTTCGTACCCCTTATTGGGGATTTATGTACCGCGATTTTCAAAGCCGTAATGTCATGGTATGGCACGATGCTCCGTATTTTATTGATTACCAAGGCGGACGACGCGGCGCATTGCTCTACGACCTTGCCTCTTTTCTTTGGCAGGCAAAGGCACATTTCTCTTCCGACTTGCGGCAGCGTCTTCTCTCGGAGTACACCGATGAGGCAGCGACTCTCTACCAAAGCCATGAGGAAGCATTTGATACAACGGACTTTCTCTCTCTCTTGCCGCACTTTGTACTCTTCCGCACGCTGCAAGTATTGGGTGCGTATGGTTTCCGTGGCGGCTTTGAACATAAGGAACATTTCCTGCAATCAATACCCTTTGCCATTGAGAATCTGCAACAACTCTTTGTGCAACACCCTACGCTCCAAACCGAATTCCCTTATCTCTATGCGCTGAGTGAACAACTCGAAAAGCCGATAGAGCAAGCGACTCAATTTGCTGATATAGAGAGTGATACAGAAAGTAATGCAGAGGTTGCTCTGTTGGAGCCGCAACTGCCACTTTTGGTTACTATATACTCTTTCTCATTTAAGAAAGGCATTCCCGAAGACCCGTCCGGCAATGGGGGAGGGTATGTCTTCGACTGCCGCTCTACACTCAATCCCGGAAAATATGAACAGTATAAGACGCTTACGGGCTTAGATCAACCCGTGATAGACTTCTTGGAGCGGGACGGCGAGATACTGACTTTTCTTTCGTCCGTCTATCCGTTGGTGGAACACCACGCCGCACGCTTTCTCGAGCGTGGATTTACGCACCTGCAGATATGCTTTGGTTGTACGGGCGGGCAACATCGTTCTGTCTATTGCGCAGAGGCTACTGCCCGCTATCTACATGAACATTTTGATAATCAAGTGCATATCCATCTAATCCATCGTGAGCAACATGTCGAAAAAGACTTCTAATTACTCCGAATACTCCTCCCTATGAAAGCGATGATATTTGCTGCCGGTATGGGTACACGATTAAAACCCTTTACCGATACAGCCCCGAAAGCCCTACTGCCTCTTGCGGGTAAGACGCTGCTCGAATGGCAGATAGAGAAACTGCGCCAAGCAGGCATAACCGACATCGTTGTCAATGTACATCACTTTGCCGAACAGATTATCAACTACTTACAAACGAACAATAATTTCGGTTGCCGTATTGCCATTAGCGACGAGCGTGCTGCCTTGCTTGATACGGGGGGAGGACTTTATCATGCCGCGCCGTTGCTCTTGTCCGCCGATGCAGATAAAGGTAAGGATACGCCCCGGAGCATAAGTCCAAACCTAAACATAGACGAGCCGATTCTGGTCTGCAATGTGGATATTCTGAGTAATATCTCTCTTTCTGACCTCCGCATCGCCTATGATCGTTACGCTCAAAATGCTGCGCCGATGGGAGTGTTGGTCGTAAGCCCCCGCACTACACAGCGATACCTTCTCTTTGACGCTGCACAACGCCTATGCGGTTGGACGAATATCGCCAATGGCGATGTGCGTCCTGCATCTATCAGTACGCATCTTGCAGATTGTCAGCAATTAGCCTTCTCCGGTATGCAACTTCTCTCGCCTCGTATCTTCCCGCTCTTGGCACCGCTTGCCGCACAAAATGGGGGCGTGTTCTCACTGATAGATGCGTATCTTGCACTCTGTACTGACAATGCGTTCTATGCCTATGTTCCAACGGACTACCGCATGATGGATGTAGGCAAAACCGCTCAACTCGCTGATGCAGAACGCTTTGCCGCATCTCTGTGTTGACCCTGTTCCCTCAAAGAAACAAGAAGGTACTGCCCCTATCTCTCTTGTATCCCTTGCGTATCCCTCTTACATTCCTCTTACATCCACCTTACTTTTGCCCGGTATCTTCTCAACAACCTCCCTATAAAGAAAAGAGGCTGTCTAACAAGTTTTGGTTAGGCAGCCTCTTTTAGTGTTATGTTGGGGATGATGGAGAGTGGTTATTCCGGTTATAAAAAAAAGTCTTTCTGCTTGTTTTTTTATTGCAGAAAGACTTGGCTATGTCAAAGATTTTCAGTAACTTTGCAGTG
>CAVEXR010000047.1:0-17368 GCA_963619585.1 Azospirillum sp. CAG:239
GTTTGACGAACTTGGCACTCACGAGGGCTGCCACATTCTCGAAAAGCAGGTACTTGGGGCGTTTGGCGGCGATAGCACGCTCGCACTCCCATAGCAGAGAGGAACGAGTGCCGCTGCCCTTTGTGCCGCCACGCTGCAAACCCGCTACCGAAAAATCTTGGCAGGGACTGCTATAAGTGAACAGGTCAAAATCAGGAACTTGCGACCAATCTATCTGGCTTATGTCGCCGTAGTTCTTAACCTCTCCGTGTACGGCTTGGTAGGCTGCAAGCGCATACTTGTCTATCTCGCTGATACCTATCGGCTCTACTTTGATTTTGTCAGGGAAAGCCTGCTCCAATCTCCGCATTGCCATTAGTTGCGAGCCGTAGCCTGCGAAAGCCTCGAACAATCTAATCGTTTGCATAGTCGTGTTTTGTTATTCGTTGTTATTGCCTTTCACTAAATGATACCACTCGTCATATCCTGCTTGCCCGCCCCATTCGGCAGCAGGTGTGATGTAGTCGAATAATCGGAACTTGCCGTCATCGGTTACGGCTACCACTTTCTTTCGACACCTGCCTGCGGTGTCTGGACGGTGCTTGGGTCTGTGTGTTTGTAGGTTTTTCCATCCTCTGGCAGCGCGGCGTTTGCCACGAGCGGTCATATAGTCGTCCCAATGCTTGCCTTTGTTGTGTGGGATATGTCCTTTGAGGAATTGCCCCGTTATGAGGTTGTGCGTCGGTCGTGGAGTAGGGATATAAAGTTCGTACGCAGACATAATTCCAAAAATGTTGATTATTGATAAATTGTTAGAATAATTTTCTCTCTGCCACACGGAGCATACGCTCTCGGGCTTGGCGGCAAAAGTCTTTCTTTATCTCGAAGCCATAGGCACGGCGGTTGCAATTCATAGCGGCTCGGAGGGTACTACCGCTGCCTGCGCACGGGTCTATCACCACATCATCGGGGTCTGTGAATATCTCTATCAGTCGTTCCAACAGCACTACAGGCTTTTGCGTGGGGTGTATCTTCGGGATGTCTTTGCCGTCTTGCGCCCAATCGAAGCAGTTAAACACCATACGCCCATCGTTGTTAAACTTGGGGAGTTTGTCTTTGTAGAGCAGCAGCCCATACTCACAACAGCCGACCACTTTCATATTCGCTTTTAGCACTTGGGCGGAAAAGTTCTTGCGGAAAACGAGCGGGATATAGTGTGCAAAGCCGTACCGCTTGCCGAGGTCTATCAGATAGTGCAGTTGCTCAAAGGCACAAAAGATAATCATACACGGAGCATTGCCTTTCTTGCGCTTTTTTTCTGCCTCTGCGGGTTCTTCGTCTTCACTCAATCCGTCTTTGCGTTCACGGACGAGCATTTGACTGCAAAAGTGCATAAACTCTGCGGGGCGAAAGTCTTTGTCTGTGTCGAAAAACTCTTTGCCTGCGAGGGCGCTCTCCCCGTTCTTGTTGTCGCCGTCTTTGTACCAAGCGGGATTGCTTGCATAGGCATTCACACCAATGTTGTACGGAATGTCGGCTATTATCAGTTGGGCGTGTGGAATGCCGTACTGCTTGAAGTTCTGAAAGTGGTCGTTGAATAGTTCTACTCGTTTCATTGTTGTAAGTTTTTAATGGACTTGTAAATTTCTGTTTTTGAGTGTGCGGTTCGGTTTGAAAGTATTCGCTTCCTGTAAGGTCTGTTGCTTCATCTTGAACCTGCCTTTCTTGAAATGCGACAAATGCCACTTGCCACATACTCTGCATTCGTATATCTGTGAGTCTTTATAATTGCGGAGGTGGCACAGGAAATCGTACGCCTCACCTCTGCTGTTGAATGCTAACTTGTCGGGACAATACATCTCTCTTTCTATCTGTAAAGTATTCGCACGCCCGTGTGCCGATGACTATCTTCGGGAACGGGTGGAACGCACAGATGACGAGAATAGGCTCGCCAGTCTGTATGTTGCGGTTGCGCTCGTCGGTGTCGTGGGTGGCGTGTATGCACTCCTCGCAGGCGTGCAACGCATAGTCGGGTATAGGGCGTTTCTGTGCCATTAGTGTAACTTGTTTGTTTCTACCATCTGCTCACTGAATATCGGCTGACCCTCCAATCGTTTGAGGTATTCGTCTATCTCCTCTCTGTGGTCTTGTGAGTAAACGGCATTGTAATATCGCATAATCAGTCGTGCAATAGCGTTGCTGTCGGACAGCAGTGTGTCAAACGCCTCTATGCTCTCGTCGTCGGAAAAGGTTATGCAGTTCTCCGTCAGTGCGTCGAACAGATACCGTGTGCGTCTGACTGACGCAAGCAACTCGTTATACACCCGCTTCTTGTTGTACTTGAACTTATAACCCCTGCCCTCCATACAACGCTCCGCCATCCGCAGATAAATCTCTGCTGCACCCGCCGTCGTGGAAAAGACTGCCATCAGATTGACCGCCTCCTCGCCTAATGCATTGACGACTTTCTTTTTGTCCTCCTGTGCGCCCATTAGTGTATATCGCTTACAAAGTGCCAATCGAAACCAAAAATACGATGAGGGCTTTTGCTGTTGAAGTGTCCGTAGCCTCCGTTGCACGCCCGAACGATGTAGCCGCATACCTGATTGTGATTAACACTCTCGCTTTTGCAATAGCCGTTCTTCATGACAGCCTCTGCCGCTTCCTCTATCGTCAGGAAATGATAACACACTCCGTCTTGGTCTTGCGCATAGACTGCGTGGTCGTAGTCTTTGCGTTTCTTTGGGTATCTGTTGGCTTTCGCAAAGTCGTACTCTGCCTCCCTGCCATTGGGGTTGATGTAATTTGCCATAATTCTTATGTTTATTAGTTAGTTGTTTTCAAAAAAGGCGGAACGGACAAACCGCCTGCGTGCGCCACACGCCTGCCTTTACAGGCGTAGTACTAAAATGTTAATAATTAGGAGTAATTTTATTCTTGACATATCACTGCATTGGCAATCCTGTTAAGATTGCTGTGTGGCGTTATTCAAAGAACTCTCTCGGCTTTCCGTTTTTGCTCCCCGCCGAGTGGGGCTTGTCAGGTATGCAGGTCTGACCCTGCATACCCTGTGGGGAACGGGCTACCCCACTTAACTAACATCATATACAAATGAAAAACTCTTGCCGCTGCCCGCTACCCCTGCGGCGTGGGGGACTTATCTGTCGGGTTACCTCTCACGGTTATATCAATCTCAATGCTTTCAAAATCGCGGCGTTGAGTGCTTCCTCTCGGGTGGGATACATATCCGTAAATATTCTTGGGGCAAGTTTGCTATCAATCTCTGCTCCCCAATAATTGCATTTATGCTTAAATGCAACATCCGTATGTACACATATTCCCTTGCTCTCCAACCAGTCCACCACCTCGTGGTAGGTGGGTGCAGGAATAAAGGTTGCAAAACCGACGCCCCAATCGTCCTCATAATCGAGTTTATCGTGAAGCGTTACTCCGTGAGGTTCTTCTTTGCCTCTTACCATCCAATAATAGTCCGTGTCTTGCGGACAGCCTTTCTTTTTCAGTGCTTTTGCCGTTTCAAACGGCACGAAATACTTTGCATTCATTGTTTGTGTCCATGTTTAATTAAACCCAATTGAACCCGACATTAGTCGTTGTTCTTGCTTCTTTGTAGTATGCCGAACCATTTCCGTGATACTTGCGGTATTCGATTATATCGTCCACCGATACCTCTTTCGGCGCATGGTATTCCAATTCGGGGTGCTGCTTCAAATACTCAACCGCAACAAGGATAGCCTTTATTTCTGCGTCTTTGCACTTTTCCTCCGCACCAAAATAAATATACTTATCGTTATTCCCATCCCCATTGTAAACGCCATATTTGAACACATAAGTCCGCAAAGTACCCCATGCTCGCTCATATTTCGTATAAGGGAATATGTTATAGCATACAAACCATCTGCGTGCCTCTTCGTAAGTCGTGGCGTTGCAGCCTGCCCCTTTCAGGGCAGCGAGTTCCTGCTCGGTTAGTTGCCTATTCATCGTTTGCCCTCCTGTGCTTTTTCGTTTTCAATCTCTTTCTCGAACTCGGCTATCAGTTCGTTGTACTTGGGCATCAAGCCGTGAGAGGCTTCGCCCAATATGCCCAGCACATCCTCCTGCGCTCTTGCGTACTCGGTGCTGCCATTCCTTTCGTCAGTGTTGGCAGCCCACATACGGAGGACGACCTCCAATTTCTCTAATCTTGCCGCACGCCTCTCGGCAGTGTACAAGTCTTTCCGCAGACCCTCGTAGGTCTTTGCGAGTTGATAACTCGCTTTTAGTTCTTTTCTTTCCATTGTGTCTTGTTGTTTTAGTTGTTTTTTTGTTTCTTGTTAATTCATTGTTCCGCCCATTCCTCTATGGCTTTCCTTTCTCTGCGCAGCCACGCTTTGTCTATCCAATAGCGGGAGTAAGGACTGCCGTTGCTTGCTTCGGGCTGGTCGCTGCTGATGAGGATACCCTCTTTGTGGCGCAGCGTGTAAACGACTGCCGACAACCGAAAGCAACCGAACATACGCAGTGCCTCTATCGGGGTTATCGTCTTGCCATCCATCAACCAATCACGGATAGCGTCTTTCTGGGTTTGTTTTCTTGTTTCCATTTTTAGCGGGTTTTAAGCCACGATTGTGGCGGGGTTGATAACTTTATCGTCTTTTGTGTTTGAGTGCCGCAGACGGCGATTGTGATATGTTTTCGGGCGTTTTGTCCGCCGTGTTACACTTTCAGTTTCTTGCACAAGCGGTCAATTAAATTCTCCACTCTCTGCTGTATAACCTGTATCTCCTCGTTGGTCATATTCGCCCGTTCGGCTTCTTCCTGACGCTCCTGCGCTTCTTTTTCCTCCTGACGCTTGCGCTCGGCAAGGTCGTATCTCGCTTGGTTGCGCTCCTGCGTATAGGTCTGCAACCATTGCAGGAGGACTGCACCGTTGAGGTCGTAGAGTTTCCCGAAGTGCGAGAGTTTGCAGAAACGGACAAAGAGGGCGATGTCGTCGAACTTGAGTGCAGGGTACTCGGCAAGGATGAGTTCCGCTGTCTCCGCCACTTGCCTGTCGTCCATCGTCTGACGCCGTCCTACGAAATCGAGATAGGAGATGACGGCTGCCGTGAGGTAGGACAGTACGAATGCCGTGTTGCTCTTGCTGCGACAAGCCATCTCTTGGAGAGTGGGGTGGTTGGAGGTCAGCACCTCCTCGAAACTGCGGCAACGGATGTTAGTCAATATGGAACTTGGTGTTTGCAAGTTCTTGTACGCGGCTATAAGGCTTTCTTTGGGCTGCGTCGGCAGTAGCGTTGCCTCCTGCCTTCGGGTTGCGAGTGTTTCCATTGTTTCCATTGTTGCTTGTGTTGTTGTTTGTCGGGTTGTTCGGGTTGTTGTCGTTTTTGAGTTTTTGAATATACTTGGGCAGCCAGTTCTGGAAGTGCGTCAGGACATCTATCCGGTCGTTCTGCTCGCACCGTTCACGAACCTTGAAATCGTTGTCGAAAAAGTCGTCTAAAATAGCCTCTACCTCCACCGAAATTTTATTGCGTGCCAACATCCTTTCTGCCCACTCTTTCAGGTCGCTTTTCTTCACCCACTTTTTCAACCTCTCTCGCGCATACGCGCACGGAGGTGATGGAGGAGGATATTCTAAATCTTTTTCTGAAGATATATAAGGTGTAACCCCCGCACGCTGTTCGGGGGAGGTACGCACGCTGTTCGGGGGTACCCCCGCACGCTGTTCGGGGGTCAAAGCCTTAAAAATAGACCTTTTTCCGTCCGTATATTCCACCTCTAACCAACCCGTTTCTTTGAGTTCGTTAATAGCCTTCTGCACACCTCTTGCGCTATACCCCAAACGGTCGCAGATATAGTTCGTAGAGATACTGACAACGCCTCTCTGTCCTATCTGATAGATAAGGGCATAGACATCACGGACAGCACCGCCACGCAGCGCGTTCATCCACTTGTAGGTTCTTATAAATTCGGTTCGTTCCATTAGTCGTTATATGCGTGTTTGTATTCCTCCAAGTCAGGGATGACCACCCCTTGCTCGGCGGCAAAAGCGATAATCTTGTCGATATAGATACTCATCTGGTCTTTCGTCTGCTCGGTCGTGGAGGAGAGTTTGCGCTTGCGTATCAGCGTGAAATAGTCCTGTGATGGCAGGTACTCCGCCTTGAAGAAGGTGTGCAACTCCTCTGCCGTCGTGCCGAACGATTGAGCCATGATACCCAATACCACCCAATAGTACTTGTTCTGCATCGTCGTGCGGTCGGTCTCGATAAACTCTATCAACTGCTCACCGTTCGGCATTCTATCCAAGTAACGGCTGAACCAGCGCAACAAACGCTCACGGTCTTGTACCACGCCGTCTGTCTTACGGATATGTTGTAGATGTTTCATTGCTCAACTCAATAGGTGTTTATAGGTCTTGAAAAAATATGCAGGGCGGGGTCCTAAGTTTTCAATGCGTCAGCGTTTGCGACCTTCGGCAAGTCGGCAGTTGCGAGATTATCGGCTCGGTTTCCCTTTGCCATGCCTTTGCCTTATCAGCCTTTCGGCACGCTGTTCCTGTATTCATGCAGCCCCTTTACTGTCTTATCCTGCATATTGGCAAGAGAGGGCGGGTGTCCGATGTTTTCGGAGTTTCTTGCGAGTATTTCAGAATGCGTGGCGTCTCCCACATTATAGCCTTTCGGCACGCCATAGACCCTAATCTTGCAGCCCCGTTCACTGTCTTATCCTCTCTTGGTTGCTTGTCAGAACGGCAATTCGTCGCCGTCCTCCAACGCAGTGCCGCTATCTATATCAGCAGCAGACACACGCTCGGATTTCTCCACAAAGCGTCGGAAATTGCCAATGATATAGTTCACACCCTCTTTGCGCTCATCTTTCTTCGGGGCGCACGAGATAAAGTGGGTGTCGCCGAACTTCGACGGCTCTGACAGTTCCATCACCGCAAGGCTCAAGTACTTCTTGCCGTTCTTCTCGACTACTTTGATACACTCTCTTGGGATGTCCGATAGGCAGATACTGCCTACCAACACTAATTTTGCTTTCTTGTTCTCCATTGTGTTTTTGTTTTAGTTGTTATTATTATTGTTTGCGGAAGTTCACGCATACCTGCGTACTGCTTGACTTGGCAGACCAGCCTGCCACCTTCAACTGCGTCTCTCTACCTTTTATCTCGGCTTGCAACCCTTTGAGGGTGTCGTTCAGACCCTGCCATGTCTCGTCGCCGGAGAAATCGTACTTGACACCCACCTCTTTGACTTGGTAGTCCACACCGTAGGCGGCGAAAGACTTGCCCTCGTACTTCTCGGCGGCGTTCAGAGCCGACTCCTGCAAACGCTTCACTGCGTCGTCAATCACTGCCTGCAACGCTTTCAGTTGCGTGTATGCGAGTAGCGGGTCTATCTCCCCACCATCAAGCACATTGCTCACGATAGCGTCCGCTGCTGCACCTATCGTCTGCTTGGTCATGTTGCCGTCCGCAATAACGGCTACGGCTTGGCTCAATTCATTCGTAATCATAGTTTCTTTGCTTTGATAAGTTCATTGTATATGGTTAATAGTTCTGCGTCCGAGAAATGCTCCAACGACCCGCAGTGGGGGTACTTGCCAAAGTAGTACTGCAATGCCCTCTCGTTCTTGGCGAGGTAGTCGCGCGTGCGTTTCACTTTGTCGTCGGGTTCGAGACTGTCAGGGTCGTAGGCACTGTCGTCAATAGCAAACAAACCACACAGAGCATACTTGCGTGCGTAACTGCTTGCAGCACCCGTAGCCTGCTCCAAACTCATACCCTTATGCTCGTCCAATTGAGCGTAAGCCGACGAACATGCTACCTGCGTGCCGTCCTCTCTGTGCAATGTTACCTCTGCTTTTAGGAAATAACGCTCTCCGATAACCTCTATCGTGTCCCGCATGACGATAACAACACTCTGCTCTGCGAGCAACGGTTTGACGGCTGCGAGGATGTCTGCCGCTGACCTGTACTTGAACCCTGCGTATGAGTTCTGCTGCCCTTTCGGGACTTTCAGCCGCGACTGTATGGCGACTAATTCTTTCATCGTGTTCATTGTGTCTTGTGTTTATGTGTTATTGTTAGGTGTTATTGTTCGAGTAACCGCTCTGCGTAGTAGATATAAGTAACGCCGCATACATTGATAGACAGACGGTCGTTCTCTCTGTCGAACCGTGCAAGCACATTGACCTGCTCCGCCTGCCGTACCAACATCCATTTCTTGATGAGAAGCATATACTCGGCGAGGGCTTCGGCAATAGTGTTCACTTTTTTGAACAACTTGACCTCCTGCAACTCCCCATGCTCAAGGGTCAACCGGGTAATGGCAATCTTGCCTTTTTGTATTTCCATTGTGTCTTGTGTTTATGTGTTATTCTTTTTCCAGAAGGTATTTTGCTATACGAACACTATAGGAACACTATACGAACTCCATGCAAAATACCGCTTGTTTGGAGTGTTTGCTTTTCATACTATTCCCACTCCGACAAAATAGCGTCAGGGTCTTCGTAGTAATACTCCAACAGAGCCATTTCCGCCTCGTGGTACAAGTCCTCATTCTTCATTGTCGAAAAAGCGTTTGAGGGTGTCTAACTCGCCACGCTCGGCTGCGCTCAACAGAACGCGACCCGCAATGACCAGAAGCACGATTGCCACCACTTTCGAGAGGATGAGAGCCGTCATGCTCTCCGACTCGCACATCAGAAGAACTACTCCAGACATACCCGTTACCAACGATAATAATGTTCTCATTGCTGTATGATTTTTATTTATAATTGTTGCCACTCGTTATACTTTGCCAAAAACTTATCTACATCATCTTTGTGATAGTAATTCAATTTGCCAATACTACTGCGCGGATGTAGCCCTCTGCTGATAAACGACTTTTTTAGAGTTCGTATATCAATACCGCCCAAATAGGTACAGACATCTTCCATTCCTAACAGCCACGGCGAGGTAATACTTTTCTGCTTTTTCATTTTCATATTGGATTGATATTGCTATTTTAGTCTTGTAATACAGGTGTAATCGCCCATTCGTTTTTTACTACAAGTCCATTCTCCAAGACCCATTAGTTTCAACTGATGAGTTGTAGTCTTGATGTTCTTGTACTGCACTTTGCTTGCAGGCAAGAGTCTTACCTCTCCCTCAAACATTGACAATAACCACTTTCTACTCTTAAACTTTTCCATTTTTCTTGTTTGTTTTTAGTACTCTACTTTCGAAAAGTATTTGGTAGAGTTATATATAATGTGTACCTTTGCAGTGAATTTCATCCGAACGCCAATTTGTTTGAAATTCTACACCATATTCGAGTTATAATGTAACCGCAGACGCTTCCGCTGGTAGCCGTTTCGGACACGCTTTCAGTATAACTCTACCAAATGACGCTGCAAAGGTAGTGTATTATTTTGAACCGTACAAATTTTTGAACGAAAAAATTCATTTTTTTGAACTTTATAGCAGAAATCTGTGTATTTATGGAAAATGTAAAAGAGAAAATCCTAATATTCGTCCAATCTATTGGACTATCAAAAGCAGAGATTGCTCGACAATTAGGTATATCTAAGTCGAACTTTGTAGGTGAAGCCATGTCTTCAGATTTGAATGTGTCTATGGTAATCAAGTTTTGCCAACTGTACCCACAGGTATCAGCCGAATGGCTGTTGCGTGGAGAGGGTAGTATGTTACGCGAGGGTGCAGGCGCAGATGTAGTGATAGATAGTAGCCATTCGCACCATAATAACAACAATGCAGGCAGCGGCACACAGATAATCAGTAACGATACAGATATGTGGAAGAAGATTGTCGCCGAGAAAGACGAGCAGATTACCGAACTCAAAGCCGATAAGGAAAGGCTATATCAACTCTTACTCAAAGAATGAGGAACGACGGGAATATGAAAGATATGAGATTTACAAAAGCGAAAGTGGCGATACTCGAACGAGTATTGAACGATGGATACTGCGAGTACTGCGGGAAAGAATATCGTGGAATAGCACTCTCTTATGACTATCGCAAGCCAAAGGAATGTAAAGTCCTTACGGCGTGCTGCGAACAGCGGAAGAAGAATGCACAACGGCGAGTAGACGAATGTCTAACCGACAAAAGTACTATGGATATGTTGAATAATGCTATCGGAAATCGCGGTAATAGCAACGGCGAGAACGAGTAATATAGTCCGCTAATTTACTTATGAAATGTATTCTATCGCGTTCATCATCGTCGGGATTATCCGATAGCACGGGGATAGTGCTGTGCATGACGCACCGCTCTAATGCAATAAGGCGATTAGTCCGCTTCTGTATTCTGTGTAATAGCCATATATGCGCATTCAATACACGGGAAATAATGCCCCAATGCCAAAGTAATTGTAAGGTAGATTTCATAGCGGATAAGTTTTTTTAATACCAAATACCAAGCGCAAAGGTAGCAAAAATAATCGATATACACAAATATAGTATAAATACCAAACCAATGCTTATACCCGAAAACATAGAATACCGCCCCATCTCCGAGCAGTTGGAGTACTTTCAAAAGGAGTACAAACGGCAACGAAACATCATTGCCCAGTTCGAGAGTGATTTCCGCAGGGCGAGTGATGATATTCTTGCAGCCGCGTGCAACCGTGTCGCCGAGCGAATGAATAAGGAACTATCCCCAAAGAATATGATGAGAGATGATATGATAGGAGAGGACTTTTCGTTCATCGAGGCACTGTCCGTGCCTGTACATCATTTTGCTTATACTTTTGACGAGGTTAATCCATTCTTGCCGGACTATGTGTCGGATAGGCTTGAAGAAGAAATAGACCATTTTAGCAGTGGCGACTTGTTTATTATCGAGCATGCAGAATGTTTGTCGCCCGAGGACTACGACTATCACTATCGGCTGTTGGGGCTATTGGAAAGTTTTTTCTATGGGCTGTTAGAAGACGCCTACGAAAGCGAAAAAGTGCAGCAGTACTGCAAGTATCTATAATCACAAACCATACGACCTATGACAAACAACTCCGCCATAACGCCCGCGTCTGCTGCTCTGTGTGAGCGGGTGCTGCATATTAAGAAAGCGTACCGCTTGACCTTTGACGCAATAGCCGCCGAGGCAGGTATGAGCCGCTCAACGGTTATCAACCAAATCAATGGGCGATTTAATTTGGATATTCGTGTCGTGCTTGCCGTGAGTACGCTCTGCCCCGATGTTTCTACGGACTATCTGTTGCGCGGTCGTGGAGATATGCACCAACAGGCAAGCAAAAGCACAACCACAGAATTAGAAATACGCATTGCTCGTTTGGAGCAGACAATAGAAAAAGTAATTGGAAACAAACAAATTGATAATTGATAAAAACACATTGCAATAGTGCAGAAATAGTGCAAGAGAAATAATAATACATCGTAAGTACCACATAATCTGCTTATAAGGTCTTGGCTCATAATCAGGGGGTCGTAGGTTCAAGCCCTACTGAGACCACAAGACATAAACTATTAAAAATAAGGTACTTACGGGTTTGTTCGAGTACCTTATTTTGTATTTTTATACTACACCTTGACTTTATTCTTTGTAAACCCCGATGGATAAAGCGCAAACGGGGTACATTTGGGGTACATTTAGGGTACATTTGAAAACATACAAAACCGTGCAGAAATCGTGCAATTTTTCGTGCAACTAACTAAAACTATATATTATGGCTAAACTATCTATTTTTCTTGATAAGCGTACTCCTAACACAAAAGGGCTATATCCTATCAAGATACGCATAAACAACGGTACGAGTGCAACATCGGTCAGTTCAAAAATGTATGTATCGGAAAAAGCCTTTGTCGGCGATACTGATAAGGCTGTCGAGAAAAGTTTTCCTAATGCCTCTGTTATCAATACACGCGTTAAGCAAATGTATCTCGAATACACGGAAGCCATTACCAAATTGGACTATGAGGGCAAATTGCAACGCATTACGGCTGCGGGTATCAAAAGTTATGTGCAACGGCAGAAAAATGCAGAGGTAGAGGAAACAACTTTCTCCACCGAAATGGAAAGGTATATCGCCAATTGTCGCTCGCCCAAGACGAAAGAGGGCTACGAGTATGCCCGCAATATGCTCCATAAGTATATGAAAAAGAATACCATCCATTTTGACGAACTGACTTATCCTGTCTTGGTGGCTTTCGACCGTTGGATGGAGCAACAAGAACTGTCTATCAATACGCGTGGAATAGTTATGCGCTACATCCGCTCGGTCTTTAACGCTGCTATCAATGCAGACAAACTCTCGCCGAGTATCTACCCGTTCCGCAAATTCACCATTAAGAAAGCGCAAAAAGAAAAGGAGTTTCTTACTCTTGATGAAATGCAAAAACTGCGCTCGCTCGAACTGAAAGGTAATCAAGCCGTGGCACGGGACTTCTTCCTGCTCTCGTTTTATCTTTGCGGTGTGAACCCAACCGACCTATTCCATTTTCAAAAAGCAAACAAAAAGGGCAACCTTGTCTTTGTGCGACAAAAGATTGCCCATACAGAACCTACGCCATTGCATTTACATATTCAGCCGGAGGCGCAGGAAATAATAGACCGCTATGCCGGAGAAGAACACTTGCTCTATTTCATTGAGCGGTACTATGAGTTCGAGACCTTTCGCCACAATATGAGCAAGAAACTAACTGAAATAGGTAAACTTATGGATAGGCATATCTATTTCTACTTGGCACGATACACTTGGGCAACCTTTGCCGACCATGTGGGTGTTTCGCACGATGTCATCAGCAAAGCACTCGGACACTCGGACAAAAGCACCGCCGAGAAATACTATATCAGTTTCAATTGGGACAGAGCAAATGCAGCCAATCGGCAAGTGATAGACTACTTGAACGGCAAGTAACTATCTAACAATTCTTGCAGCCCGAATTAAAACGGGGAATAGGTTTGTATTTCCCTATGCCTGTTATGATAAGTTGCTGACTTATCGGCGTACTATCTATTTTTGGTTTGTTTTTTGCCATAGGTCTGTGTGGTGGCTGGGGAGTTCTTATAGTGTTCCTATAGCAAATACACGCGCGGATTAGGCAGGCTGTGCGGGCGGTTGCGGGGTGGTTGGCTGTTGCTCTGTTTGGGCGGCTTGGAATTGGGCTGCCGCTGCCTGCTTCGCTTGGACGGCTGCTTGCTGCTGTTGTGCCTCTTGCTGCTTGGCTTTCAACCGCTCCAACATCTTGTCCGCAAAGGGCGAACTGCTGCTTTCGAGATAGGTTTCCAAATCGATGGCGTTGCTCTGCAACAAAGACAGCAACAAATTCTCGTTCTGCGCACGGAACATACCTTGCGACTGGTTCTCAACCAATGCGAGGTCGAACTGCGAATTGCGTACCTTATCGGGGTCATACCACTTGCTCTCCTCCGAATAGTCCTTACCTGCGATATTCATATACCGCCGCTCGGTATAGTACTGCTGTATGACCTGCATTATCTTATAGTCGCGCTTGCGCACAAGACCATTGTACCATTGCAGCATATCGGCAATGTTGTTGTTGGCGTTCTGCGTTTCCTGCGCATAGAGAGAGGAGGGCGTGCCACTCTTGGCTTGCTCGCCCCGCATAGCGGCGTGCGCTCCCGTAATCTCGTTGAGCAGGTTCATATACTGCGTGAGCATTTGCACATCGTCCTGCTTACTGCTCGTGCTATGCACCTGCTTGAAAGGTTCTTCGCCGCCATCCCAATCTAACACCATAACACCGGCGGGCGAGGTAATGGTACGGGCTATCTCCTCTAATTGTACATCGCTGCGCTCCAATACTTTCTTATTGACGACAAACAGACCCTTGATATCGTTCATACGCTGGTACTCGATACGAGAGAGCAGGCGGTTGGTCATACGCTGCGGGTTAATAGCGTCCTCAACAAAAGAGTGTATCTCGCCGTCAACGAGGGGGAAAGCACCTAACACAAAGGGGTGCGAGCCGTGTGTATAAGGGCTGACCTCTTGGTGTAGTACATAGCCGGTCGGGGAAAGGTAGCGCACGACCCATTTCTCCTCCACACGATACTCGTAGTCTATTAGGGCGGCGTCCTCTGCCGTACCGCCCGCCTGCATCATCTCATACACACGGCGGTTGTTCTCTGCTGCGAGGGTAGCCTCGTCGGACACGGGGACAAAATACTGCTCTCCTTTGGCGGTATCGTGGCAATAGAACGAGTCAAACTGCTCCTTTGTCCATATCTCAATAACACGGCACTGCTCCGCCTGCAAAGGATGAAAGAAATCAATATGCGGGCGACGGGTGTCTGGGTTAAACTGCTGCCCCGTAACGGGGTAGCGTTCTGCGCAGCCCTTATATATCAATCGTATCTGCTCCGCCTCTTGCGAGGAGTGAGCAAACTTGGAAAGCAATGCACCCAAAGCCATATCGTGCAAGTAACCTATGCAGGATATATGCTCGAAATACTGCCCGGATGTGTTGGGGTCAAACGCAAGACGGTTGTCGTCCACCATTGACACCACCACATCGCTGCTCTTGCGCTCGTGGTTAATATCAAAGCCCACACGGAATGCAGGCAATGCAGAGAGCAAAAACTCCTCAAAACCTCGTGTGTTTATCTCTGGCAGGTTCTCGTTTTGATAGACATACTCCATAGCGATAGACATCATCTCTCCGAGTTTCTGCTCGTCGCGGTTGCGGGCAATCGCCAAAGGTTCGTAGTTGGATTGGCAATATACACCGAGTACTGCCTTGACCGCCTTGCGGATGATGTTAAGCGACATCGGGGTAATGCCTTGGTTTATCATCAACTGTTCCTCGCTGATTTTCCTGCAGTCTATCGGGTTTGGCACAAGGTCGGAGAGTTGGTCACCGAAATAGTACTTCTTGCAACGCTCACGCTTGTCGCGGAATGTTTGCAGGCTGTCGTAGTAATGATGAAAGCGGTCGAGCAGAAGCATGTTCTGCTGAAAGATATGCTCTGCGGCTTGCGACGATGGACGGCTGCCGTCGGTATTAGGCAGCAGGCTCTTACGCGTGAAGCGGCGGTAGTTGTTCTTAGTTAGTTTTGCCATAGTTGTATTGAGATGATTGGGTTATTATCGTATTTTGCCGTTGAGTTTGGACTTGCGGCTGCTGACCTCGAAATAGTCGAAACGGCTGTCTTTGCTGACCTGACCTGCGAGGACAAAACGGAAGAAACGGCAGTCCGTGCGCTCAACCAATGCGCCTATATCACGGAAATCGCCACTCTTTTCTCGGTGTCCCAACAACGCCCACTTGCGACCATCGTACGAACCAAAGATATACAAGCCAAGCAAGCCCTCGTAGGAGGTGTCTGTATCAACAACCGTTTCTGTATGTTCGGGAATAGTACGCAGAATATGTTGGGCAATAGTCGGCGTAGTGAGTGCCAACATCTTGTACTCATTGGTGGCACTACCTATATACATAGTAGCATGAATTTTCATATCCCATGTAAGTACAAAGTTAGCATAATGCTCTGCTGAACTTTCTTCTGTTGTGGCAATTACATTCTGTAATCGTATTTCAGTGTGGTATGTACCTGTTGGGAGTGTTATATCAATACGCTTCTTTTGTGCATCATAATCGTCTGACATTTTGTACCGTATGCGCCAATCGTATATGCGTTCGTTCTCTTCTTTAAGGGTAACGAAATCGCCCTGCATAGCATACGACCATACGATATTGCCATTACTGTCGCATATACATAAGATAGCCTCTCCATAGTCAGGGTCAATCTCGGAGACACCGTCACTCCACTCTACGGTGGTCGTTCCATCCTTTTTTAGTGCATACAAGTCAAACACTAATCCATTGCCATTGCCATTGAATGTAAGTGATAGATTGGCAGATAAGTTTTTAGGAATAGTGAACGATATTGTATTGCCATATTCGTTTTGGTTATAGGTTATGAGTTGTGGATAGTTATCGGCATGCATATCAATCTTGACGGTGGTATCAAGGCTATATGCGTATGCCGTCTCTCCATTATCTCCAATTTCAACAGCAGGAAGGTTTTCATTATCAATGAGGTTGTTGTTGGTGTAAGAAGTCGCGTCTAAGATATTACCTATTGTCTGTTTGCAGTTGTATGACACATTAAACTCTGCACCATAAAATGTAGTGGGTGCTATAGTTGTTATGCCGGATGTAACTATTCGCTGGCGGTATTTGCCTGTGGGTAGTGTAATGGTTTTTTCTTCTCCCAATATATACAAGTGCAGGTTTTGATAGAGAGAGAATGTCCGAGTAACACCATCGAGTGTATCGGCGTATGTGATTAGATTGTCTCGGTCTCCACTGTCAAATAGGTCTAATGCATAGACTACTTCGTCTTTCTCATTGACAAGTTGGAACTGCACTGCAGGTGGTTCGATAGTCTTCGTATCCTCTGTACCTACTTGAATTGAATTGATAAGGGTAGAGGCATTCTCGCCGTCTTGGTTGTAGGTTGATAACAATATCTTACTTTCACCTGTCCTTATCTTTAGTACGCCCACACTGTTATCAGGTATTTCAATCAGGTCTTTGAGTATAGTGGTGGTCGTACCATAATTGAACCGTATATCTGTTTGCGCTGTTTTGATAGTATAGTTGTATATACTATTGACTTGCGAAAGTAGTTCTGCTGTAAGTGAGCCTCCTCGGTCGCCGATAAGTTCTCTTTCGCAGTCGAACTCGGTTTCTTGCCTATTGTTGTTACTTTTGAGAAAGACCTCGCCCTCAATAGATAGAACGATGTGGTATGCTTTGTTACTCTCTAACTCGGTAGCAAGTGAGAATGGATAGAAACGGAGTGTGATTGTTGTTTCTGTCACATCGTCAATATCAAACTCTTCTGAATCAATGATATTACCATAGTCGTCGGTTATTTTATATAATACTAAAAGGCTATTACTCTCGCTCGTATCGATAGTGCAGTCAACACATTGGAGCGTTACTATCTGCTCTTCGGATAAAGAGGTGATGAGTTCTTGTTGGAATTGGCTTGCCGGTATATCTAACCGATAGAGGTCTTGCGATATGTTTCGTATAAAAGTACCAGATACGGATTTTTCATTATATTCAGCAAGTGTGCCTTGTGCAGGAGTGAGAGTAATCTCTTTCTTACTCTCCGGTATGTCAATGGTCTTATACACCTTCTTGTTGCAGGTCTGCCAATAGCCACGAGCGGCTACTCGGTGCAACTCCTTAAAGCCGATACTGTCTAACTTGATAATATGCGACATAAGGAATATACCATTGTCTGCGTCGCTCTGCTTGTCTACTTGATACCACTCACTGCCCGCCATACGATACGAGGTCGGGTAGTTATTCACATACTCCTCCGCACGAATATCTCGGCGCGACCAATCGCCCTGCTTGTTGAGAATATAGGTATAGTTGTAGT
>CAVEXR010000048.1:0-16451 GCA_963619585.1 Azospirillum sp. CAG:239
GCCTATTAAATCAGGGCTTCCGGACGATTTCAGACTGCAATTTGACTATTACGCCCAAAGTTAGCAAAAATATTCGTAGAAGCCATTAAATTATGCAATTTCGTTCTTCGGACTCTGTATTGTATTCCCCTCCGGACTTTGCGGCGTATTTATTCCCTCGTTGTGTGCCGCTTTCTCCGAAGATGTCATAGGAGCCGTAGCCTTGTCTACCTCTTTGATGGACACTTGGGAGTCTGTATTATGGTCGCGTGTCTCTGTAGATACGCCATCGTCATTATGTATTGTGCATGGTACATTATCCATTGAATGAAGCACAAATCGTTTGTAGTACGACACGAGGAGGGTGGTGATAGGCAGAGCGATAATCATTCCTACTACCCCCAGGAGCGAGCCCCAGATAGATAAGCAGAGCAGTATCATTGCAGGTCCCATTCCTGTTACATTCCCCATTATTTTCGGCGTGAGGATAAGGTCTTGAATAGATTGCACGATGACGAACACCCCCGTGATACACAGCGCAATCACCCATATAGGACGCCCTGTTTCTGCTGCTTGTATCAGTCCTAAGAGTATACACGGCGGTATGCCCAACGCCTGCATATACGGCACAAGGTTGAAGACACCGATGATAAGCCCCATGGCGATACCCATCGGCAGCCCGATAATCTGAAAACCGATAGCGAAAAGGATACCTACGATGAATGCTATCAGTGCTTGTCCCCGGAAATAGCCGTTCATGTGCGTATCAAGGTCGCTCATGAGCATCTGCGCTTGTCGCCTATATCGCTCGGGTACATACTCTACCCAATGCGTACTGATTTTCTCATAGTCAATTAGTAGGAAGATGATATAGAGCAGGCACACAAAGACGATTGCCAGTCCTGTCAGTGAACTTAGCCCGCTGCTAATCCAACTGCTTACTTTCGGTACGATATTCTTTACCGCCTGTTGTACATCGGGGTTGGCGAGAAGTGTCTCTATGTCGAGGTTTTCTACCAATTCTTTGAACTCCTCGTTGAGTCGGGGCGAGAGGTATTCAGACGAGTGAAAATTGTGCGTATAGTTGGCTATACCGGTAGAGAGTGTCGTCATCTGGCGGCTGATAGCGGGTGTAAGGGCAGCAATCGCTCCCGCAAGTACGCCGAGCACCAATACCAGTGTGACAATGACCGAGAGTACACGGTTCTTCAAACGGCATTTATGCTGAAAGAAATCGACTATCGGCGTGAGGATATAGGCAATAACAAAACTGACCAAGAATGGCAACAGCACTCCGCTTAGGCGGCGTATTAGGAGGAAAAGAGCCACTGCCACAGCCAGCGATATTACTCCTCGGATAATAGTATCTTTATCGTATACTCTACGCATGGATTTACAATTAGATAATTAGACGATTGATGATTAACGATGGGTGATGGACGATTGATGATTGACAATGGACAATAGACGATAAGCAACGAGTCAACAAGTAAGAATAGAGAAATTGCCCCAAAGGCAAGCCCGGCATGTTACTTGTCACTTGTTAATTGTTACTTGTTGATTTTGTCGTAGGTCGCTTGTCGGGTGGGGTCGATGTCCATCAGTATCTCGTAGACCGACTTTTTCTCCTTGTCTGTACCTTTTTGGAAAATATTGACCAACTCATCCGCTTTGGCGTCCAAGAAAGTGTTTACTACATAGGTAGCAGGGCGTGCGCGGTTGGCATCTCGCAGCGTGGGCAGCCCCTCGGCGATGCGTGCGCGTGCGTTGGCGACATTGCTCTGCATCTCATCCAAACCCAGCCGATGGTAGGTGTAGAAATACGCACGGTATTTCTTGAATGCCTCATCCATTAGGTTGTTAATCAGTGCATAACGGTTACGGTTGCTGTCAAATGCCAACCAACCTTTCTGTTCAAGACTCTCCATCGTTGCCGATTGGCAGGCAGAGACAATATCCTCGCAGGCTTGGAAATAGGGCGTTCCCCCAAGGCGGGAGAAAGAGTCCATATCGTAGCCGATGATGAGGTAGCAGTAGTACGCCAACATCGCCGTCAGGTTGGTGGTGAATTGGTTCTGCTGATAGTCCAGACGGTCGTACTCTTGGTAGGTAAAATTGAAATTATTGTCCTTGAAATTGATGAGCGTCGAGGTATACGAGGTGTTGTATACGGGGCGGCGGCTTTGCAACTGCATCTCGCAGGTGTAGAAATTGTCTGCTACCGACTTGACGATAATCATCAGGCTGCACTCTATTTTTTCTTGCGTCGAGTAAGTCAAGTTTGTCCACCGCGTCTGGTTCATATACTCTTCGATACTCGTTTTGAGTGTGTTGAAGACGGACTTGTTGCTCCCCTCTATCTGGTCGGAGTTGATAGTAACGGTGCAGTTCAACTCTTGCGCACGGAGTGTAGCGAAAGAGAGAAGGAACAGCAGTGGCATGACGATACGTAAGCAGTGCATAAAGTAGAGAGGGGGTGTTAGAGTAGGAGTATGGTTAGGGGACTTCTATAATTGCTTTGTAGTGCTTTGGGGAATCTATAGGAGTCCCCTTTAGTGTGTAATAGAGCGAATTGCCCCCGTTTGGGTGTCGAAAACGATATGCGGGAGCGTATTGCCCGTGAAGAGGTCGCGGGATAGGGGTACGCCGATGCCGAACTGCGCAATAGGCAGTGTCTTCTCCGCCAGTATCTCACCTTGGTAGGTGACAGCGTAGTCAGCCCAGCCGGGGAGGTTGTAGTAGAGTTGCGACGGCTGTGAGACTTTCTTGTCTGGAGTCGTGCCGGCAGAGAGGATTTGCTTGTGGGCGGCAATCGTCAGCAGCAGTGGCGCAGCGGCAGCATCTTCCTCTGTCGTCAGCCCCTTCTCCTCGGAGAAATAGAGTAGGGCGGTCTCTTCGCTTTTCGAGGGGACAAATGTGATTTTCTTATGGTGCGAGCGAATGGTGCGCTTGCCTACAAATAGTTCCACCAACTCTTGCTCCATTCTGTCCAACTCACGGAGTGTCAGTTCCAATGCCTTACCGTCGGCAGGGACGTGTTCTGTTTCGCCGCTGAGGATATACAAACGCGTCTCCCGAATACGATAGATTTGCTTGGCAGCCCCGGCGGCCTTCTGTTGCAGCGTAGGCGCAACGATCTGCTCCTCGAAGAGGGGGAGTACGGTTTCCCTCTCTCCCCTCAAAGAGGGGGATTGCAACCTATTTGGGATCCCCTCCTTCGGAGGGGTCAGGGAGGTCGATGGTACATTGTTGTAGCCCTCGAGCAATCCTTTTTTGGTCAGTGTGAGCAACCCTGCCTGTACGCCCCGCTCGGGGAGTACTTTGTAGGCACGGGTATAGTCCGTGGTGGTGTGGGTGGCTGCATGTACGGCGGTTAGGTGGTACAGCGTGCGGTTCTCTTCGATCACCGATTGTGCGCCGAGGTATTTCTCCGCAAAGAGAAAGAAAGGCCCCGCTTCGAGTGTCTCTTCGGTGTATTCCACATCGAAGACGAGTTGTGTCTCCGGCATATAGTACACCAATGCCTGTTCGTTGTCTTGAACGAGTTGGGCGTGAGTGCCGATAGCGCAGCACAGCCCAAGAATAAATATAGTGGCTCTTTTCATTATGGAGGTATTAATTCCTAATTCCTAATTCCTAATTCCTAATTAAAAATGGCACCATATCGCCCAAGCGGCTTCGGCTTGTCGATGTAGCATCTCGAGGCCGTTTTTGGTGCGTGCGCCCTGTTGTGCTCCCCGTTGCAGGAAAAGGGTCTGCTCGGGGTTATAGACACAGTCGAAGAGCAAGTGCCGCTGTCCGATATGCTCGTACGGAATAGGCGGACAAGTGTCAGCCTCGGGGTACATACCCAACGGCGTGCAGTTGACTATCACCGTGTGGTTTGCCACTACTTCTGCCGTCAGTTCGGCGTAAGTCAGGCACCCCTCTTTGCGGCTTCGGCTCACCGGGGTGGGTGTGATGCCCAGTCGCTGCAACCCGTAGACAACCGCCTTGGCAGCCCCTCCCGTGCCGAGAACCAATGCCTGCCTGTCTTCGGCAGTCAGCATCGGGCGAATAGACTCTATAAACCCAATGCAATCCGTGTTGTAGCCTGTTCCGTGGTGCACTACATTGACCGCACCTACTGCCGCTGCCGTTTCGTCCAAGCGTTCCAAGTATGGAATGACCTGTTCCTTATACGGGTGTGTGATATTCGCACCATCCAATGGCGCAAGCAGGCGGAGCAATGTGCTGTGGTCGGCTGCGAAGTCCTCGGTCGGGAGAGGGAAGAGCCGATAGTCGGCGGCGATATGCTCCCGTTCGAACTTCTCTGTAAAATAGCGTGCCGAGAAACTATGCTCCAGCGGATACCCCACCAGCCCGAAGTGCAGTGTGCGTTCGTTTATTTGCAGCCGTCCTCGGTGTATGGTTGCCACATGGTGCGGTGCATAGAAAGTCTTGCCGCCGATGCCTCGTTGCAGGGCGTCGTATATCTTTTCCACTTCGGGGAAATGATAGGGGCGCAACTGCTCGTAGAGTTGCGCATAGTGTGCCGCACGGGTATCTTTCTGATCGAGCCAATCCACATAGCCTTGCATGTATTCCGCCGTGCGGGCGATATTCTCTATCTCTGCCTTGGTGGCACGAGTGAGTTCTGCACGAATGGCATTGCGGGCAATGGTGGTGTCCGTATTGGTGGAGTCTTCCACCCACTCGATATGCCGCTTGTCCCGTAAGTAATGTTCTATATAATCTCGTGTGGTACAGAGCAACGGGCGGATTATTGGCAGCCCCTCGGGGCAGCATGGATTTGCCGACAGCGGACGCATACCCGCCAGTCCTCTGATTCCTGTCCCACGGCGCAGGTTGAGTAGCAGTGTCTCGGCTTGGTCGTTTTGGTGGTGTGCCACGGCGATGGCCGTACACCCCTCTTCTTGCGCCACTTGCTCGAACCATCTGTAGCGCAGTTCGCGTGCCGCCATCTCGATGCCGAGGGCATGGCAGCGGGCGTATGCCGTGGTGTCAAAGTCCGTGGTGCGTAGGGGCAATCCCCGGTCTTCGCACAGGCGGCGCACAAACTGTTCGTCCCGTTCGCTCTCCTCGCCCCGCAAGTGAAAGTTACAATGTGCTGCCACGCAGGCATAGCCTCCTTGGTGCAGCACATCCAGCAGTGCCACGCTGTCCGCTCCGCCGCTTACGCACACCAACACACGGTCGCCCCGTCGGAGCAACTGTTGTGTCTCGATGTATTTCTGTACACGGCGAAGCATAGCGGCACTATGAGAGCGTGATTTGCGTAATGTCCACCAGGTGGTTCACTATGGCGTAGATGGTGAGCCCTGCCGTCGAGTGGATATTCAATTTGCGGGTGATATTCTTGCGGTGGGTGATAACCGTATGTGTCGAGATACATAGTACATCGGCTATCTCTTTGTTGCTCAGTCCTTTGACGAGTTGTACCAACACATCTTTTTCCCGTTCGCTCAGTTCCTCGCCTTGCGGAGCGGCAGCCTGTTCCGTTTGGCTCTGCCGTTGTTTGTTGAGTGCAATGGCGGGTGCGAGAATATCGTCCTCTATGGCACAATGGGTAGAGAAGTCCTGTTCGATGTCGAAGATGTCGTTCATCACGCCTATTAGGGCATAAGTCTGCTTTACCTCGTTCTGTTGGCTGGGGTAGTACTTGATGATCAGATTCTTTATCTCCGAGAATTTGGAAGTGATGTTTTGGTCTTCCTGTGCATGTTGTTCCAGCAGCCCCGCATTCTCGTGTTCGATATGGGTGCGTATCTCTTGTGCGTACTCGTCGTAGAAACGCAGAATGAGCATCGGTATTTGGCTCGTGGTGTCTGCGGGATTGATGGCTTCTATCAGGTCGCGGCGTATGCGCGGTAATTGAAAATCAATGAAGTACGCATGTGCGTTGCGCAGATACATACGCAGCGTGTCGATGTCAATGTCCTCAATGTCTGTCGCCGAGGTATGGTCTATTTTGTAGTTCACCACGGCGAGAAAAGTCTTGCTGTGGATGGCATGTTCGCGGCAGACTTCCTCTATGGTCTTTTCTCCTACGCCCATGCCTAAGCCGAAGCGGCTGATAATACGGATGGCGTCGGGTTCGTGCGCCATCAGTTCGCACATCTTGTCTTGTAGTCTATACATATGTTGTCCCCCTCGTCAGGGATTAGCGAGGCTGCGGCTGCCCTTGTGTGGTGCAATTGCCCTATCGGTGGTGTGATTGCCCTATCGGTGGTGTGATTGCCCCGTGTGCTGCAGACCTTCGCAATTTGCCCGCAAAGTTACGACTTTTTCCGCATATATGCAAATGGAAGTTTGTTTGCTAATACAAGAAGAACGCCCTCAATTGAATACGGAACATATTAGGGAATAAATGGGTAGATATTTGCCGAAGGTAGATATTTACCCAAAGGTTATATAAGCCACAATTAGCCAAAGAAGAAAACAATAAGCAATGCCTGCTAGTTGTTAATTAGTCAAGAAGAAAAATGGTAAAAGAATCATGTTAATTATTACTTGTTAATTATTAATTGTGCAGCAATGCCTGTTAATTGTTACCTGTTAATTGTTAATTGTATAGTGATGCCTGTTAATTGTTAATTATTACCTGTTAATTGTAAATGGTTCGCATGGCATTCAGCACAGCGAGTACCGTTACGCCTACATCGGCAAGTACGGCGAGCCACATATTGGCGATACCAAGCGCGGCGAGGACAAGCACTAACACCTTGATAAGGATGGAGAAATAGACATTCTCGTGGGCGATACGGAGGGTCTTGCGGGCTATCCGAATGGCGGTGGCAATCTTGCTTGGGCAGTCGTCCATCAGCACCACATCGGCGGCCTCGATAGCCGCATCAGAACCCAATGCCCCCATGGCGATGCCGATGTCTGCACGCGCCAGTACGGGGGCGTCGTTGATGCCGTCGCCCACAAACGCAAGCGTCTTTCCTTTGGGCTTCTCGGCGAGCAGGCTCTCCAATCGACTGACTTTGTCTTGCGGCAGCAACTCGGCGTGGTAGTCGTCTATGCCTATCGCCTTTGCCACATAGTCGGCAACCGCTTGGTGGTCGCCCGTCAGCATGACGGTGCGGCGAACCCCTGCGCCGTGCAGCGACGCTATGGCCTCACGCGCATCGGGTTTTAGTTGGTCGGAGATGACGATATGCCCCGCATAACGCCCCTCTATGGCGACATGAATCGTGGTGCCTTGCGCCTGTTGAGAGCATTCGTGCCAGTCGGCACCGATGGCGGTCATCAGTTTGCCGTTGCCCACGCAGACCTGCTTGCCGTTGACCCTTGCCCGTACGCCTTGCCCGGCTATCTCTTCTACATCCTCCACCGTGCAGTCGTCTGCCTCGTCGGGGTACGCCTGACGCAGCGGGACGGCGATGGGGTGGTTGCTATAGCGTTCTACATGTGCCGCCATGTGCAGCAGTTCGGTTTCGGTGATTTCGTGCGGGTGTACCAGACTGACTTGGAACACGCCCCGAGTGAGCGTGCCGGTCTTGTCGAATACCACGGTATCGAGTCGGCTGAGTGCCTCCAAATAGTTCGACCCTTTGACGAGTATGCCCTGTCGGGAAGCACCGCCGATACCGCCAAAGAACGACAGCGGCACGGAGATGACCAAGGCGCAGGGGCAGGAAACGACCAAGAACATCAGTCCTCGGTAGAGCCAAGTGGGGAATGCTGCCCAATAGCCTGCCTGCCCGAATAAAGGCGGCACGACCGTCAGCAGCAGTGCCAACCCGACCACGATAGGCGTGTAGACACGGGCAAAGCGGGTAACAAACGCCTCGCTGCGGGACTTGTTCTCGGCGGCATGCTCTACCAATTCCAGCACTTTGGCGGCAGTCGATTCGCCCGCCCGTTTGGTGGTGCGCACACGCAGTACGCCCGTCAGGTTGACGCAGCCGGAGAGGACGGCATCGTGTGTATGGATGCTTCTCGGTACACTCTCGCCCGTCAGTGCCACCGTGTCCAATGCCGACTCGCCCTCGATTACTTCGCCGTCGATAGGCACACGCTCGCCGGGTTTGACTACAACGGTCTCGCCTATCTCCACCTCGTTGGGGTCGAGGGTGAGCAGTTCGCCTTGCCGCTCCACATGGGCGGTGTCGGGGCGGATATTCATCAGCGTTGAGATAGAGCGGCGGCTTTTGCCCTCGGCGATGGTCTCGAAGAGTTCGCCCACTTGGAAGAACAGCATGACAAAGACGGCTTCGGGGAATTGGTTCTCCACACCGGGGAAGAAGCCGATGGCGAGTGCCCCGAGTGTGGCGATGGACATCAGGAAGTCCTCGTCGAACACTTCGCCGTGCAGGATATTTTCGGCAGCCTCGTGGAGTGTCTCTGCGCCTACAATGAGGTACGGTACCAAATAGAGCAACAGCAGTTGCCAAGTCGCCAACGAGCAGGTGTGTTCTACCACCACGCACGCCACCAGCAGCACGGTGGCAAGGATAATCTTCGTAAGAATCTCGCGGATTTCTTTTTCCATAACGGGACGATATTGATAATGGGACGATATTGATTGATTTATGTATGCGAGTTAATGTTGTCGCGATAAAGTGAACAGGGGGAACCTTTAACTCTACCTGGGGGCGTGGGTGTCCCCACCCGCGGGGCGCAGCCCTTTGACGATACTATGCCGAGTCCACCACGCCATTTACAAATTTACAAATTGACAGCGACATGGGGGGGCGTGGGTTGTGGTCTAAGGTATTCTAACGAAGCCCACCGGGCTTCGCTCACTGCGGGCACTCAGTGCGCTTTGCGCACCTGCCCTTCGTTTCACCCCACCCGCGGGGCGTAGCCCTTTGCCGATACTGTGCCAAGTCCACCAAGCCCCCAACGATACGAGGTATGTTACTTGTTAATTGTTACTTGTTAATTAGTGTATGCGAATGATAGGATAGTATTCCTGTTTTTCGGCTGCAAAGGTAGCGTATTTGGGCTGCAACTCAGTTGCAAGTCCACTGTAAGTCCATTGTAGGTCTGTAGTAAGTCTGTATAAAGGTAGTAATGAAGCCCTATATGTTTTTTTTCTATTTTTCCTCTCCTTTTTCTCTATTTTTCGTGAGCGCAGCGAGCAGGAAACAAGCAAATCACAAGCAGGAACCAGGTAAATCACAAGCAGGAACCAGGTAAAACACAAGCAGGCACCCGGTAAATCACAAGCAGGAAACAAGCAAAATACGAGCAGATTAGTAGCCTCCAATCAGCGGTCTATCCCCATACCACCACGGTTGATACACGGTAGATACACGGTTGATATACGGTAGATACACGGTCGATAAACGGTATATAATATGACTTTTATAAGACTTTTGTATGGGATTTATAAGGGGATTTGCCTATAATAGGATACCCTGTGTCGTGCGTCTTTCTTATGCATATATCCACTAATCCCCACAAGAAGGGAACTTCCATAGATCACTGCAAAGCAATGTATGGAAGTCCCCTAAAAAGTAGAGCGGTTCTCTTTGCACTAATCGGGAATGTACGGTCTATTCTTTGGAGACCGTTCCCCGAAAAACGCTATTGTATTTTTCGTATAATGGTCAGTCCGTCCCGCACGGGAAGAATGACCTGCTCGAAATGCGGGTCGGTGGCAAGCAGGTCGTTGAAACGCCTGAGCCCCAGCGTCTGTGCGTCTTTGTCGTATGCCGTCTCAATGATATGCCCGTCCCAGAGCGTGTTGTCAGCCAGTATCCATCCCCCGACAGGCACGAGGGAATAGACCCCCTCTAAATACGCCGTATACTCCCTTTTGTCTGCATCGATAAACACCAAGTCGTACTGTTCGTGGCTCAGTTCCCCTGCGAGAATGGCTTTTGCATCGCCTATATGCAGCCGTACTCTCTCTCCGACAGCCGAGAGCGAGAGGTTATGCCGAATGGTGTCTTCCAATTCATCATTATGTTCGATGGTGTCGAGTATGCCGCCCTCTGCCAATCCCTCTGCCAGGCATAGTGCCGAGTAGCCTGTGAAAGTCCCCAACTCTAAGATACGCTGCGGGCGAATCATACGGCTCAGCATGGCGAGCAGCCGCCCTTGTACTTGCCCCGATAGCATGTGCGGATTGAGGATATTCAGGTTGGTGTCGTGAGTGATAGCCGCCAGTGCATCGTTCTCCGGTGTGGTGTGTTGCTCGATGTAGTCGTTCAGTGTCATTGTGTCAATATGTCAGTCTGTTCGTAAAATAGTGTGCAAAAGTACACTTTTACTTGCATATATACAAAAAATGCAGTACTTTTGCAGACGATTTGAAGAAAAATAATCCCGCATTTACTTACCAACGGAAACAAATAACCCTGTTTGCCTACTGACGGAAACAAAATAATCCTATTTACCTACTAAACAAACTACTAAAGAAAATAATCAAACAATGGAAAAGATAGATGAATTAGACCGTAAGATACTGCGTATCATCACGCGTAATGCCCGTATTCCCTTTAAGGAAGTAGCCGATATGTGCGGTGTGAGCCGTGCGGCTATCCACCAGCGTGTGCAGAAGATGTTCGACCTTGGTGTGATTGTCGGTTCGGGCTATCAGGTGAACCCTAAGATGCTTGGTTACCAACTCTGCGTCTATGTTGGTATTATGCTGACCAAGGCGTCGATGTACAAAGAGGTGAGTGCCGCATTGGAGGGTATTCCCGAGGTGGTAGAGTCGCAGTTTACCTTAGGTGCCTACTCGATGTTGATTAAGTTGTATGCCAAGGACGACCAACACTTGATGGAATTGCTCAACTCGAAGATTCAGGAGATTCCGGGTGTAGCGAATACGGAGACTCTGACGGCATTAGACCAACGCATCAACCGCGGCTTGCCCATAGAGAGCGCAGAGTAACAAGCCCCCCTGCATGTTAATTGTTACTTATTAATTATTAATTGAAAAGATGGAAAGAGTTATCAGTGGAATACGCCCAACCGGAAATCTACACTTAGGCAACTATTTCGGTGCAGTAAAGAGTTTCGTGCAAATGCAGCACGACTATGATTGTATGTTCTTTATTGCCGATTGGCACTCGCTGACTACTCACCCCACCCCCGACAACATCCGTCGTTCGGTGAAGACCATCCTCTCCGAGTATCTTGCCTGCGGTATTGACCCCGAGAAAGCCCCGCTCTATGCCCAGAGCGATGTCAAGCAGGTATTGGAGTTGTACCTCTACTTCAATATGAACACCTATCTCGGTGAGTTGGAGCGTGTTACGAGTTTCAAGGAGAAAGTGCGCCAGAACCCGAACAATGTCAATGCGGGTCTGCTCACCTACCCCACGCTCATGGCAGCCGACATCTTGATGCACAAGGCAGACAAGGTGCCTGTGGGCAAAGACCAGGAACAGAACATGGAGATGGCACGCATCTGCGCCCGCCGTTTCAACCGTATCTATGGCGTGGAGTATTTCCGTGAGCCGGAGTCGTTCTTCTTCAATAAGAAAGCCGTCAAGGTGCCGGGACTGAACGGAACGGGCAAGATGGGCAAATCGGAGGGCAATGCGCTCTATCTCTGCGACGACGAGAAGACGATTAAGTCGAAGGTGATGAAGGCTGTTACCGACGCAGGACCTACCCAACTCAACCAAGAGAAGCCCGAAGTGATACAGAACCTCTTCACGCTTATGGAGTTGGTGTCGGACAAGCAGACCTACGACTACTTCAACGACCAATACAACAACATGACAATCCGCTACGGCGATATGAAGAAGCAGTTGGCGGCAGACATCAATGCCTTCTGTGCGCCGATACGCGAGAAGATATTGGCATACCAAAACGATGATGCCTACCTCGATAAGGTGCTGCGTGATGGCGCAGAGCGTGCGCGTGCGCGTGCCGAGCAGACCATAGAGGAGGTGCGTGAGATTATCGGATTCCGTAAGATATAAGCACTCAACACTCAACTCTCAACACTCAACTACTTTTAACTCTCAACTACACTCAACACTAAACACTCAACTCTCAACTGTGTACAAGCGTATATTCATAGTAGTTTTGTTCTTGTCGGTATGCGTTGGCGTATCGGTGCAGGCGGACGACTATCTCGACGATGTGTACTATTGGGATGCAGTAGGTGCTTCGTCGGATGGCTATACGGTTGATAACCAAGCATATACAAAGCAAGAGGACTACTCAGAAGAAGAAACGCCCGAACTCCTACTCTATACCTACCAAACCGACGCGTACAATCCCGGCGAGTTTACCCATGCCGTAGTTACTTTTGTAGAGGACAGTACGCTTGACCAAGCCACGCAAGTGCGTGCCATTATCCATCGCTATTAGATGAAACACCGTCTTGCCATAGTATGTCTGTCGTTGCTCGCCTTTGCGGGAAGCACGCTTGCGCAAGATACGCAACGCCTTAGCGAGCAGTCGCTTACGGGGACGGCACGCTATGTCGGTATGGGCGGTGCGATGACGGCGGTGGGGGGCGACCCTTCGGCTGTGAAGGACAACCCGGCGGGCTTGGGCGTCTATCGGCGCATGGAGATTATGCTCACGCTTGACGGACAATACGACCGCACCCGCCAGGTAGGCACAGACGATTGGTACCACAAACCGAGCGTTATTGTCCCGCAGTTCTCATGGGTATTCTCGGTGGGCGACCCTACTCGGACAAGCGGCATGGTGCTGAACAACTTTATGTTCTCCTACCAGCGTCTGCATACCTACAAACGCAGGATGTATGCCGCCGCTGCCGCTCAAGGTACTTCGCTCACGGATGTGATTTGCACCAAGACCGACGGTTTAGCCGCCACCGACCTACAGCCGGACTATCGTTGGGAGGATAGCAATGTCGGTTGGCTCAGCCTCTTGGGATATGATACATACCTTATAAACCCGAAGGAGTCCCGAAGCAAGGAGTGGGTATCTTGCCTGACACAGGGTGAAACAGTGAATAATCAACTTATGTTAGAGGAGACCGGCTATAGCAATCAGTACGCCATCGACTGGGCAATGAACATATCCAACCGCTGGTATGTCGGCGCAGGCGTACATCTCCAGTCGTTGCAACTCAGCCGCACCTATACCTATCGTGAGACATTCTCTAAGGGTGGATACTTAGTCAATAGCGGTGAAGTGCTATTCACCGGGTTGGGAGCCAATGCCACTATCGGTGTGCTATGCCACCCTATACGGGATTTGCGTATCGGCGCATCGTTCCAGACGCCGAGCCTCTCTTCCGTTTCGGTAAGCAACTCGGGGACAATGCGCAGTGGTGTGCAAGATTCGCTTTATAGCAGCAGTACGCCTACCAACACCACATCGGGTGTGCGTATCCATATCCCCCTGCGTACGAGTGTCGGTTTGGCATGGCAGTGGGGGCAATACGGACTGCTCTCGGCGCAGTACGACTATGCACACAGCAGCGATATGGACGATATCCATGCGCTACGGTTAGGCTTAGAGGTAGTGCCGACAAGCCGCCTCTATATCAATGCGGGCTATGTCTATCAGTCTACATTCGGGAAGCAGAGCCTGATGGCAATGGGAGAAACTTCGGTGCGCACAGATACCGACTTTCAGAACCTGCTGCGTACGCAATATATCAGTCTGGGAATAGGCTATCGGGGGCGTTCGCTCATGGCACAAATTGCCTACCAATTCGCCATGCAGCGTATCGATTGGTACGCCCACGAGGCTGCCACCGCCTACGATATGCGCACCCAAACCCACCGCATAGTCCTCACCCTCGGCTGGCACACAACGAATTAATTAGGAATTAGAAGTTAGGAATTAGGAGTTAGGAATGTCATTTACAAATTGACAAATTGACAGCAGCCTGGGGGCGTGGGTGTCCTCACCCGCGGGGCGAAGCCCTTTGACTATGCTATGTCGAGTCCACCACGCCATTTACAAATTTGCTCATCTACAAATTACACATTACACATTAAGAAGATATACGGTGCCGTATAGTACAGAGACCGGAAAACTCAACAAATACAATTAACCGGGGTAAATGCCTAACCGATGGCGTGCCGACACTTGCCTGCGATGACACTATAGCGATATAGCAGCAGGGTAGAAATACCAACTGTCATAGCAATATAGCCGAGCGGCGAAGGAGTCGGATTACAAAGGGAAAGGTACACCTCAAATCCTATTCTTAGGAGTTTTCTCGAGCAAGGATACTATACGGCACTTTTTGTGTCCATCTGCTACGCATATTCTGTATCCATCCGTTTGTTACGCTTATTCTCGTTATCGTATGATTTGCAGTGTATATTGAAAAAAGTTCACTTATTATCATCTTTTCTTGTATATTTTGGCAAAAACAACTATCTTTGTGGCGATTTACGACAAGAAAATGGACTGCCTATGTCGTAGATTTTTCGTATCTATACCGAAAAACAACTTTATCCAAATAACCAATTCTAAATTTACGACAGCATGAAGCGTATTCTCTTTCTTTGGTTGACATTGTTTGCCACTATATCCCTTTGGGCAGCCTTTACCCCCTCAACCTTTACGGTTGCTGCCAAAGGCAAGCAAGTAGTTTTCTCGCAGGGAAACCTGCAATGCACCCTCTCAGCCACGGACACGACATGGTCTTTCGCCGAGTACCAAACGGAGATGCTTGGCGGAGACAATATCAGCGGTTCTTCCCTCGCCGACAAGATAGACCTCTTCGGTTGGAGCGGCAGTACGGGGACAGCCAAATGGGGTATTAGCACCTCTTATGAGGTTTCCGATTATTCGGGCGATTTCGTAGATTGGGGAACAAACATTGGCGATGGTACTACCTACCGCACACTAACGAGAGGTGAGTGGTATTACCTGCTCAACACCCGCACCAATGCTGGTGAAAAGAAAGGTGTCGCCCGTATTCAGATAAGCGATACCGAGTACGCTAATGGTCTTATCTTGTTGCCTGACAGTTGGACTTGCCCTGCAGGCATAACTTTCAAGAGCGGCTTTGCAAGTAATTATGGTATAGACTACTATGCGACATACCAAACCTTTACCCTCACCGAATGGCAAAAACTCGAATCCGCAGGCGCAGTCTTCTTGCCTGCTTCGGGGGATCGCGATGGGTCGAGTATGAGATTTGTGCAGATCTACAGCGGCTATTGGTCTGCTACGGCGTACGACTCGTTCTATTCGTACTACCTGTGTTTCTATGCGAATGGAGCATTCACTTACGATGGTAACTCTCGCTGTATGGGGCGACCAGTCCGTCTTGTGCAAGATATTAAATACGCCATTTCGATTACCCAACCCGAACATGGCACTATTGCTGCCGATAAGGAGGCGTGTGCCGAAGGGAGGACTGTAACGCTGACCTTGTCTCCCGACGCCTACTATATCCCGAAGACAATTATTGTTCTTCAAGGCGAAACAGCGATAGCGACGACTGCCGTAGCCGGCACGACCTACCAATACACATTCACTATGCCCATAGGTGAGGTAACCATCACTGCCGAGTTTGAGAAACTGTCCTCTGCCTTTACCCCCTCAGCCTTTACGGTTGCTGCCGATGGGAAGCAAGTCGCTTTCTCGCAAGGCAACCTGCAATGCACCCTCTCAGCCACGGACACGACATGGTCTTTCGCTGACTACCAAACGGAAATGCTCGGCACGGACAATGTAACAGGCGGTACAGAGTCGTATGACGCTACTTACGGCTATTCGAAGAGCGGTTCTGCCCTTGCTGACAAGATAGACCTCTTCGGATGGAACGGCAGTACGGGGACGGCACAGTGGGGTATCAGCACCTCTACAAGCACCTCCGACTACGCAGGCGACTTCATGGATTGGGGAACAAACACCATCGGAACGAATGCCCCCAATACCTATCGTACCCTAACGAAAGATGAGTGGGAGTATCTCATTAATACCCGAGCCAATGCAAACGAAAAGAAAGGTGTCGCCCGTATTCAATTGAGTGATACAGAGTATGCCAATGGACTTATCTTGTTGCCCGACAGTTGGACTTGCCCGGAGGGTGTAATCTTCAAGAGCGGCCTTGCAAGTGAATGGAGCATAGAAGCGTATGCTACTTATCAGACTTTTACCCTCGCCGAATGGCAAAAATTGGAAGCCGCAGGCGCAGTTTTCTTATCTGCTCCGGGGTGCCGCTACGGGTTGAGTGTGTACCATGTGCGGTACTACGGCGGCTATTGGTCTGCTACGGCGGGCGGCTCGAACGATGCGTACAACCTGTACTTCCACTCGTATGAAGCGTACGCGGTCAGCAGCGATCGCGTCTATGGGCAAGCAGTCCGTCTTGTGCAAGATGTGCAGGTTATACCGACCGACATCGACAATGCCCAAGACACGGCAGGTGTTACGGCTCGTAAGGTGCTGATGGACGGGCAAGTGTATATCATCCGTGGCGGCAAGATCTATACGCTGACAGGCGTAGAAGTGGAGTAAGAAATAAGATACAAGACCTCCGCTCCAAGTGGGGTAGCCTCTTTTAGTGTTATGTTGGGGATGATGGAGAGTGGTTATTCCGGTTATAA
>CAVEXR010000049.1:0-16290 GCA_963619585.1 Azospirillum sp. CAG:239
TCTTCTTTTCTTCTACCACCGCTACTGCTTTCTTCTGCGTATGACACCCTACGAGACACACACCCAATAGCGCAGTGATAAAAGTAATACAAAAACTATATCGTTTCATATGTATATAATGTGTAATGTGTAATTTGTAATGTGTAGTGTATATAGACAGTATGTAGTATACGATGAGGTAGGTCAAAAGGCAAGTTAGGGTAGATAGGTAATCTTCCCTATGCAGCATGTTAATTGTTACCTGTTAATTGTTACTTGTTAATTGTTACCTGTTAATTGTTAATTGAGCACCCTCATCTCGCACCGTTTGCAATCGAACTCCATACGCAGCAAGGTCTGGTTGCGCAGCCGCAGGTATTGGGGTTCTTTGTCGAGCGGGTGTTGCTTGCGGCAGTGTCCCAACTCGTGGAGCAGGCAGTAGCGGCAGGTCATGAGCGGATAGGGGAACTCTTTCGCTGTGGCGTCGTGCGGTTGTGCAGCCTCTAATGTATGCAGTATCTCTGTGGTCTCTGGGGTGAGTGCGGGGCGAGTGTAGGGTGTCGGTGCGTATTGTGCCTGCCGTTGGGCGACTAATTGTGCCACTACGGTACGCCGCCACTCGTTCTGTTGGCTGATAGGCAGGAAATACGGTGCGCAGTCTATCTCTATGCTTTCGGCTACGAATGCCGTGTCGCCTAACTTGCTCAACTGTGTGCGTAGGGTGGTCATTGCCCGCTCGGGGTTGTTGGCTGCCTCGTGTGGAGCGACGAACTCCGCTTCGGCTGTTCCTATGCGCAGTGTGAACCCCGCTTGGGTTTCCCGAAAGACTATCCGTACGGGGATACGCCGTTCGGCTTGGATGGTCTTGGCGAACGCCGTATCTGCGTTGCGGTATAGTTTATCGCCTGCGGCGAGTGTGCGGGGCATTTGGTTCGGTACGATACGCTCGCCCTCTATGCGGTTGATGGCGAACCCTTGGTCGCCTGTGCAGAGACCGTCGCCTGTGTGTAGTATTACGCCCTCTCGCAGCCGCACCTGTAGACTGTTGTGCGCTACGCTGCCTATGGTGCCGATATACTCGCCCGTCGATTTGGGCGTGAGGTGGTTTGCCATCTTCGGTGTGCGTCCGTGGAGAAAATAGTCTGTTCCGCCTCGGTGGAAAGTCTTCTCGGGGTCGGGTAGGAATCCGAGGGTGTAGCGGTGCGGTGTTGCGGGCGGTACTATGGCGTCTATGCGCTGTCGGTAGTAGGCAGTGAGGTTCGTTACATACGCTTCGTCTTTCAGCCGTCCTTCTATCTTGAAGGTGCTAATACCCGCATCTATCAGTTCTTGCAGCGAGTGGGAGCGGTTCATGTCTTGCAGCGAGAGCAGATAGCGTTGGCGGATAGGTTGCCCCTGTTCGTCTGTCAGTTCGTGTAGGTCAGCGTCTAAGAGGTCATATTGCATACGGCACATCTGGGCGCAGCACCCGCGGTTTGCACTTCTGCCTAACAGTCGTTCGCTTGCGTAGCACCGTCCCGAGTACGATACGCAGAGCGCACCATGCACAAACGCTTCCAGTTCGATAGGCTCTTCGTGGTGTTCGGCGGAGTAGACTGCTACAGCGTCATGGATAGCCTGTATCTCGCTGATATTCAACTCACGGGCTAATACCACCCGCCGAAAGCCCAACCGTTGCAGGCGTATCACTTGTTCGGCGGTGCGGTTGTCGCATTGTGTCGAGGCGTGCAGACGGATAGGCGGCAGGTCGTATTCGAGCAACCGCAGGTCTTGTATGATGAGTGCATCTACTCCGATACGATAGAGGTCGTGTGCCAACGCTACGGCTTCGGTATATTCGTCGTCGTGTAGCAGCGTATTGAGCGTTGCCAGTACCCGTACGCCGTAGAGGTGGGCGTACTGTACGAGGGCGGCTATGTCGTCTATCGAGTTGCCTGCCGCTTGCCGTGCACCGAAGCGTGGTGCACCTATATATACAGCGTCAGCGCCTGCCTGTATAGCCGCCTTTGCTACCATACAATCCCGTGCCGGTGCCAACAGTGTAAGAGGAAACCCCATAAGTAATTACGAATGAAAGAATTACGAATTACGAATTATGAATGACGAATAAAAGACGAAGCATTGTGCCAAACCTGGGGGCGTGGGTGTCCTCACCCGCGACAAATGAGCCGCTAGGCTCAGTAGACCATGCAATGCCCATAGAATCCATAGAATATCTATAACAAACTATATTAACTATCCCCCTATAATAAAAGACTCACCCCAACAAATCGCAAATAATAGTGTTCAGCACATGCATTCCTTCCTGTGTGGCGACCAAGCGTGGCGGTTCGCCTGTGCGCCGCAGCAGTCCCCGTTCTATATACGGTGTGGCGGCAGCGGGCGAACGCAGCAGGGCGTACGGAATTCCCTCCGAGGTACGCAGCCCTAACATAACCGCCTCGTCGTAGCGATTATCGGCAGTCAGTTGCTCTTTTTCTCGCACCAAAGAGTGTGCCAAACTCTGTTGGATATACTTCTCTAAATCAGCGGTATTCCACCATCGCTGTGTGCCGTCGTAGGAGTGCGCCGCCGCCCCTAACCCGAGGTAAGGCGTGTTGTTCCAGTAACTGCTGTTGTGTTGCGAACGGTAGCCTGTCAGGGCGTAGTTTGATACCTCATAGTGCTGATACCCGGCCGCTTGCAACCGTTCTGCGAGCAGGTCGAACATGCGGTTCTCGGTGTCTTCGTCGGTTTCTGTTATCTCGCCCTGACGGAGCATACGGGTGAGCGGCGTGCCTTCTTCGTACGAGAGACAGTAGGCAGATAGGTGCTGTACACCGAGCGGCAGGGCGGCATCGATGTCCGCCTGTAGCAGTGCCAACCCGTCTTCGTGGGGGAGGGTAGGCAGCCCGTAGATTAGGTCTATGGAGATATTGTCGAACCCCGCTGCTTGGGCAATCTGCACCGCCGCAAGTGCTTGTGCGGCAGTGTGTCGCCGCCCGATACGCTGTAGAATATGGTCGTCGAACGATTGTATCCCTATCGAGAGTCGGTTCACGCCCATTGCCCGCCACGCAGCGGCTTTCTCGGGGGTGATGTCTCCGGGGTTACACTCGAGCGTGATTTCCTGTGCCGTACGGAAAGGCAATCGTTCCGCCAACCGCATAAGGTCTTCTGTCTCCAGCACACTCGGTGTTCCGCCCCCTAAATAGATAGTCTTGATATTCTTCTCTTCAAACAACGCCCAATCAGTCGAGAACGCCCTTTCCGTATTACCAACCGTAGCCCAAGTATCTGTATTAGAGTTGTCTATAGAGTTTGTGGCAGGCTTGTCAGTAAAGTGTAAGTTGGTGCTGTCAGAAGTGTGTAGGTTAGTGTTATCAGTATAGTGTAAGTTAGTGTTGTCTGTAGAGAGTAAGTCTGTAGCGTGTAAGTTGGTGTTGTTAGCAGAGGATAAGTTAGTGTCAGTGGCGTTGTTTGTGGGGTGTGTAAACTCCTCGTATTCAGCGAGTAGTGCGGTAACATACTCTTTTCGTCTGTTTAGTGCGGTAGTAGAGTAGAAGTCGCAGTATTTGCAGCGACTTTTGCAGAATGGGATATGTATATAGATACCTGCCATGGATATAATAAAACAGCCCGCAAAAGTACTCCAAATTCCCGACATATGCAACCCTCTATTTAAGGAACTTACCCCTCCCCATACTTAATGAACCCCCTCCCCCCGATTAAAGAAATCTCCGCAAGCCCTGACTTAATGCCCCCACAAAATCCCCCCCCACACACAATCCCAATAAGAGAACACCACCCAACTTGAGTGCGTGGCAATCCAACCCAAATGAGCCGCAGGCTCAGTTTCCCATACTATGCATTCCCCCTCTCTGAGGGGGCAGGGGGGAGTCTTCATACTATGCAATCCCCCTCTCTCCCATGGAGGGGGCAATGGGGAGTCTATAGGGGGAATTTCTGGGGGCGTGGACATCCTCGTCCGCGACAAATGAGCCGCAGGCTCAAATGACCATTCTATGCACTCCCCCTCTCTGATGTGGCAGGTGAAGTCCTGTTAATAATTGTAATATAGCAAATCAGCAAGGAGAGTACATAGAAGTAGCATATCAGTTGCTAATCAGTCTATGCTTTTAGTATGTTATTTGTATGTTATTCGTATGTGATTAGTATGTGATTCCATAATGAGTGCCTTGAGACCACCGAGTGAAACCCACGGTTCTTCCCTCGAAAAAAGCCATTTTGTCGTTCGATTATTTTAACAAAAATCTTTCCCATTCACACCCACTCCCCCAAAAAAAGAACGGATAAAAAACATCGAACAAAGTCAAGAGATTTGCTTATATCCGAAAAATATCCTACCTTTGCGCCAAGTTTAGGTGTTTATTAATACTCTTGTAGAAAACCGTTTTGCTATGGCAACTCAACCTTTCATAGACCAGTTGACTACTCTTGGGAAGACTATTCTTCCTAAGGATGCGTCGTTGTGGCTGTATGGTTCGCAGGCACGCGGCGAGTCAACGCCCGATTCCGATTGGGATTTGTTGATATTGCTTGATAAAGAGCGGCGGGAATATGGTGATTTTGAACGCTATGCGGCACCTCTTTGCAATTGTGGGTTCGACAATAACGAGTATGTCATACCTGTTATCTATACACGCAAGGAGTGGTCGCAGATGTCTTTTATGCCCTTTGCCAAGAATGTAGAACAAGACAAAATTGTATTAGTATGATTTTGAGCCGGGAAGAAAGACAGATTATGAGCCGCCTTGAGTTAGAGCGGGCAGAGCGTATCCTTCGAGAAGAAGTACCTGTTCAACAGCAGGCGCATTTGTGGAACATGCTTGCCAATCGCTTGTATTATGCGGTTTTTCATGCAGTGAGTGCATTGTTGATAGCCCATGGTCTTCATGCTAACTCACACAAAGGGTTGCATATGTTGTTTAGTGAGAAATTCGTTCGTACGGGGCAGTTCACAGAAGACGAGCGCACTACACTTTCTCAGTTGGAATCCCTGCGTCAAAAGGGGGATTACGATTGTTTCTTAGATACCACAGAAGAGGAGATAGTTCCGTATATAGAGAAGGCCACTGCTTTGGTAGACAAAATCAAACAAGTGATGGCAACCATAGCCTAATCCTTTCCACAAAACAAATGCGAACGACACAAAATTCTTAAATCAAGTAGAGAAGAATGGTATCACTATCTTCCGAACAGTGTGAGTTAACCAAGCGCACTTTTTCGCAGGCAATAGAGTTTCTGATTACACAGTTGTAATACCTCTCCATAGTTCTCTTGTTTATGGGGCGATAATTCTAATAAACAGCCGCACATAGCGGGTGGCAGCCCCCCCAGACGATATACAAAAAGTATCCGGTTTATTGCAAATAAATCGGATACTTTTTTTGCGTTCCCCATACTATGCCCCCCCTCTCTGAGGGGGCAGGGGGAGTCTTCATACTATGCATTCCCCCTCTCTGAGGGGGCAAGGGGGAGTCTATAGGGTGGGGGAAGTCTCTATGGGGAGTTTCTATAGGGGGAATCTCTGGGGGCGTGGACGTCCTCGTCCGCGACAAATGAGCCGTAAGGCTCAAAGCACAACAAAATGTTTTAATGGTTCATTAACGGGCATTAGTGGAGAAAAAAGCAGTGATATGTGTCTATATTTGACCCAATCCCTCAAGTATTAGTAAGGCGAAGCCATTTAATGGTTCATTAACGGACATTAATGGAGAAAAAAAACAACACCCTCTTTTTTAGATAAAAATATACTTTTGTCCTTGCACATATAAAAGATTATGTGTATCTTTGCAGCGCGAAACCCACGAAAAGGGATGTCTGCCATTTGCGTGTGTAGGGACACTTCTGTTGTAAAGAAGGCTTGACGCACCGGTGGAAGTACTTTCGGGTGGGTGTAGCAGACATAATAAAAGGCGTTATTTGCGTCGTGTTCATACCTTGAAATTCTCGCAAAGTTTCAAACTATACATGGACACTGCAACGATGACGCTCACGGGACAGGAATATCCTGCCTACTCTGCTTCGGTAGATGTATGCCGCTATTGGGGGTGAACTTTGTTCATATCGCAGTAGGTGGCAATGCATACTATACCTGTGGAGTGGGTGTTTCGATAATTCATGTCGGCGTGGGTTTCGCGTTGCCACTCTATAGTATAGTTAGGTCATGCGAGAAACCTCAAGGTGTGGAGCGGCAAGATAGAAACTCCACGCCTTTTTTGTGTCTATACCGTTGAGAGTTCCCTTCGAGAGGGCTCACCTTCTCAAGAAGACTCACACTTCTCAAGAAGACTCACACTTCTTAAGGGGAATCACACTTCTCGAGAGGGCTCACACTTCTTAAGGGGGAATTTATAGAAGTCCCCTATATAATACAAATCCGGCATAGTGGGAGTTTCTATGCGCAAAAGACTTAAGTTCTATGTCAAACAAAAATTCCAACGAGGAACTCCAATCGCGTCGTGAGTTCTTCAAGAAAGCCGCTAAGGCTGCCCTGCCCGTAGTCGGCGCAGTAGTACTTTCATCATTACCCATCGTTAAATCCGAAGCCGCAACAGGATGTGATTATGGTTGTTCTGGTACTTGTTCTACTAGTTGCATGTTTGGATGTAATGCCCAATGCCTAGATGGCTGCAAGAATGGATGCCGAAATAGCTGCTATACCTCTTGCTCCGGAGGATGCTCTACACAAGCATATGCCTGATAAAGACAGACGGAATATGATGAAGAGACCAATAAGTTACGAAGATAAGGAATGGTTTGAAGAACACATCGATTGCAGAAAATCTGCAGAGGATGCATCATTGGTAAATCATGGAGTGGTCTGTTATTATGAAAATCCTAAAAATGAAAATTCCCGCTTTTATGGGGATTGTATTTTGGTGTTCGAAGATAATACATTGATTGATTGCACTTCGTCAGACTTAAAGCAAGAGACCTCTTTTTGGTCATAGATTTCGTACGAGGTTGTCTAAAAACAAAGATATTAGACAGCCTCGTACATTTTATTTATCACTAAGATACTACTACAAATGGAGCACTATAATACAGAAACTAAAGAGAAACAATTTTCTAATTATAGAAGGATATGTTCCGTCGATAAATTGGAGGAAATAATCGTAGAATTTAAGAAGTTACAAAACAATCGTAAATTACATTGTGTCTTTCGAGGTGTTAATGAAGCAAAATACAAGTTGTTTAACTCGGCACAACGGAAGTGGCAAAATTGGGACTTATCTAAAATTGGTATACCATATAAAGACAGAATAAATTGTTTATTGTTTTCCTGCTATAATTCGTTATTGCCACGATATTACAAACGCTTAGGAATATCTGTTAATGATTGGCTTTATTTATCTTTTCTTCAACATTACAATGCACCATCTCCATTTTTAGATTTCTCAAAAGATTTCAAGGCTGCATTATTCTTTGCCTGCTATAATGTACAATCTTATGGAACTACTGAAAATGAACTGGATAATTATATGTCAATCTACTATTTCAAATTTGTTGATGCAGCACAACAAATAGATTCTTTGAAAAATATTGCAGAGACATTAACCAAACAACATAATATCAATGATGAACACTTTTATGAAAAATTGTCCTTCGATATGGTAATGAAAGACAGGGATGTAATTTTTGTCCCATCATATAGTAATATTATGAAAGTAGGTAAAAAGAAGAATCAACTAATACTCGCCACAGCCAACTTGCGTTCTACAAGCCAAGAAGGTGAATTTGTATGCAATGGGACAGAAAATAAGCCATTAGAAATGCTATTTAGGGAGCATGGTGCTGAACTTTATTGTGTTGATATTCACAAGGGATTATGCAATTATATGATACAGAACTATTTAGATGGGAGTATTGAAAATGCAAGAAAGAAATACTTTCCACAAGAAACAGACATCTCTTCCTATGCAACTCTTAGTTTTATGAATGGAATAAATAGATAATTTTATGAAAGAGAATTCCAAATCTTGGAAGCGGGGCATCTCCAAGAACATCACCTTCATAGTAACGAAGGACTGCCAATTAGCCTGCAAGTATTGTTACTTGGTGGGGAAGAACGAACAGGAGCGTATGCCATGGAATACGGCAAAGGCGGCTATTGATTATGTACTCGACCGAGAGAGCGACCCGAATTTCGCCTACGAGAGCGTGATTTGGGACTTTATCGGTGGCGAGCCGTTCCTTGAGATAGACCTCATCGACCAAATATGCGACTACATCAAGACGGAGATGTACCGCCGCAATCACCACTGGTTCAACTCCTACCGCTTCAATTTCTCTACCAACGGCATTAACTACGACAGCGAGAAAGTGCAGCGGTTCATAGAGAAGAACAAGCAGCACTTGAGTATCGGTATCACTATCGACGGCACACGCCGCAAGCACGACCTCAACCGTGTCTATAAGAACTCCGAGCGAGGCTCATACGACGATGTGGTGCGCAACATACCACTCTGGCAGAGTCAGTTCCCCGGCGATGGTACAAAGGTAACCATCTCTTCGGCAGACATACCCTATATCTGCGAGTCGGTGTTGCACCTCTACGATCTTGGGATTCACCAGGTGAATATCAACTGTGTGTTTGAGGATGTATGGCACGAGGGCGACGACCTGCGTTTCGAGGAGCAACTGATGCAACTAGCAGACACGATTATTGACCGCGACCTATACGAGAACTACGCCTGTTCGTTCTTCTCGGAGAATATGGGCAAGCCAATGGACTGCACACTGCAGAACCAGAACTGGTGCGGTGCTGGTAAGATGCTCGCCATCGATGCAGCAGGCAACTTCTACCCCTGTACCCGCTTTGCGCAATACTCCCTGCGGGACAAAGAGGCATGGATAATAGGCAACATCCACGACGGCATAGATAACAACCGTTTGCGTCCGTTCTTGACGCTCGACCGTTGTACCCAGTCCACGCCCGAGTGTGTAGACTGCGAGGTAGCAGAGGGTTGCGCTTGGTGCCAGGGAGAGAATTACGATGCTGCCAAGACACACACTGTCTATGAGCGGGCAACGGCTATCTGCTTGATGCACAAAGCCCGTGTGCGTGCCAACAACTACTATTGGAACCGTCTCTACCGCAAGTTAGAACTACAAGGCAAGCGCGAGGAGTTTGAGGCACAGCAAGTTTCCAAACATAACAACGATATTATTTGCTAAACTATGAAACAGTACTTACAATACTTGGTTATTCTGTTGGACGACACCAGTGTCGCCTATTGCCACGCTGATAACCCACTCACCGAGCGTCGCCTTATGCCGCTCGACACACTCCGCCAAGCAATACGCTTCGGTATGAAGCAGAACCTAATGATTCAGTATGTTTATCCCGACTACGACCTGCCCGAGGAGTACAACGAGGTGATAGAGAGTATCGACCATGTAAAGATTGGACGGGATGTGCGGGTATATAATAGTGTACCCACGCACGCAGAGGGCAAGAACATTGTCCTACGCCTAACGCTGAAGGGCTTTATCGCCCGTGTATACGACATTGCACTGCTCCTGCCCCAAGTAGCCCGCCTTAATATCTGCCTGACGGACATAGAACACTTCACCGATGCCCAAATAGAGGACTACAAGAAAGCCCTTGACGCATTGGCAAAGGTAGTAGCAGGACAGATAATAAAACAAGCCAACGCAATCCAAGCAAATGCTAAACAAGCCAACGCAATCCAACACACGGACAAATCCCAAACACCCGATACTGAGAGCCCCCTCTCTGAGGGGGTTGGGGGAGTCCCAAATCTATTCGACCGCCTGTCACTGACGGAGATGCACAACTGCGAGGCGGGTGTGAGCAATATCACCATTGCCCCAAACGGCAAGTTCTATCTATGCCCGGCGTTCTACTACGATGAGCAGATGGGTGTCTCGAATCGTATGAACCACAAGACCAAGGACGCCACTCGTTCAGTGGGAGATTTGGAGAACGGACTAAGTATACCCAACAAGCAACTCTTGCAACTCGACTATGCCCCACTCTGCCGTATCTGCGATGCCTATCACTGCCACCGCTGTATTTGGCTTAACGAGCGACTGACATGGGATGCCAACACACCCTCGCACCAGCAGTGTGTCCTGGCCCACATAGAGCGTAATGCCACCCGTACCCTACAGCAGACCCTGCAAGAAGCAGGTTTCCATTTCCCCACAGAGATACCACAGATAGCCTACCTCGACCCCTTCGATGTAAAACAAGAATGGTAGTTGGGGAATGAGGAATTAGGAATTAAGAATTAGGAATGAGGAATTAGGAATTAGGAATTGCGCAAGCCTATTAATGGTTCTTTAATGGTCATTAACGGAGAAAAAAACCGCGCAGCCTTTTAATGGTCAATTAACGGGCATTAATGGAGAAAACGCACCGCGCAGCCTTTTAATGATTCTTTAATGGGCATTAATGGAGCATACACAACACAGAGAAAAACAAACTTATACGGAAAAAGCAATATGAAGAAATTAGTAGGTCAGGTGACGCCTGACGAGAAAAACGAGATTCAGGCACTCTTTGAGCGCCGCAACGGATTGTCGGAGTTGGCAAAGATACTGACTGCCGACAATAGCGAACTCTACGAGAAATTAGTCCACGACATGGGCGAGACAGGCACGAAGTTCCAAGCGTGGTGGGACACGATGGCACAAAAGTATCACTGGGAGTCCTGCGATGGCGGCAACTGGGAGATAAACTTCGACACCTGCGAGATATTTCTAAACATACCGGAATAATAATTTGTGAGGTCTTAATATGAAACTACTTATGATTGGAGCACCGGAGATTATATTCATCGTGCTGATTGTGCTGCTGCTTTTCGGCGGCAAGAAGATTCCCGAACTGATGAAGGGACTGGGCAAAGGTGTGCGCTCGTTCAAAGAAGGCATGAGCGAAGTAGAAGAGGAGATAAAGAAACCTCTCGACAATACGCAAGCGAATGCTCAAGGCAATAACACGCAGGCTAACGCACAGAACAACAATATGCAGGGGAATGCGCAAGTGAATAATGCGCAGCCGGACAACGCTCCGCAACAAGCACAAGACACGACCAACAATGGACAACCACAATAACGAACAGAAGATGACCTTTTGGGAGCATGTTGAGGTGTTCCGAAAGGTTATCTTCCGTTGCTTGGCGGTGTGGGCAGTGTGTGCCGTGGCAGCCTTTTGCTTCAAGGATACGCTGTTCGCAGTGCTTTTTGCGCCCTCTCGGTCGGACTTTATTCTCTATCGGGGGCTGTGTTGGTTGGCGGAGAAAACGGGTTGGCAGTCGCTCTGTATGGGCGATTTTGAGACTCGCTTTATCAATACCGAACTTGCCTCGCAGTTTATGATACACCTCGAGGTGGCGTTGGTATTCGGCTGTTTGGTGGCAGCACCATACTTGATTATCCAACTCTACGGCTTTGTTGCGCCCGCACTCTACGAGCAGGAGAAACGCTACTCGGTGCTGCTGATATTCTTCGGTGTGCTGTTGTTCGTGTTGGGCGTAGTGCTCAACTATTTGATTATCTTTCCTTTCGCCTTTCGGTTCTTGAGCACCTATCAAGTACAGGAGGCGGTGGTCAATCAGATTGCGCTCAAGTCGTATATCTCAACGCTACTGGTGCTGTCGCTCTTGATGGGTATTCTCTTCGAGATACCGATTGTGGCGTATTTCTTGGCTAAATTGGGGCTGATAGATGCCCCGCTGCTGCGGCAGTATCGCAAGCATGCCTTTGTGGTGCTGTGTATCATTGCAGCAGTCATCACACCGACGGCAGATGTATTCACGCTGCTGCTTGTTACCGTCCCGCTCTATTTCCTCTACGAACTAAGCATCCTCGTAGTCGCCCGCACAAATAAGGCGAGCAATGTGTGAGTTTGTAAGTCTGTAAGTTTGTAAATTTGTAAATGGGCGTGCATAGCCTATTCCGCATCTACAGGTGGGAAATGCATAAATGGTATACCATCCATAGTTCCCATAGGAGTCCTTTAAGAACCCTCTAAGAGCCTTATGTGCTAAGGTAGTGCTATGGTAGTGCTAAGGATGTGGTATGGATATACGTGCGAGATTAGACGCTAATTGAATGCGTGTTTTGGGCTGTGCATTTCTACAATTTCTCTCCTATATGGCGGGCGAGGGAGAACTGAAACTCCAACCCTCCATTTTCTCGGTTGAGCGCGGTGATAGTACCACCATGGAATTGAACGGCGTGCTTGACGATAGATAGCCCAAGCCCCGTGCCGCCTAACTTGCGACTACGCCCCTTATCCACGCGGTAGAATCGTTCAAACAAGTGTGGCAAACACTCCGGCGGGACGCCCGTGCCATTATCATAAACAGAAAAATAGATGTAACTTGGTGCCTGTCCTGTACACGCAATATGAATCTCCACACCCTTGCCGACATGACTCAGCGAGTTATCCACCATATTGCGGAATATGGAATAGAGAAGCGTATAGTTCCCCGAAATAATGATATGGTCGGGCACATTATAATATATCTTGGCTCCCAACTCTTTCGCCCGGTCGGACACATCGTCCACCACATTTTTGACCACAGAACTGAGTTCCAACTCCAAGCGGTCGTATAGTTGCTCCTGCAAATCCAGTTTATTGAGCATGGATATATCCTCTACCAGATTGCTCAAGCGTCCTGCTTGCTGGTAGGCACGCTCCAGAAACTCATGCTGTTGCTCGGCAGGCATATCTGCGTGGAGCAAAATGGTTTCAAGAGCGCCCAAAATACTCGCCACAGGCGTTTTCAACTCGTGGGAGATATTCTGCGTCAGTTCGAGGCGTTGTTGCTCACGCGCTTTCATAACACGCCGCTCGCTCCACTGGTGATAGATGATAAAACTGAGTCCGCAAAACAATGCGAAACAAACGATAATAACAATGGTAACAGTCATATTGTTTTAATTTCCTAGCAATTCCTATGCTCTGTAGTCCCCCTCTCTGAGGGGGGAGGGGGAATCTGTGATAATACTCTGTCAACTCCGCCAAATATAGCCGAATCCCGATTTGGTTTGCAGGTGTTCACTATAACGCCCCACCTTGCGCCGCACATGAGTGATATGGACATCCACCGTGCGCTCCAACACATAGGCATCATCTTTCCATACCGCCTTAAGCAATTGCGCACGAGAGAACATCTGCCCCTGATGAGTCAAAAGGAAACATAACAATTCCAATTCCTTGCGCGTGATGGGCACCGGCTCGCCATCTACCGTCAACGACTTATCCTGCAGGTTGATTTCTATCCCTTGAAATGCCACGCGCTCCGGTGCTGTTCCCTGCTCAGCAGGGTGCTGCGTACGCTTCAACACTGCAGCCACACGCGCCAGAACTTCCATAGTACGGAACGGCTTCGTAATATAGTCATCTGCACCTAACCGAAAGCCTTTCAGCACATCCGATTCACTATCCAATGCCGTCAAGAAAATAACCGGCATGGTCATCAAGCCATTTTCTCGCATATAGGCTGCCATCTGCGTACCCGACATTCCATCCATCATAACATCCAACAATATCAAGTCAGGGGCATTCGCACGAATCAATTGTAGAGCCTCTTCTGCCGAATGGGCTATCTCGGTTTGATACCCGGCTGCCCCAAGACTATAAGACAATATCTGACAAATATCATCTTCATCGTCCACTATTAGAATGTGTACCATATTGCTGTGCATTTATGACTGCGTGTTTATGACTATTTGTTAGGGACTCCCCCCTATAATATCACGGAATGGATAAAGGAGCATCGGCGTCCTGTCTTTTTTCTGCCTGCAAAGATACTGCTTTTCTATGGTTTAGACAAAACGGAATAAGTTACTTAATAGTTTCTTCACAAAATATACATAATTTCTTTGCAGGAAAGCAATACTTTTGCAGCGAATTATAATAGTACAAAACATGAGTATGATTTATCTCGTGATGATTGTATTTCTATTCGGATTGGCAATCATCGACCTATGGGTAGGAGTAAGCAACGATGCCGTAAACTTTCTAAACTCCGCCGTAGGCAGCAAAGTAACCTCGCTGAAAAAAATTATCTTTATCGCCGCCATCGGCGTGTTCGTCGGTGCAGTAGCCGGCAATGGTATGATGGATATTGCCCGACACGGCATATTCCGCCCCGAACAGTTCACCTTCGAAGAACTAATGTGTATCTTTATGGCAGTGATGCTGACCGATGTGATACTGCTCGATGTATTCAACTCGCTCGGTATGCCGACCAGTACGACCGTTTCGCTGGTATTCGAACTTCTTGGCGGCACATTCTGCCTATCGTGTATGAAGATAGCCGCAGACACCACCGGAGAACTCAATTTCTATAGCCTACTGAACACCGGCAAAGCACTGGAAGTGATACTCGGCATATTCCTATCGGTAGGTATCGCCTTTGTGGTGGGTACGGTTGTGCAATGGCTTGCCCGTATTCTATTTACATTCAACTATACCAAACGACTGAAGTATTTTATCGGCATATTTGGCGGTATCAGTATTACGGCAATACTCTATTTTGTATTGGTAAAAGTTCTTGCTTCGAGCCCCATCATGCCTGCGGGTGTAAATGAGTGGATAAGTTCGAATACAGGGGCACTGATGGGAATTATCTTTGTAGGCAGCACGCTGCTCATGGAGATACTATACCTCTGCCGTGTCAATGTTTTTCGAATCATTATCCTCTTTGGTACATTCGCATTGGCGATGGCGTTCGCAAGCAACGACCTTGTGAATTTTGTGGGCGTGCCATTGACTGCACTTGATGCTTTCAAAGACTATGCAGCAAGCGGTGCGGAAGCCAACGCTTACTATATGGGCGCACTGAATGCCCCGGCAACTACTTCTTCTTATTTTCTTCTCGGTGCAGGACTTATTATGGTGGTAGCCCTAACGATGTCGAAAAAAGCGCAGAATGTGGTACAAACCTCTGTTAACCTATCGCGTCAGGCCGAGGGCGATGAGATGTTTGGAGGCAGCCGTGTTGCTAAGAGTTTGGTACGAGGGGCAAACCGACTGAATGAAACGATAGAGCGTATCACCCCCGAACCCGTACGCCGTTGGATAGACAGCCGTTTCGACAAAGAGAACGCTATCCTTCCCGACGATGCTGCTTTTGATGTGATTCGTGCATCGGTGAACTTAGTCATTGCCGGTCTGTTGATCATTATGGGTACCTCACTCAAACTGCCGCTATCAACCACATACGTAACATTTATTGTAGCCATGGGTACATCGCTTGCCGACCGTGCATGGACACGCGAGTCTGCCGTATATCGTATCACCGGCGTGCTATCCGTGATTGGTGGTTGGTTCTTGACGGCAGCCGTAGCCTTCCTGTCCGCCGGATTGGTCTGCTTGCTATTCCACTTCGGTGGTATTGCAGCCATGATAGTGCTGATAGTCATCGTAGTAGCAGTGCTAATTGTGAGCAACCTACGCTCAAAGAAACAGAAAGTGGATGAAAACACCAAGCCATTGGAGGATTGTTACACGCAGATGCTTGCCACCAACGATAGCAGCAAGATGTGGGAATTGTTGAAAGAACACCATCGGCTGGGCTCCGGACTGATGCTAAAAGACACACGAGAACTCTACCAAAAGACTTGTGACGCATTCGAACTCGCTGACCTGAAAGGGTTACGCCAAACCTGCAAGGAGCTCGACCAACTACAACAATGGAAACGCAAATGCCGTAGTCGCGAACTGATGGCACTGCGCCGTATAACGCCAACATTTGTATTGGAAAAGAACACCTGGTTTCATCTTGGTTCGAATGCAGGCGAACAAATGCTCTACGGGTTGAAGCGAATTGCCGTACCCTGCCGGGACCATATTGATAGCGGTTTCCGCCCTCTACCGGAAGACCTATGCGAAGAACTGCATCTGATAGCCCAAGAGACAGCCGGATACTACGAAATGGCAGAACAGGTGTATAACGGAAAAGAGGCGGATATTCGTGCTTTGTTGGATAAGATAGAAGTCTATAAGTTACGCTTGTCGTCCCTGCGTAAGAAGCATTTGGATAGGCTGACGACCGCCACCCAATCCAATGGCGAGGCACTCCCTCAACAGACGGCATTGCTCTATCTGAATATCATCCAAGAGAGCCAACAGTTGTTATCCGAATTGCGCCACTTCCTCCGTGCCTATCTTCACTTTATGGAATGATAAGTTGCCGGGTACTTCATCGAGTGGATATCGAGTGGATATCGAGTGGATGCGCATACATAGACCTGCAGAAATGGTATCGAAAAAAGAGGCTGTCTAACAATGCAAAGTTGTTAGGCAGTCTTTGTTCTTTCGCA
>CAVEXR010000050.1:0-16281 GCA_963619585.1 Azospirillum sp. CAG:239
AATGACTATTAGAGAGGTACTGCCTTTTTTCAGACTGCAAAATGACTATTAAGTCTAAAAAACAAGCAGAAAGACTTTTTTTATAACCGGAATAACCACTCTCCATCATCCCCAACATAACACTAAAAGAGGCTGCCTAACCAAAACTTGTTAGACAGCCTCTTTTCCATTTCTCAGCACCCCAAAAGCCCATCGAAAGCCCCCGAGAAGTAACAATCTCCAAGTCGCAAGTACCCGACCCGGTGGCGATAAGCACCCTACCTGTTCTCCTCCAGCAGCCAATCCGTAGCGCGTACGCAGCGGATGGTGTAGCCGTCTTGTTCGATGGTCTTGGGTTGTCCTATCATGATTAGCAGCAATAGGTTACGGCACCTGGTTAGTCGTGCGCCTTTTACCAACCCGCCTACTTCCCGATTGTATTGTTTCGTACTCGGCTCCGAGAAATCGTAGGTTACTAGTACCAATTCTTCTATTTTCCCCATCCTTACCCGCACAAAATCCACCTCGAATTGACGCGTTTTCTTGTAGTAGTAGAGTTGTTCTATTTCGCTATCCATGCGCCGCATCAACTCAATGGCTACTATATTCTCCAGCCGCCAACCGAGATTGGGTCGTTGCAGCATGTCCTCGTGATTGGTGATGAATGCGGGGTCTACGGCGTAGTATTTCCGTTGCGTCTGTCGGTCGCGGTTCTTGAACGAGTACAGCGGCAGTGTCCGCACAAGGTACGCCTCTTCTAAGTAGTGCAGATATTGTTTGGCGGTATGCACCGACCCCAATTGATACTGTTCCGATAGTTGTTTGTAGGATATTTCTTGGCAGAAGTTCTCTAGTATACCATTGGCTAAGTCGGATAGCGTCTGTTGGTGTCGTACGCTGTAGCGTTTGCAGATGTCTTTCTTTAGAATGGCGTTGAGCAGCGACAGCGTGTAGGTATGCGGGTTGCGCAGGTGTCGCAGTTCGGGGAAACCGCCTTGTTGCATGTAGTCCTCCAATGCCTTGTATCGTAGCGCATGGGCTTTGGTGCTTTGCGTCTCGGTGTCCACGCCTCGCACGGTGCAGTATTCGGCGAACGAGAACGGGTACAACTCTATTTGGTTATACCGCCCCGTTAGGTGTGTTGCCAACTCGCCCGAGAGTAGGTTCGCATTGCTGCCGGTCAGCAGCAGGTGCATGCCTTGCCGCAGCAACCGATTGACAAACAGTGCCCAATCCGGCACGTTCTGTACCTCATCCAAGAACAGATGGTTGATGTCTCCGTATACTTTGTATACGGCATCCAGTACATTGTTCAGTTCTTCCGTGCGTAGTTTGGATAACTGCTCATCGTCGAAGTTCACATACCCGAACGCTAACCCGCTCTGTTGGATTGCTTTTAGACACAGCGTGGATTTTCCGCTGCGTCGTACGCCTATTACGACCTGTGCCAGTGGGCTGTCCAAGTCTAATAGTTTCTCTTCTTTTCGGGTACACCAATCCTTCGTGCGGGTGGCTGCCAACTCCTGTTTTTGGTCTTGCAGTATGCTTACTAAGTCCATGGTGCTTTCTGTCAATCGTTTACGCCTGCAAAGGTACGATGTTTTTCTCGATTGTGCAACCCCGAACTGCAAGAAATTGCACTTTTTCGTCGCCTAAACTGCAAGAAATTGCAAGTTTTTTCCAGCCGAACTGCAAGTTTTTGCATATTTTCCTCCCCCGAACTGCAAGAAATTGCAAGTTTTGGCAGGCCTATTTCCCGCTCTTCCGCCTGTTACATTCCATGCATAGCATTTGGCAGTTATCGAGGGTGGTACGCCCGCCTTTCTTCCAGGGGATGATATGGTCGGCTTCCATAAACTCGTAGTCGAATGTTTTCCCGCAGATAGGGCAGACGCCCCGCTGTTGTTCGTATACTTTTCGGCGGGTCTTCTCGTCGAATGCCCGCAGGTCTAAGTGTTGCTCTTTGTGGTCTAACACATAGAGATAGATACCTTTTTTGTTCTGTATATCTCCGTCCTGCATTAGTTCGCTTATTTCTTGCTCTATCGCTGTTACATCCAGCACCTGCTCGTGGTAGGTGTCGTATAGTTGTCCCCAGTTCAGTCCTTTCATCTCTCGGCGATATTTTGGGAAAGTCATCTGCGCCCAGTCTATCACATTCTTGAAGTACGCCCATAGTGCGTTTGCATTCGCATCGTGCTGATGGTCAGCCATGTATTGTTCTATCTGCCCATGCGAGAGCCAGCGTATGGCAGTCTCTAAGTAGTCCTGTCGGTTCGCTGTGCCGTTTAGGTAGTCGCTTGCTATTTGGGTGGCAGGACATTTCGTCTTGCTGAAGTACCGCTTGGCATCGGCTAACCACGACCCGCAGTAGACCGCATTGCGCAGTTCCTGTTCTGTCAGTTGTTCGCCGGCGATGTTGATGGTGCGAAACCAGTCTAATTTCTCGCTGTCTGTGCCACGGCATACATAAACCATTAGTTTGTAGTCCAATATCTGCGTTTGTATGTTCTGCGGCAGGTTGTGGAAATACTGTGTGCCGTTGTCTTGGGTCAGGTAACTGAACTCGCCTGCCTTATATTGACAAATGGAGATGGTGCGTTGTTGCCCGTCTATCACCTCGTATTGCCCATTGCCATTGTCTGCCCAGTACATCACATTGAGCGGAAAGCCCCGCAGCACGGTCGTGATGACGGCATCGCGTTGTTTGTCTTTGTATATGAACTCCCGTTGATAGGGTGGGCGGATGTCCAATTTTCCGCCGTAGCCTACTACGCCGTTCTCTTGGTTGTCTTCGTAGCCGGCGGTCAGTTCCCGCACGGTTATCTCTCGCAGTGTTATTTCCATAGGGATATGGGGTATTTAGTAAGTTGTATATAAGGTATTTAGTATTCCTACATAGGGCATTCCGTGTGTTCTATATAGGCTGTTTGGTGTGTTCCGCGTGTTATGTATAAGGTGTGTAGTGTTTCCTTATAGGGTATTTAGTGTCCCCTATGTATGAAGCAGTGTGCCAAGTGCTGTTTCTTAAGATTTTCCCCGCCATCGCCCCGCGTATTTTTCCGTCAAAATCAGCAGAGGATGCGCAGAGGATAAGCGGAGGATACGCAACCCATAAAAAGTGTCGTTTTTTAAGATGGACAGACTATGCGCCACACCCAACCTGTGGGCGTGGGTGTCCCCACCCGCGGGGCGTAGCCCTTTGACTCGATAATGCCGAGTCCACTACGCCGTATATACTAAGTTTTAATGGCATTTTAATGGTCTTTATATGGAGCCTCCCCAACGGTGCAGCCTATGTCCCAAAATAGATTGCAGTGAGAAATGAATAGTAACAAAATCCCTAAGCGTTCGTTCTGTAGTTTGATAAGGTAACCTTAATGTGTTCCTGCCATAGCCTATTTTTTCCTGCGAATTAGTATGCGGGCGTATAGTTTTACTCCGTTTATATAAGGGTAACCAAAGTTGTATTCGTCCACCTTAGTTGTAGTCATTGCAGCCAAAATCTCAAACTGGTCAGGATTATACTTATCCAAGAAAGTAATAGGCACGCCCATAACGCCATCATAATCGCAGGGAATATCAGTGTAAGTATTTACATTGATCGCATCGTAGTTATCATACTTTGGATAGGCTTCGGGGGTGTAGTGCTTGTAGAGTATCAAGTCTTCGGTATGTTTCTTTACGGGCAAGTTTGTGAACCAGCACGAGGTGGATACCCGTGCCATTTTCTTTCCGTTTTCTATGTGGTGGAACTTCTCGTACGAATCGGGTACAGAAAAGAACATTCCTACATTGAAATTCGTATAGCCTGTTCGTATCTTGTCTGCTTGGAACATACGGAATACTTCTTTGTAAGTCAACGCATTCGTGTTGCCGACAATCACAAATTGTTTGTTGCATTGCTCCAACTGTGCCAAATACTCACGGAACAACGAGAACGGCGGATTGGTTACGACGATATCTGCCTGTTTAAGCAGTTCTACGCATTCGTCGCTACGGAAATCGCCATTGCCTTGCAGGATAGAGATAACATTCTTGTCGTTCTGCATTAGGTATTGAATATCAGCGAGGTTAATCGCACCATCGCCGTTCACATCCGTTACTTCGGTTATCTCTACTTTGTAGGCTATTTTCTTCGGGTCGTCTACGGTGTCGCCAAAGTCCAATAGCAACTCGTTCCCCGAGACGGGCGAGCCGTTGTAGCAAGTGGCAATCAGTTTGCGTAGACCTAACTGATTGAAGTTGAGGGCAAAATACTTGAAGAAGTTGCTTTCGTAGGGGTCGTCGCAGTTGCAGAATACGACCTTGTCATGGAAATAAGGCTTATAGTTTTTCAGTTCTTTCTCAATATCAACGATTTGGGTGTAGAACTCGTCTTTCTTTGCATCTTTGGCTTGTGCCAAGTCCTTTCGTGCCATAGATTGATAGTATTAGTGCATGCTATCAATCCGTGCGATAAGGATAAAAAAATGTGAGTTTCTTATCGCGTACCAAGGCAACCGACCAAGGAGACCTTTTCTCACCTAAGAAACTCACACAAGCGTGTGAGCATTGCATGAACTGGTGAGAAAAAGGACATCCTTGTGACAGAACGCCTTTTGTTATTATTTCTGCTGTATCTCCTATGAAACTTGGTCGGTTTTCGGTAACGCGAAATAATAGCCAATGCTGTTAATTTATATATGTGATGCGGTCAATCCCGCCGTTTATTCATTGAGTATAGGGTTGTTTTTATTTTCGTGTATTCTCCCTGTTCGTACCCTGTTGTTGCCCTGTTCCTATTCGGTCGTGGTGCGGCACTTTCTGTAAGGGGAGTAGGGGAGTTTTTCTGCCTGCAAAGATAGGTATTTAATTCCGTTCCTGCAAGTCTTCTTTTCTATTCTCTTGCTTTAAGGGTACTTTGCTTGCGCAAAATTAAAGTTCAACTTTAATTTTGCACGCCTTTTATGCATCCGGTCGGTCAGACAGTTGTCGGAAATTACATAGTCCGCTATGTAGGGCAGGGTTACTTATGTCGCCGTCGTATACTACGCACGAAGAGATAACGCGCTCGCCGAACAGTCCTTCTACCGTATGAATGTTCTTGTAGAAATCGGGGTTCGAGGTTCTGGCGGACTTTACTTCGTATAGGCGCAGGTTATTGCCTTCTTGTGCTACGATATCTATTTCCGTCCCCCGACTCTCGCGATAGAAGAATAGGTTGTTGTCTTGCCCATGGTTGTACCGCTGTTTCAGTATCTCCAATACCACCATGTTCTCAAACACACCGCCACGCAAGGGGTGCGAAGTCAGTTGCTCTGCCGATCGCAGTCCTAAGAGGTAGCAGAGCAGTCCGGTATCGTAGAAATAGATTTTCGGTGTTTTAACCAAGCGCTTGCTGATATTGGTGTAGTAGGGGTGCAGGCGGAAGAGAATATACGAAGCCTCCAAGATGCTGAGCCACTCTTTGAGTGTAACGGACGAGACGCCCACTTCGTTTGAGAGGGCGGATAGGTTGCACTCCGCACCCACGCGCCCGGCGCATAGGCGGATAAAAGTTTGAAAAGCACTTAGGTCTTTTATCTTCAGTAACTGTCGTACATCCCGTTCTACATAGGTAGTGTAGTAGTTGGCATATACTTTGGGTGCGGGGATATGTTTGTCGAAGAGGGCGGGATAGAACCCGTTGAAGAGTATAGTGTCTGTGCTGTCCTGCTTGTGGGCTTCTATCTCGTTCAGCGAGAGGGGCAAGAGCGTTAGGACGGCAGTGCGCCCGCAGAGCGATTGCGAGATGCTATTCAGTAACGAGATGTTGCAACTCCCGGTCAATACAAATCGCCACTCGGGGTCGCTATCTACATACACCATAATGTACGAAAGCAGTGCGGGAAGGGTCTGTATCTCGTCTATTATCACCTGCTTACCGGATTGTGCGAAGAAGTTTTTCGGGTCGCGCTCTATCTCTGCACGCAGGTTGATGTCTTCCAGGTTGTAATAGGTATAGTCCTTGAAGAGGTTGCGGCAGAGGGTGGTCTTCCCTACTTGCCGTGGTCCTGTGATAGTGATTACTTGATAGTATTTCTGACACTCGAGTATCTCCGTGGAGAGTTGTCGTTCGATATACTTACCCATATACTGCACAAATTTAAAGTTCAACTTTAATTTTGCGCAAAGATACGGTTATTTTCTGATGTTCACAAGTTTAGGAGCGACTTTGTTGCACTTTTGTCTGCTTCGGACAGGGGTATAGGAATACGACAGAGCACCTGCAAAGCACCTGCCAGACGCCGAAACCAAAGAAAAATGCACCAACTACTTGTGTATATCGAAAATTAGCCGTACCTTTGCAGTCGCTTTCGATATGGAAGGCATTTGCTTTCGGTAGATAGCAGCGTTTGCTTTCGGAAGAGAGCAGCAGTCGCAAGTCTGCTGACAATAGGGAAAGGGATTTTGTTTATCAGCCCTAACGCGAATGGAAAGTTGTCTGAGTGGTCGAAAGAGCCGCACTCGAAATGCGGTATACGCATTACGTCGTATCGGGGGTTCGAATCCCTCACTTTCCGCAAGAAAGAGATAATTCTTTCAAAATCAACAAATTGCTTCAATCACTAAACTGAGTTGAAGCAATTTATTTTTTTAACGACGGGAAATTAGACCAAAAATTGACCAAAATCTGACCAAAAATTGACCACTGAAAAGTCAAGATTCGAACCAAAATCGACCTAAGTCAGAACAAAATTGACGATAGTCGAACTGAAAATCGATCAAAGTCAGAACAGAAAATCAATCAAGTCAGGTAAACTTTTTACCACATCCGTCCTTCAACGCTGTCAGTTTTTTAGGCGCAAAACGACCTAAAAAAAATGTCAGTTTTCAAAATTTCTTCCCAACCACCTCAATGTGGTAACACAATCCCATCACTGCAATGTGGGAACATGACCCCTTCACCGCAAGGGGGAAACAGAACCCCATCACCGCAAGGGGGAAACACACCCACTCTTTCTCATCGATGTGGTGGCACGGTAACTCAGTCTTTAGGGTTGCAATCGTGCGTGCAGTTTTACCCTGCTGTTCTTAAATTTAGTCCGAGCCAATCATTAGGTTGGCACATTGAGTATTATGCCCGCTGCGGGAATGGCTCGAAGTTGGTGCGCTACCGCGTGCGACTGAACCTTATCAAACGGCGCTATCATTTAGTGTCCGAATTCTACGAGTATGCGCATGCGCTCGTTGCTGAAATCAACTCGGCACTCAATCAGGGTTGGATTCCCAATCATGATGAACTTACCTCGTTGAAAGAAACTGCAGAAGGTGGTTATTCGGAAACCTCTGCGGGGGTTGCGTCTGACACCACTGTGGGTGGTGCCGCCACTATGGGCAATGCTTCCGGGACTGCCGTGGGCAGCGTGCCGAAGTCGCTGATGACGATGCCGTCGCAGTATGCGCCTACAGAGTTTGTCCCCACTAAGGAACAGACAAGTACGCATACCTATATAAGCATGATTAACGAACTACAGAAAGAGGTGTCGGCACTCAAAGAGATTATCGCCAATTCGTCTGCTACTCCAACCCCTGTTGTTGCGGAGCAAACTATAAATGACAATGAACAAGAGGAATCGGTAGAAGTTGAGTTTGTGCCTTCGGTTCCTACCACAACAGAGCCAATCGAGCCTAAATCTACCGGTGATGGCATTGCGTTGGTTGAGTTGATTGACCGATTCATAGTTGCCAAAGAAAACAGTGTGCGCAAGGACACGATGCGCTCGTACAGCAACAATGCGAAGTTGTTTAAGGCCTATCTCAATGCGTTTCTTCCCGGTATCAAAGCGCAAGATTTCAGTCGCTCGGATGCACAAGCCTATTTGGCGTATCGCGATGAGGAGGCACGCAAGCGCAAAACAAAGCGCGGCGACTCAACAGATATGTCCACACGCACGCTCAATAATTATATCAAGGGACATCGTTTGTTTTTCGCTTGGGGCATTGAGGAAGAGTTGATAACCAACAATCCGTTTGCCCAACTGAAGTTGCAGCGCAACGAAGAGAAGCGTCGCGACTTGGTAACGGACAATGCGTTGGTAAAAGTGAAAGAATATCTGACCGCCAATAATCAGAAAGGCTTTTTGCTCGTATGTATGCTGATATACAGCGGGTTTATTCGTCCGAAAGAGATCCGTGAACTCCGTGTGCGCGATGTACATAGTAAAGACCATTGCATAATTGTTCCGCCGGAGGTGTCAAAGAACCACTGCTCGCGTGTGGTGGGTATCACGGCTGAGATTGAGCAACTGATGCAGGATTTGCATTTCGATGTGCTGCCAATGGATTATTATATCTGCGGCAAAGACCTTGTTCCCAATAGCGTTCCTGCGCCTTCTGCTCTTTACTCAAAGACTTGGGTGGAAATGCGCAAGAAACTGAATTTGCCGGATAGTATGCAACTCTACTCGCTGAAAGATACGGGTATTACGAACATGCTGGAAAATGGGGTGCCGGCTATTGATGTGATGAAACAGGCGGGGCATCACGACTTGGCGATGACAAGTCGGTATGCGAACCATAGGGACACTCGAATTGCTCAAAAAATGTATAAAAATAACCTCTCGTTCGGTGGAGAAAATTCTGTGAATAAGTTGTGATGAATAGAGTTGCAAATAAATTGTAATTTTGTAATCTTACATTTTAGTGGGTTTAAGTCATTGATATTCCGTCAGTTATATGATTACAAAAATCCATTTTGAATTTGTAAACCAATTTGTAATACAGTTGAGAATTGAGTGTTGAGAGTTGAGGGCAGTCTTTTAGTTGAGAGTTGAGTGTTTAGAGTTTAGTGTTTTGTTTGTGAATTTTAATGTTTGGCAGGTAATTGGTCTCTCGTAGGTGACCCGTATCTGACCCGTAGGTAACTCGTAGGTGACGGCTGTTCTTATTGTTAATGAATATTTAGGAATCGGTAAGGCAAACGAAGGGGAAATAGTACAAAAAAAGCATCAGTGAGGGTTTTGTCCTCACTGATGCTCTTGGGGTTGGTAGGGAGTTCCTTCGGAGTTCCTTCGGAGTTCGTTCGGCGGAGAAGGGTACGGAAAGTGAAGGGTGCGGGAGTGGGTGACAGGAAACAACCTTTTCTGTATTTGTCCACTCGCTGACTGGACAATGCTATGAAATTGCTCGGAATGATTGCTACAAATCGGTAGATTTTGTGCTGATATCCTTCATTATTCGTATGGCATCCTATAGCCTATTTTACAGTTCGGTGCTATTTAGAAAATCATAGACATTAATCCATTCTACACCATTTTCATCCATGTGATGTATTACCAAATCTTCAGTTATAATTATTTTACGGAAAGAGTCGTCTATCTTTAGTAGGCTGGCTTTCTCCTGTTGTTGTTTCTCCAATGTAGGCAATCGATAGGCCGACTGAACATACACACGTTCGAAACCTCTATTACAAACAAAATCCACCTCCAGTTGGCTTCTGCGATATGCTCCGCCCTCGTCAATTTCTCGAACATTAACGACACCTACATCCACCATATAACCACGCACACGGAGTTCGTTGTAGATAAGATTCTCCATTAGATGCGTCTGTTCGACCTGACGAAAACCAAGACGCGCATTTCGCAATCCTAAGTCCTCGAAATAATATTTTTGAGGCGTATCGATGTACTTTCTTCCCTTGATGTCGTAGCGCATGCAGTGGGTGATGATAAAAGAGTCTTCTAGCATTTCCAAGTACTCTTTTATGGTATTTTTGTGCACATTTTCTCCCTTTGCACTTTGGAAGGTATTTGCTATTTTCGATGGGTTGGTCAGTCCTCCGATACACGATGCTACAACATCCAGCAATTCATCCATAACCTCTACACTGCGTATTTTATATCGTTCTTTGATATCCGTTAGATAGGTCTTTTCAAACAGCCCCTTCAGATAATTCATCTTCTTCTGCTCGTCAGGTTCTGTACATACATAAGGCAGTCCTCCGTAAGTGAGATATTCCTTGAGAACCTGTTGTGATTCTTTGTCGGGATGTGCAGAGCGGTATTCCGCAAATGTCAGTGGAGTAATGTGAATCTCCTCACCTCTTCCTCTAAACTCGGTTATGACATCCTTCGACAAGAAGCGTGAATTGGATCCAGTCACATATACATCAGCATTTTTGATACTAAGATACGAGTTGAGCACATCTTCAAATTCAGGTACAAGCTGTATCTCATCAAGTAGGATATAATACATCTCCCCGTCCGTCATCTGTTGGTCAATAAACTCCATCAGTGCATCCGGTTCGCGGTATTTCTTGTTCCTTCGGTTCTCAAGGTCGAGTTCTATGACATGATCTTCCTTTACTCCATGGAGCAAAAGGAAATTACGGAAAAGCACTCTGAGCAGATATGATTTGCCGGAGCGGCGGATTCCGGTCACCACTTTTATTAGCCCATTATGCCTACTTGCGACAAGTCTATTCAAATATATTTCTCGTTGTATCTCCATATGCTTAGTGCATTTTTGCGGTCAATTGACCAATTTTGTGCTGCAAAAGTACGGCTTTTTTATGGAGTATGCAAGTTTTTTAGTTGGGTATTGAACAAAAAGAGGCTGTCTAACAAGTTTTGGTTAGGCAGCCTCTTTGTGTGGTGCGCAGTGATTTCAGGCAGTTTTATTGCTGTGTGTTTTCACGCCAATGCAGCACGAAGTACCAATCTTGGCTGTAGGTGTTGGCAAACGAGTACAAAGGATACAAACCGCTCTTGATGTGCGTTATCTGAATAGGCTTGTTGCTCGGACTTGCCAAATCGTACAACTCTTTGACTTTATTCCAAGCAGACGGCTCGTCCCGCTCTTGGAATCGAATAATTTTGTCCCGATACGATTTGTCGCCATGCTGACGCAATTGGACACTGTAGTTGATGAGTTGCTTGGCTGCAGTCACATAAGGGTGATTCTGCATTACTTCATTGATGGATTGAATCATGATTGGGATGTTTTTTTTAGTTGAGCGTTGAGAGTTGAGTGCAGTTTCTTAGTTTAGTGTTGAGCGTTGAGAGTTGAGTGCAGTTCAGAGTAGTAAGTTATAAGTAGGCGGTGCAAAACTCTAAACTAAAAACACTAAACTGCGCGCACGCTAAACTCCCAACGCTCAATTTCTCTTAACCCTCAACATTTAACTAGGATAACTAAAGTATTAAGCCATTGCGGCGGATAATTGTCTGATTTGTTGGCGTTGTTGGGTGAGCAGTTGTACGATAGAATCGTATTGCTCCGGCACTTGGTTGCACGCTGCACGCACCTGCCGTATGTTGCCTTGCGGCAGACCGATCTCTATGGTTGCGAGGCGATGGTTCTGCTTGTCGCGGCACGACAGGATGAGCGAGTCGTTTCGCTCGTAGTAGCGGTTGCTATAGACGCAATGGTGCATGGACTGTCCTTCTTCGTAGAACGAACGCACCGTTGGCAGCACCGCTATGCGGAATTGCTTGTTGGCTATGTTCAGCGACAGGAACGGCATGACCCATTGGGCGTACTTCTCTTCCGCCAAAGCCATGCGTTCTTTTTCCTTCTCGTATTTCTCTTTGTCGAGTACCTTGCGGACTGCTTCGGTGGTTCGGGTATGTGCTTCCCTTAAGTCCGTGGGACACACATAGTGTGCATTGTGAATGTCCTTGCCCAAACGAATCAACTGCTGCACATAATCGATATAATCGCTGGTATCGGTAGGTTGGTAGTGGTTGCGCAGGCAGATCTTGAGAGCCGGCCATAGTGTGTCCATCGTTTGCTCGCTCAAGCGATACGCCATCTCGTACATACCGGCTTTCCAAATTGTCTCGAAACGATCGTCTTTGAAAATCTTGCAGATAGTTTCTGCTGATGGGAAGTCCTTGTCCTGCACATTCAGTTTTGCCAATTTGCCTTTTTTGCTCAATCGTCTGGCACGCAGGGCGGCCCATGCATGCACATCGTAAGGCGTGTACGGCCATTGCTGATTGACTTGGCGCAAGCAGATGTCGCTATCGTATCTCCATTGGTCGCGATAGGAAGCGAACGATGTTCGTAACTTGGCACACACCGCTCGTTGTCCGTTGTCGTCGATATACACACGGAACACCTCTATGGGATTCAGGCGCACGGCTCGGCACTTGTGGAAATAGGTGTAGAGCAGATAGTAGCGCAGGATTTGAAAACCATCGGCTTGGTCGATTGCCATGATGTAGTACGCCTGCTTGTACGACCACTTGCGGTTCGCCATCGGTTTGAGCCGCTTGCCACAATGTGGGCAGATAATCTCGCCTTTGCGGTTGCAACGGGCTTCCTTATCGATGAGTTTGCCACAGTCGCCACAGACAAGCGTCTTTTGCTTGTTTTGGAATGCGATATGCTCGCAGGCTCTGTTATAGACCTCTGCAAAATGCTTGGGGTCTATGGTGCGAAGAGAGTCGTTGGTGGCAACGACCCTCTTCTGAAATGCTGTTCTTGGTTTCATAGACCTTCAAATAAAGAGGGCTCATTTTCTGCTTTCTTCGTCGCCGACGGTGCGGTGCTCTTGGGCTTGAGTGCATCCATCTGCTGACGGATCATGCGCTCGCGCGCCTCTCGCTTGCATTCGGCGATCTCCTCTTCGGACGATTGCACTTCGTGATTGAGAACAATCTGACATTGCGGGCGTTTGCCCACCTCGATTTTGTCCTCATCCCAATAGTGCATTGCCATGGAATAGATCTCCTCGTCGGCAAAGCCGCACCGACCGGATTGCTTGACCTGATTGAGGATGTAGGTGCAGCAGTCGGCGGTGTTTTTGTTCTGTGTCTTGCTCACTTCGCAACAATGTTGCAAGAAAGCAGGGTCTTTCTCACCCTGCCGGATTAAGAATTGGCGTATCGCCTCTTCGAATCGTTCCGATTGTTTTTGGTAATTCTGTTTCTGATGATTCATTTTTGTACAAGTTTAGTTGAGTGTTGAATGTTTAGAGTTGAGTGCAGTTGAGAGTTGTTAGTTGAGAGTCGTCGATGCATTGGTCGATGAATTGCGTATCGTTGAGGAACTGGTATTTACGCTTTAGGTACCGGCGCACCTGCTCGTCGGAATAGCGATCAGACAGACGCAGGTAGTCATCGCTTATCTCCGTCTCGGCGACCTGCTTTATTTGCTCGCTTTGTTCGTACCATTCGTTGGAACGATGGGTTCGCCACATATAGTCCTCTGCATCGCGCAGGAATGTGCCGCCAAAACTCGGGCGTGGCGTATAGACATGCGGTTGCACCTCCGGCACGGTCCGGATGATATGCTCGCAAAGTGCTAAACAGTTTTGCAACTCATCGAAGCGTGTCATCTCCGTATCCTGATGAGGGTTATAGTAACCGCACGACAGATTGACGGCGCAGACCTTGAGCCCTCTCTCTTTGAGCGAGACGACATCGGTTTGCAAGCCGTTGGTCATCTTATAGCCGAACTTGGCGGCTCCGCAACGCTCGTAGAACGCCTTGTTGCTCAGTTCGACATGGCTCGCATGGCAGATGAAATCGGTTCCGTTTCGCCGGTCGCATTGTAACACGAATCGTACATCCGAAAAGAAGTCCATATCGGCTCGTTCGGAACCGACACAGCCTATCTCTTCGCCCACAAAGAAGGCGCATTTAAGCACCTTCTCTGTTGTGAGCAAATTCAAAGCGACCCAAATACCGTTCTTGTCGTCAGCCCCTATGCCTGTGGGCTTCATCGCCTTGCGGTCGATGCCGAACAGGACATTGCTGTGAACGACAATCTCTTTGTCTTTGTTTCGCTGATGTACCTCGTCGATATGTGCCACGACGCACGGATAGGTTTTGTCCACACCTTTGGTGAGGTAGATATTACCCGTTTTGTCTTTCCTAATCGACACATCCGGTTGGTGGGTTTTGCAATAATCCATAATGAACTTTTGCATCGTGCGCTCTTGTCCGCTGGGACTTGACACATTGTACAATTTCTCTAAGAGTTCCATGTTAGTTTAGGGGACATCTATAAATTCCCCGTTTAATTATAATTTCAACAAATTCGGGACTGTAAATACTTTTGTGCGCTTTTTGTTTTTTGGCTGCATCTATTTGCTTCTCACTCAGTCACAATGCCCGCATTGCTCCTTCGCTCCAACCAAGTATCTGCTATCCAAAATTCCCAAAATCGCTACAAAGCAATTTTATAGAAGTCCCCTAAATAGTTTATTGGTGTTCAACAGAGATTGATAGTGTTTATTGGGTTTGCCCTTGTGCAACATCTCGCGCAGGACAGAGTGTCCTTGATAGTGCGCAAAGCCTTTTTTGTTGGTGTAGAATGAGCCAAATTCGTTGGTAACGAAATAGGTTTGACTGCATTGACGGCACAACCCATACGAATCGTGTAACTTGCCACAAACCGGGCAGATGTAACTGACACGGTCGGCATAACCACAGGTATTGCGGCAATTCGCCAACTGCGTGTTGGTTGCCACCTCGTGGTTGGAAAGGTAAATTTTCCCGTCGTGATAGCAGATGATGTAGAAGGTATCAAGATACGGCACACCGCATTTGTGCCATTTCAGTTGAGGAACCCGGATGCGCAGATTAAGTGTGAGGCGTGTACCTCGGGGAATGGTCTCGTCCTGTTCGGCTATGTGAATTTCCCGTACGCTTACAAAATCTTTGGTGCAGGTGTAACTGTTTTCCTGCTTGCGCAAGTCTACATTCTGTTCTGCCCAACGCATCATCATCGTGTAGATGAAATCGTAGCAACAATAGATGCGTTCTATCATCGAAAACAGGTGTTGGTACTGCGTTGTTTCGATGTTTTTCCATATAATACATCGGCCGTAGATAAGTCCGTCGTCCCCTTTGGCAACGAGCATCTTGGCACCTGCAAAATTGTGGTAGAAGTCTGCCGCGCGCTTGGCGGTCTCTTCGTAACGCATGCAACTGTGGTGCAAGGTGCAACTCATGTCCGAGTTCTGACGGATATTCGGGTAGTTCTCGGCATTGTATGCCTGCTCCATGCTTTGCTCGCTGCTGATCAGTTCGAGATGGATCTTGGCGGTGCAACCGATGGCACTCACGAAATAGGTGATGTCGTCGCTGCTGTAATCCGTCAGCCCGAACTGCTCGGCAAAATTCAATGCCGAAATCTCGCAACGGTTATGCTTGAGCCACTGAGCGTCCTCTCTGCCCAAATCGGGGAAGTTCGGATTCTCAAGGTCTTTGTTGCAACAGGTGATTTTAATTTGATAGACCCCTACACCACCATCGTCACTCGCTGTGCGTTTCCGCACCGATGTGAAATAGTTGGCATGGACATTGGTTTTCTTGCCTTCGGCTACTGCTTTCAGTACATCCTTGGCTACTACGCTACCATTGGCGGCGGCTGTTCTGAGACGCTTTTTCAGGTCGTTGTGAATCACTAAAGTTTTCATCGTTTTCTTTTTTTGATTGTTAGTAAATGAATTTTCTTTTTGTCCTCATGCTTATAAACGGCGAACGCCCCAACCTTTCGGTCGGAGCGTTCTGCATTTGTAGAATGGTTTTAGTCGGTTGTTTGGTAGTAATAGGTTAAATCATTTCCTGTGAGATTCGCTACTGCGTACCGGTCGGCTTGCTGCCACAGACGGTCGTACAACTCGGATAACCGGTCGTTGTGTTGGTAGTGTTGCCAAATCTTGTGATTCAGCACCAACACCATTTCGGTGAGATAGACGGCATTGCCTTTCCACTCGGCAAAGGCGCGATTGTAGGTGTCTTGCACGGCAGCAGCACCGAACCGGTCGGCGATACTAAAGTCCATCCAAAAAGTTGTTTTGGGTTCGTAGCCACACAACTCGGTGATGTTCCATACAGGAAGGCTTGCAAAGAATGCATTGATAGTCTCCGCACTTTCTTGTTTCTCTTTCATAAGATTGTAAATTTGATGATTAAACATATATGTTGTTTTGCTTAATAGCCATATTCTGCCAAGCGCAGCATCTCTTGGAGTTCTTGACGATAGACCATGAGCATGAGCCGCTCGTTCTCTTTCTCAAAGAAGCGTTTTCTTTGCTGTTCTTGATATTCTTCTCTCGTTTTCATTTTTCCATACACTGATGTGTGTCGTGCGCAACCTTTATGTGTTAATATGTATCTTTCAAACAACTCTTTTTTTCAAACAACCCAATTCTTCTATGGGTCTGCTTGTCCGATTTATACTGCATTCCCACTCCAAGTGGAAGATACAAGAACCAAAAGCAGCCATGAAAAATACGACCCGCAGGGTGGAGATTTTTCAGAGTCTTTTGGTGTATCGTAAACTTGGAGTATCTTCGCAGTATAAATTGGCTTGCAGACCCTC
>CAVEXR010000051.1:0-15757 GCA_963619585.1 Azospirillum sp. CAG:239
GCCTATTAAATCAGGGCTTCCGGACGATTTCAGACTGCAATTTGACTATTACGCCCAATTCCACGAATTAAACACATAGATGTCAATTCAAATCGTTTTTACAAACAATGCTTGTATACAACTATAAATCAATTAAATACAGCAATGGCCAAAAAGTTAACGCATCACCAGTACTATACTATTATACTACGTTTTTTGTACTACGCTTTACTCATTTACATACTATTTACTCATTTATATACTATGTATGTAGGGTGTACATACACGCACACGCATAGAGTAGTCTCTTTCTTCTCTCCCCCCCCCTTCTTTCCTTCTTCTCCTCTCTCTCCTCCCTCTTCTCCTCTCTCTTCTTCTTCTCTTCTTTTCTCTTTTCTCTCTCGCCGTATACCATAGGGTACCTATCCCGTTATTATAATTTAATCGTGCGACATTCCCAATTTTTCCGGATTCTTCGTTTATGCGAATGCGGAAAAAGTCGTACCTTTGTCGTGTCGATCTTGAAGTATTGCCGAAGCATAACCGAAGCATAACCGAAGCATAACCGAAGCATAGCCAAAGTATTTGGCGCTTCGGGTTGGGAGATGATAATAGGACGACTATGGGCAAACCATGTTTTCTCTCTCGTATAAAAACGCATATCTTGTTACTATTTGTAAAAAAGCGATAGTTCATATTTTTGTAATGCTATTGAATGCCTACCAAAATTATGTGTGTGGATGAGGGTATCAATGGCAATACGCTACTCTGTTTGACCGATTGTGAGTTGTTTCCTGTGCGTAAGTGCCTGCCCGTGTCGGCGGATACGCCCTGCGTGCCAAGACGAAACGCTTCTCGATGGTAGAACTTGTCGTGTGAGTACTACACCAGGCACCGCGCACGCCGCACCGAATGAGTCGTTGGAATAGGTTGACTATTAATAGTACCCTATTACTGCTGTTGCGATAGATTACTGCAATGTAGTTGTAAATGATTGATTTTTGTATACTTACAAGCATTCTTTGATTTTTCGATTTGAAATGAATGTTTCCCTCCATTTTTCGCGAGCATAGCGAGCAGGAGTCTCTTATGCCGCAAGGAGGCCAAGAAAAAAGGAAGAAAAGAAATAAAGAAGAAAATAGACACAAATACAGGACGAACGCCTTCTCCTCGTTTTATTGCATTAGTAGTAGTGCCCTACAATAACCTTATAATTACTTATAGTTATGCTGTATATATTAATGTACAACATTAGTATAACTATACATATTTTAGAATACCCATTCACCCTACCATTCTTTGTGTTTCCTTATTTTAGAATGGAGCAGGAACAGCCCCTATCGGTATAAAATCCCCTAAAATGTCGTTTTTTCTCTTTTTTTTTCGGAATTATTTTGCCATATCCAAAAAAAGCACTACCTTTGCACCGCTTTTCCGCCAAATGCGTTTTATTCTCGTTTTTGAGGGTGTGGCGTAAGCGCAGAAATGCATGCGAAAGTTGGAAAGCAAACCGCCTCTATAGCTCAGTTGGTAGAGCACTAGATTTGTAATCCAGCGGTCGTTGGTTCGAGTCCGACTAGAGGCTCTGAAGTTCTTTGAAAGTTTGAAGATAAAAAATAAGAATTAGGGTGATAGATTTTGCGAGTTTCTGTATTGTATGTATGGAGTGATACCAATATGACGGAGTAGCGCAATAAAAGGAGAAGTAACCGTGTAGGTTGTCTTAATTTCTTATTTATTCAAAGGGGTGTGTTCCAGAGTGGCCAAATGGGGCAGACTGTAAATCTGCTGCTTTTCAGCTTCGGTGGTTCGAATCCATCCGCACCCACTTCTTAAATGCGAAGAATTGCTGCGCCAATCTTGCGCGAGCCCAAAGGGGCTTATGCAGTTTGTCGCTTGTATGCCCTCGCGCGATAAGCGGTGATCTAATCGTTGCTCGCGGAAATAGCTCAGTCGATAGAGCACTAGCCTTCCAAGCTGGGGGTCGCGGGTTTGAGTCCCGTTTTCCGCTCAAGAAATTTTGTTGCTAATGTAGCTCAGTGGTAGAGCGCATCCTTGGTAAGGATGAGGTCGCGGGTTCAACTCCCGCCATCAGCTCCATGCAGGATGCAAGTCCTGCTTTTCGTACCAAAAAGAGAAGGATTGTGCCTTCTTTTTTGTGTACAATCTAAAACGAATAATATCATTATTATTAACGTTAATAAACAATTAAACACTATGGCAAAAGAGAAATTTGACCGTTCGAAACCGCACGTTAACATCGGTACTATCGGTCACGTTGACCACGGAAAAACTACTTTGACCGCTGCTATCTCTAAGGTTCTGCATGAGGCAGGTTTCGGTAGCGAGGAGATCAAGTCGTTCGACCAGATTGATAACGCTCCTGAAGAGAAAGAGCGTGGTATTACTATCAACACCGCACACATCGAGTACGAGACTGCAAACCGTCACTACGCTCACGTAGACTGCCCGGGGCACGCTGACTATGTCAAGAACATGGTAACTGGTGCTGCTCAGATGGATGGTGCAATCATCGTAGTTGCTGCAACGGATGGTCCTATGCCTCAGACTCGTGAGCACATCCTGCTCGCTCGTCAGGTGAATGTTCCTCGTTTGGTAGTGTTCATGAACAAGTGCGATATGGTTGACGACGCTGAGATGCTTGACTTGGTTGAGATGGAAATGCGTGAGCTCCTTTCGTTCTACGATTTCGATGGCGACAATACTCCTATCATCCGCGGTTCTGCTCTTGGTGCATTGAATGGTGACCCGACTTGGGTAGCTAAGGTGCTCGAGCTAATGGACGCTGTTGATAACTGGATCCAACTTCCTGTTCGTGCTATCGATAAGCCTTTCTTGATGCCTGTTGAGGATGTATTCTCTATCACCGGTCGTGGTACTGTTGCTACCGGTCGTATCGAGACAGGTGTTGTTAAGGTAGGTGACGAAGTACAGTTGATCGGTCTGGGTGCAGACGGCAAGAAGTCTGTTGTTACCGGTGTTGAGATGTTCCGTAAACTTCTTGACGAAGGTGAAGCAGGTGATAACGTAGGTCTGTTGCTCCGTGGTATCGACAAGGACGAAGTTCGTCGTGGTATGGTCCTCACTCACCCGGGTGTTGTTAAACCTTACAGCGAGTTCAAGGCTTCGGTTTATATCTTGAAGAAAGAGGAAGGTGGTCGTCACACTCCGTTCCACAACCACTATCGTCCTCAGTTCTACATCCGTACTATGGACGTTACCGGTGAGATCACTCTGCCGGAAGGAACTGAAATGGTTATGCCGGGCGACAACTTGGAGATTCAGGTTAAACTCATCTACCCGGTAGCATGCTCTGAGGGTCTGCGTTTCGCAATCCGTGAGGGTGGTCGTACGGTAGGTTCCGGCCAAATTACCAAGCTGATTGACTAATATCGTAAGATAATCAATCAAAAATATTTCTCTCAGCGAATAGTAGCATAGGGCGCAAGCCCTTGCTACTACGAGAGAGATACCAACTCCTCCGGCGTTGGTCGGAAACAAAATTCCGATATATTGTGTCGGAAACAAATTTAGCAATCGGAGCATAGTGAAGATTGGTAAATTTGAGAGGAAGAACTTATGTAGCACCAAACTCGCACGGCGAGTTTCTTATGCGGAATAAGTATCAATTTCCTCACACACCATTCTCTGCAACAAATTTAGCAATCGGAGCATAGTGAAGATTGGTAAATTTGAGAGGAAGAACTTATGGAGCACCAAACTCGCATCGCGAGTTTCTTATGCGGAATAAGTATCAAATTCCTCACGCACCATTCTCTGCAACAAATTTAGCAATCGTAGCGTAGCGAAGATTGGTAAATTTGAGAGGAAGAACTTATGGAGCACCAAACTCGCAACGCGAGTTTCTTATGCGGAATAAGTTCTGACGACGGAAGTCCTCCAATGGTAGGAGAGCGGTCTCCAAAACCGTTAATGTGGGTTCGATTCCTGCCTTCCGTGCTTGTTACAAGACATAGCTTCCAATCTGACTTTGACAGTTCCCGTCAGAGCCGGATTGTTGGCGTGAAAAAACATTTGTAAAAAGAAACTACTTATATGAAACTTGTAGAAAATATCAAGGAATCGTACAATGAATTGGTTCATAAGACCAGTTGGCCGACCGGTAAAGAGTTGGCTCAGAGTTCGGTGATGGTGCTAGTTGCTTCCATTATTTTAGCCCTCATCGTTTGGCTTATGGACTGGTGCTTTGAGTCTATCATGACATTTGTTTACGGTCTGTTCTAATTATCTAACGCAAGAAAGGTATTTTGATATGGCTGACAACAAATTCAAATGGTATGTACTCCGTGCAATTAGCGGAAAAGAGAACAAAGTAAAGGAGTATATCGAGAGTGCTTTGATCACTTCTTCGCTGTTCCGTGAGTATGTGTCGCAAGTCTTGATTCCTACCGAGAAAGTGGTGACATTGCGTGCGGGCAAGCGTACCATCAAGGAGCGTAACCTCCTCCCCGGCTATGTGCTGGTAGAGTGCTATCTCTGCGATGAGAGCTATCCTCTGTTGCGTAACATCCCCAATGTTCTTGGTTTTATGTCCAGCGATGGCTCTTCGGTTAAGCCTGCGCCCGTTCCTCAATCCGAAATCAATCGTATTGTAGGTAATGTCAGCGAGGAGCAGACCGATATCCAACTCGAAGAAACCTTTTTGGTTGGCGAGAAGGTCAAGGTCATCGATGGCGCATTCAACGGCTTCAATGGTGTTATCCAAGAGGTCGCACAAGACAAGCACAAGCTCAAGGTGGAGGTCACCATTTTCGACCGCCAGACTCCTTTGGAGCTCAGTTTCAATCAAGTAGAAAAAGAGTAGGAGACTTTTTGTTACGAGTCGTTGAACTACTCGATAGTTTTTTATTCATCATCTATGGTTTTGCACGAAATTTGCAACATTTTCGCTGCAAGTCCCGAAGCAAGACCTTAGGTACAAACTATTAACATCGTAAAAATAAAACATTATGGCTAAAGAAATTGCCGGTTTTATCAAACTCCAAATCAAGGGTGGCGCTGCCAATCCTGCTCCTCCGGTAGGACCTGCACTGGGTTCCAAGGGTGTGAACATTATGGAGTTTTGTAAACAATTCAATGCCAGAACTCAGGACAAAGCAGGTAAGGTTCTTCCTGTCATCATCACTGTCTATGCAGACAAGTCTTTTGAGTTTGTCGTTAAGACTCCTCCTGTAGCAATTCAATTGCTCGAGGCTGCTAAGATCAAGAGCGGTTCGGCTCAGCCTAACCGTAACAAGGTGGCTACCATTACCGAGGAACAATGCCGTCAGATCGCAACCGATAAGATGGTTGACCTCAACTGCTTCACCGTTGAAAGCGCAGAATCTATGGTAAAGGGTACCGCGCGTAGTATGGGTATTACCGTTAAATAACTAATTCTTCAATCCTATTATGGCAAAATTGACAAAAAATCAAAAGCTTGCTGCTGAGAAGATTGAAGCAGGTAAGCTCTATACTGTTAGCGAGGCTGCTGCTCTCGTTAAGGAGATTACTACCACTAAGTTCGACGCTAGCGTTGATATCGATGTACGCCTTGGTGTAGACCCTCGTAAGGCTAACCAGATGGTTCGTGGTGTCGTATCACTGCCGAACGGAACGGGTAAGACGGTTCGTGTTCTTGCACTTTGTACTCCTGACCAGGAGGCTGCTGCCAAAGAGGCAGGTGCCGACTATGTTGGCTTGGACGAGTATATCGAGAAGATCAAATCCGGATGGACGGATGTAGATGTTATCATCACTATGCCCCAAATCATGGGTAAGATTGGTGCTCTCGGTCGTGTTCTTGGTCCTCGTGGTTTGATGCCTAACCCTAAGAGCGGTACGGTAACTATGGATGTTGCTAAGGCTGTTAAAGATGTTAAGCAAGGTAAAATCGACTTCAAGGTAGACAAGTTCGGTATCGTTCATACTTCTATCGGTAAGGTTTCTTTCTCTGCAGAGGCAATTGCTGAAAACGCTCGTGAGTTCATTGATACCATTATCAAACTCAAGCCTGCTGTATCGAAAGGCGACTATATCAAGAGCATTTATCTTTCGAGTACGATGAGTCAGGGTATCAAGATTGATACTAAATCTATTGGTTAATCACTAACGAAAAGAGACAATGAAAAAGGAAGATAAAAATGCGATTATCGAAGCACTGCAGAAGCAACTCTCTGAATATCAGCATTTCTACCTCACAAATATTGAGGGGTTGAATGCTCAGAAGACGAGTGATTTGCGTCGTGCTTGCTTCAAGAACGATATCAAACTCGTTGTTGCAAAGAATACGCTGCTCCAGAAGGCTCTTGAGAATAAGGGTATTGATGCTCAAATTTTCGAGGCTCTCAAAGGTAACACTGCAATCATGTTGAGCAACACCGGTAATGCACCTGCTAAACTTATCAAGGAGTTTACCAAGGGCGACAAGACCGGCGAGGCAAAACCCCAACTGAAAGCGGCTTATGTCGAGGAGACAGTCTATGTAGGTGCACAGAACCTCGAGTTCCTCTCTGCAATCAAGTCGAAAAACGAACTTATCGGCGATCTCGTTGCTTTGCTGCAATCGCCTGCTAAGAACGTTATTTCTGCACTCCAATCCGGAGGTAACACACTCCACGGTGTACTCACTACGCTGGGAGAACGCGCTGAGTAATCAGCATACTTTTGGGAGCAGTCTTTCCACTGTGTTGCCCGCAGTTGTAGCCTAAAAAGAATCGATGCTACCGATGAGCAATAGGGGAGGCGTCCCGCAAACAATTCACTTAAAAATAAACATTCTAAAATTATAAGACAATGGCAGATCTTAAAGCTTTTGCTGAACAATTGGTTAACCTCACAGTTAAGGAAGTAAACGAACTCGCTCAAATCCTGAAGGACGAGTATGGTATCGAACCTGCAGCTGCTGCAGTTGCAGTTGCTGCTCCTGCAGCAGGTGGCGCTGAGGCAGCCGCTGAGGAGAAGACTTCTTTCGATGTAGTACTGAAGAGCGCTGGTGCTCAGAAACTTCAGGTCGTTAAGACCGTTAAGGAGCAAACAGGTCTTGGTCTGAAAGAGGCTAAGGACATCGTTGACGCTGCTCCTGCAACCGTTAAGGAAGGTCTTGACAAGGCTACTGCAGAGGCTCTCAAGAAGGCTCTTGAGGAGGCTGGTGCTGAGGTTGAACTCAAGTAATACCCTGCCACTTTTAGTGGTATCAGGTTTAGATTCCCCATCATGGGGAGTCTAAACCTTTTTCTCTGAATAGAGCAGATTATAAAAATAACTGAAATAAGGGTAATAATCATGCGGTTTTAATCAAAACGATATAAAACATAAAACCAACTATTTAGGTGTAAATAATACATTACCAACAGTTTATCACCAATATCTGCAATATTCTATTAGTTAATCGGGGATTTTTGTGTATCCCCTCCATAATTAACCGTCTCAAAATAAATGGCTACAACAAACAAACAACAGAGAGTTAATTTCTCGCGTGTGCAGAAGCACATGCCTTATCCTGACTTTCTGGAGATTCAGTTAAAGTCTTTCCAAGAGTTCTTCCGTATGGATGCTACTCCGGAAGAGCGTCGCCACGAGGGGCTATTCAAGGTATTCCAGGAGAATTTCCCTATTCAGGATACCCGCAATAGTTTTACCTTGGCTTTCTTGGATTATAGTATCGACCCGCCCCGCTACTCTATCGAAGAGTGCATCAAGCGTGGTCTTACCTACAGTGTGCCTCTTAAGGCTAAATTGCGCCTGAGTTGCGAGGACCCCGATCATGAGGATTTCGATACCGTTGTTTCGGATGTCTATTTGGGTACGATTCCCTATATGACTCCCAAAGGTACTTTTGTCATCAATGGTGCTGAGCGTGTCGTTGTTAGCCAGTTGCACCGTTCGCCGGGCGTTTTCTTCGGTACTTCGATGCACTCGAATGGTACGAAGCTCTATTCAGCGCGTATCATTCCGTTCCGTGGCTCGTGGATAGAGTTCGCTACGGATATCAACAAGGTCATGTATGCATACATTGACCGTAAGAAGAAGTTGCCTGTTACTACGCTGCTGCGTGCCATCGGTTTTGAGTCGGACAAGGATATTCTCCATTGCTTCGACTTGGCAGAGGAGGTTAAGTGCAACCGTGCCGCTCTTGAGGCTTGCCTCGGTCGTCGTTTGGCAGGTTATGTGATGAAGCCGACCCTTGAGGACTTTGTGGATGAGGATACGGGAGAGGTTTCGTCTATCGAGCGTAACGAGATTGTCGTAGAGCGTGAGACCGAATTGACACCGGAGATAATTGATGTTATCTTGGAGTCAGGCAGCAAGTCGATTCTGCTTCATAAGGATGAGAATCGCGAGAACGATTACTCGATCATCTTCAATACATTGCAGAAAGACCCGGCAAAGACCGAGAAAGAGGCTGTGCTCTATATTTACCGTCAGTTGCGTAATGCAGAGCCTGCCGATGATGCTACGGCGCGCGAAATGATACAGAACCTATTCTTCTCGCAGAAGCGTTACGACTTGGGCGAGGTAGGTCGTTATCGTATCAACCGCAAATTGAATATGTCTGTACCCGATGATGTTCGCGTTTTGACTAAGGAAGACATCATCGAGATTATCAAATACTTGGTAGAGTTGATTAACTCTAACGCAGAAGTGGATGATATCGACCACTTGTCGAATCGTCGTGTGCGCACTGTTGGTGAGCAACTCTATAATCAGTTCGGCGTTGGTTTGGCGCGTATGGCACGCACCGTGCGTGAGCGTATGAATGTGCGTGACAACGAAGTCTTTACTCCGACCGACCTGATTAATGCAAAATCGATTTCTTCGATTATCAACTCCTATTTCGGTACCAATGCGCTGAGCCAATTTATGGATCAGCAGAACCCGTTGGCGGAGATTACGCACAAGCGTCGTATGTCTGCCCTCGGCCCCGGCGGTTTGAGTCGTGACCGTGCTGGTTTCGAGGTACGAGATGTGCACTATACGCACTATGGCCGTCTCTGTCCTATTGAGACGCCGGAAGGTCCTAACATCGGTCTTATCTCGTCGCTCTGTATCTATGCAAAGATCAACGATCTCGGTTTTATCGAGACTCCGTATCGTAAGGCAGAGAATGGAGTGGTGGATTTGGATAATGACCACATTCAGTACTACAGCGCTGAGGATGAGGAGGAGAAGATTGTTGCGCAGGGTAACGCACCGCTCGATAAGGACGGTAAGTTTATCCGCAACAAGGTTAAGTCGCGTCTGGGTGCAGATTTCCCTGTTGTAGAGCCTTCGCAGGTCGATTTGATGGATGTGGCTCCCTGCCAGATTGCTTCGGTAGCGGCTGCATTGATTCCGTTCTTGGAGCACGACGATGCCCACCGTGCATTGATGGGTTCGAACATGATGCGCCAGGCCGTTCCATTGATTACCAGCGAATCGCCTATTGTCGGTACGGGTATTGAGGATCAATTGGTTAAGGATAGCCGTACGCAGATTGAGGCAGAGGGCAATGGCGTCGTTACCTATGTAGACGCTGATGTGATTCGTATCAAGTACGACCGCTCGGAGGAGGAAGAGTTCATCTCGTTCGACTCGGCAGAGAAAGAGTACAAACTGCCTAAGTTTGAGAAAACCAACCAAAATACCACGATCGACTTGCACCCGACGGTTCGCAAAGGCGATACGGTAGAGAAGGGACAAATCCTGACTGAGGGTTATGCTACGCAAGCCGGTGAGTTGGCATTGGGTAAGAACCTGAAGGTGGCATACATTCCTTGGAAGGGTTACAACTACGAGGATGCCATCGTGCTCAGCGAGCGCATCGTGCGTGAGGATATGTACACTTCGGTTCATGTGGTTGAGCAATTGCTCGAGGTGCGTGAGACCAAGCGTGGTATGGAGGAGTTCACCTCCGATATTCCGAACGTTAGCGAGGACGCTACCAAGGATTTGGACGAGAACGGTATCATTCGTATCGGTGCCCACATCAATCCGGGCGACATCATCGTCGGTAAAACTACGCCGAAGGGTGAGTCGGATCCGTCGCCTGAAGAAAAGTTGCTAAAGGCTATCTTCGGGGATAAGGCAGGTGATGTGAAAGATGCCAGCCTGAAAGCGACCCCGTCGTTGGATGGTGTGATCATCGACCGCAAACTCTACACGCGTGCCCTCAAAGACCGCAAGGCTAAGATGGAGGATAAGGAAACTATCGCAAAGATGGATGCAGAGTTTGAGGCAAAAACCGAAGAACTCCGTCAAATCCTTATTGGTAAGTTGGCTAAGTTGCTCGAAGGCAAGTCGGCTGTCTCCGTAAAAGATACGGTGGGTACTGAACTGATTGCCAAGGGACAACACTTCACCAAAGAGCGTCTGAACCAATTGGATTTCCAATCGGTTATGTTGGAAGGCTGGACCTCGGACGAGCATAAGAATCAACTGACTGCACAATGTATTATGAACTACATTGCGAAGTACAAGGAGATGGATGCAGATCTGAAGCGTCGTAAATTCAACCTCACGATTGGTGATGAACTGCCTAACGGTATCGTCCAAATGGCGAAAGTATATGTCGCTAAGCGTCGTAAGATCCGCGTAGGTGATAAGATGGCCGGTCGTCACGGTAACAAGGGTATTGTCAGCAAAATTGTTCGTGTAGAGGATATGCCGTTCTTGGCAGATGGTACGCCGGTGGATATCGTTCTGAACCCGATGGGTGTGCCTTCGCGTATGAACATCGGACAGATCTTCGAGGCTGTGCTCGGTTGGGCAGGTCAAGAACTCGGCGTGAAATTCTCGACGCCTATCTTCGACGGTTGCTCGCTCGAGCAGTTGGACGAGTGGACAGACAAGGCAGGTCTGCCGCGTGCAGGTAAGACGCAGTTGTACGATGGCGAGACGGGTGAACCGTTCGACCAGGAGGCAACCGTAGGTGTTACCTACTTCATGAAGTTAGGCCACATGGTTGACGACAAGATGCACGCGCGTTCGATTGGTCCGTACAGCCTGATTACGCAACAGCCGTTGGGTGGTAAAGCACAATTCGGTGGTCAGCGTTTCGGTGAGATGGAGGTTTGGGCGTTGGAGGCACACGGTGCTGCCCACACGCTGCAAGAAATCCTGACCGTTAAGTCTGACGATGTGACGGGTCGTGCACGCACCTACGAGGCTATCGTTAAGGGCGAATCTTTCCCGACACCGGGTATCCCCGAATCGCTGAATGTCCTGCTGCACGAGTTGCAAGGTTTGGCACTATCAATCACTTTGGAATAATAAATCACGATTATGGCTTTTAAACAAGATAATAAGAAAAACGGTTTCACTCGGATTAGCATTGGATTGGCTTCTCCCGATGAGATTATGCGCCTCTCGAGCGGAGAGGTGCTCAAGCCGGAAACCATCAACTATCGTACCTATAAACCGGAGCGTGATGGTTTGTTCTGCGAGCGTATCTTCGGTCCTACTAAGGACTATGAGTGCCACTGCGGTAAATACAAGCGTATTCGTTACAAAGGTATCGTCTGCGAGCGTTGCGGTGTGGAAGTTACCGAGAAGAAGGTGCGCCGTGAGCGCATGGGACACATCAAATTGGTAGTCCCGGTGGCTCATATCTGGTACCTGCGTTCGCTGCCAAGCAAGATGGCTGCCCTGCTGGGTATCCCGACTAAGAAACTGGACTCGATTGTATACTACGAGAAGTATGTAGTCGTTAAGGCAGGTGCTCTGGCAGGTCAGGAGATTGGCGAGAAAAATAAAGACGATAAGAATCGTATCGCTATCGAAGACCGTATGTTGCTCGACGAGGAACAATACGCACAGATTCTCGATATCCTGCCCGAAAACAACGACTCGTTGGAGGACAGCGACCCCGATAAGTTCATCGCTAAGATGGGTGCAGACGCAATCTATGATTTGCTCTCAACCATCGATTTGGATTCGTTGAGTTATCAGTTGCGTGACCAAGCCAGCACTTCGACCTCCGTACAGCGTAAGCAGGAGGCTCTGAAGCGTCTGCAGGTGGTAGAGGCTTTCCGTGCATCAAAGGGTAAGAACCGTCCCGAGTGGATGATTCTGCAGGTTATCCCTGTCACCCCGCCGGAGTTGCGTCCGTTGGTTCCGTTGGATGGTGGTCGTTTCGCTACCTCCGACCTCAACGACCTCTATCGTCGTGTGATTATTCGTAACAACCGTCTGAAACGACTCATCGAGATTAAGGCACCGGATGTCATCCTGCGCAACGAGAAGCGTATGCTTCAGGAGGCCGTTGACTCGCTGTTCGACAACTCGCGTAAGACCACGGCTATCAAGTCGGAGGCAAACCGTCCGCTTAAGTCGTTGAGCGACTCGCTGAAAGGTAAGCAGGGTCGTTTCCGTCAGAACTTGCTCGGTAAGCGTGTTGACTATTCCGCTCGTTCGGTTATTGTCGTAGGCCCGGAATTGAAGATGCACGAGTGCGGTCTACCTAAGGAGATGGCTGCGGAATTGTATAAGCCGTTCATCATCCGTAAACTCATTGAGCGTGGTATCGTCAAGACCGTTAAGTCGGCAAAGAAGATTATCGACCGTCGTGAGCCGGTTATCTACGAAATTTTGGAGCATGTCATGGAAGGACACCCTGTGTTGCTGAACCGTGCCCCGACGCTGCACCGCCATGGTATCTTGGCATTCCAGCCGAAGATGATTGAGGGTAAGGCTATTCAGTTGCACCCGTTGGCATGTGCCGGATTCAACGCCGACTTCGATGGTGACCAGATGGCCGTTCACTTGCCTCTGTCTAACGAGGCCGTTTTGGAGGCACAACTCCTGATGCTCGGTTCGCACAATATCCTTGACCCGGCTAACGGTAATCCTATTACGGTGCCTTCGCAGGATATGATTCTCGGTCTGTACTATATCACCAAAGAGCGCACGGGCGTTCGCGGCGAGGGCTTGATTTTCTACTCCGCCGAGGAGGCTATCATTGCGCTCAACGAGGGTCGTGTGGATATTCACGCTAAGGTGAAAGTTCGTCTGGACGACATCGTCGACGGCAAGCCGGTGAACCATATTATTGAGACTACTCCGGGTCGTGTATTGGTTAATCAATATGTACCGGCTGAGGTAGGCTACCAGAATGTGGTTATGAAGAAGGGTGCTGTTAAGTCGATTATCTCGAAGGTTATTAAGACCTGCGGTGTGGCTCGTACGGCGCAATTCTTGGACGATATCAAGGACCTTGGTTACTACAAGGCATTCCGTGGCGGTCTGTCCTTCAACTTGAACGATATCCTGATTCCGGATGAGAAAGCCGGTATCATCGCTAAGGGTAACGAGGAGGTTGAGAACATCACCGAGATGTACAACTTCGGTGAGATGGGCGACGATGAGCGTTACAACAATGTGATTGCCGCTTGGAACAAAGTCGATACTGAGGTAACCGATGTGCTGATGAAGCACATGCAGGAGGCAGACCAAGGTTTCAACTCCGTATATATGATGATGGACTCGGGTGCCCGTGGTAACAAACAGCAGATTAAGCAGTTGGCAGGTGTCCGTGGTCTGATGGCGAAGCCGCAAAAGGCAGGTTCTAACGAAGGTCGTCAGACTATTGAGAACCCGATTCTGTCGAACTTCAAAGAGGGTATGTCTGTGTTGGAGTACTTCATCTCTACCCACGGTGCTCGTAAAGGTTTGGCGGATACCGCTCTGAAGACGGCCGATGCCGGTTACCTGACGCGTCGTTTGGTCGATGTATCGCACGATGTCATCATCAACGAGGAAGACTGCGGTACGCTTCGTGGCTTGACGGCACGCGCTATCAAACAGAACGATACCGTTGTGGCTACGCTGACGCAGCGTATCTTGGGTCGCGTATCGGTTCACGATATTCACGATTTGGACGGCAATCTGATTGTGGCTGCTGGTGAGGAAATTCGCGAGGCGGCTTGCGAGGCTATCGAGGCTGCAGGTATCGAGGAGGTTGAAATCCGTTCGGTGCTTACTTGCGAATCCAAACATGGTGTTTGCGCCAAGTGCTACGGCCGCAACCTAGCATCGCGTAAGATGGTGCAGAAAGGTGAGGCAGTCGGTGTCATTGCCGCACAGGCCATCGGTGAGCCGGGTACGCAGTTGACCCTTCGTACTTTCCACTCGGGTGGTGTCGCAGGCAACGCGGCTACGCAGAATACCTACGCTATTCCTCGTGAGGGTATCATCGAGATTGAGGACCTTCGTACCGTTACCACCGAGGCAGGTGATGTCATCGTGGTTAGTCGTCTGAACGAGATGCAACTCAAGGACGAGAAGACGGGCGTGGTACTGACTACTTTCAATATCCCTTACGCTTCTAAGTTGTTCGTTACTCCGGGTCAGAAATACGACAAGGGTACGGTCATCTGCGAGTGGGATCCGTACAAAGCATCGGTGGTTATCGAGCAAGATGGTCGCCTGCAGTATGAGGATGTCATTGAGGGTGTTACCGCACAGACCAATGTCGACGAGCAGACGGGTAAGAAAGAGGTTTCTATTACCGATACCAAGGACAAGACCAAGATGCCTTCGGCGCATATCTTGGATGCCAATGGCAATGTGATTCGTACCTACAACCTGCCTGTTAAGGCGAGCCTCGTTTATGCCGATGGCGCAGAGGTTAAGGTCGGCGACTTGCTCTTTACCGTTACGCGTGCCTTTGGTACTGCGGGCGATATCACGGGTGGTCTTCCTCGTGTTACCGAGTTGTTCGAGGCGCGTAACCCGTCCAATCCGGCTATTGTGTCCGAAATCGATGGTGAGGTTTCGTTCGGTAAGATCAAGCGTGGTAACCGTGAGTTGTTCGTTACCTCCAAACTTGGCGAGCAGAAGGCATATCTCGTGCCGTTGTCTAAGCAGATTTTGGTTCAGGAGGGCGACTATGTCCGTGCCGGTGTAGCCTTGTCCGATGGTGCTGTTACGCCGGACGACATCTTGGCTATCCAAGGTCCTACCGCTGTTCAAGACTATATTGTCAACGAAGCGCAGTCTGTATATCGTATGCAGGGTGTGGAAATCAACGATAAGCACTTCGAGATTATTGTGCGTCAAATGATGCGCAAGGTCGAGATTCTCGATGCGGGTGATACTCGCTTCCTCGAGGGGCAAGTGGTTGATAAGATGGACTTTATGGACGAGAACGACCGTATCTGGGGCAAGAAGGTGGTTACCGATGCGGGTGATAGCGAGTTGCTGCAGCCGGGTCAGATTGTTACCGCTCGCCGTCTCCACGACGAGAACTCCAGCCTGCGTCGTCGCGACAAGAAAGTTGTTGAGGCGCGTGAGGCAGAGTGCGCTACGGCCAAGCAGATTCTGCAAGGTATCACGCGTGCGGCTCTCGGTACCAAGTCCTTTATGTCTGCCGCTTCGTTCCAGGAGACCACCAAGGTGCTCAACGAGGCTGCTGTTCAAGGCAAGGTAGATACGCTCGAGGGTATGAAGGAGAATGTGATCTGCGGTAACTTGATTCCTGCGGGTACAGGTACGCGCGATTTCGTCAAACTCGCTGTTCATAACAAGGAGGAGTATGCTGCCATCCAGGCTGCCCGTGATGCTGCAGAGAATGCGCTGAACGGCAACGACGATGACGAATAGTCCGAATTAGGATAACTAAAAAAGAGGCTGTCTAACAAGTTTTGGTTAGGCAGCCTCTTTTAGTGTTATGTTGGGGATGATGGAGAGTGGTTATTCCGGTTATAAAAAAAGTCTTTCTGCTTGTTTTTTATTGCAGAAAGACTTGGCTATGTCAAAGATTTTCAGTAACTTTGCAGTG
>CAVEXR010000052.1:0-15416 GCA_963619585.1 Azospirillum sp. CAG:239
ACCTCTCTAATAGTCATTTTGCAGTCTGTTTTGTATATCTTCCATATATTGGACTAATTCCAATGTTTACGCGGCTCCCCAAGCCGCATACTACGCAATCCCCAAATTAGGATGTTTAGGGTTTAACTGCTTCAACTAATCGACTTTTTGAGGTGGTTAATGCTTCGTTTGCATATACTCAATAATTACCCTTTAGCGGTGCTCTATACTCAGACCATTGTGATTATTTAGGTTGTTCTTGAGATCTGTAAAAGTACCTTCAATTTTGTTGTTTGTATTGGGCATCCCTGCCCAGTTTTCGCTCTGGCAAGTAAAGAGATACGGCAGGTTTGTCTGCGCTTATAAAATAAATATTAACTGTTTTACAACTGCATAGCGGTATTAGTTGATAGTAGATAGTGGATAGCAGTTGGGGAGTTTAGGAGTAGTTTAGTGAGTTTTGGAGTTAAGGAGTTAAGTGTAAAATTCCTAATTCCTAATTGAAAAAAAAATGTCCCCGGCACGCCGGTTCCTAATTGTCTATTTATTGCTTTGCAGGGCGTTGACGAGCATACCACACGCAGCGAGAATATCTTCGCCGCGGCTGCGACGGATGGTGGTGGTTATTCCGTTGTTGGTCAGGTAGTCCCGCATCCATTCCATTTGTCGCTCATCGCTTGCGGGGAACGACTGCTGTTCTGCACGATGCGATACCTCTTCTACGCCTGCATGGAATCGAATCAGGTTGATGCGGCAATTCAATCCCCGAAGCAGCCGAACCAACTCCTTAGCATGTTTGGGCGTGTCGTTTTGTCCAGCCCAGCAGATGTACTCGAAACTGACTCGTCGTTGGTGTGTCCAATCGTATTGTTTGAGTAGCGCCAGAACGCTTGTCAGTGGATAGAGTTTCTCTGCAGGCATTATCTCGCTTCGTTCCGTGCTGAATGGATTGTGTAGCGAGATGGCTAAATGACACTCGCTTTCCTCTAAGTATCTTTTCAGTTGAGGCAGCACCCCAACAGACGACACGGTGATACGCTTTGCCGACCATGCGCAGCCCCATGGTGCTGTCATCACTTGCAGCGAGCGCAGCACATTATCGAGGTTATCCATCGGCTCCCCCTCACCCATATAAACGATATTGGTGAGCGAGACTCCCCCTTGGAGAGGTCCGGTCCGGAAATAGAGTATCTGATTCAGTATCTCCGCTGCCGGCAGTTGTCCGTGAAAACCCAGTGTTCCCGTCATGCAGAATCGACACCCCATCTTGCAGCCCATTTGGGTTGATACACAGAGCGTTGCACGGTCGTCTTCTGGAATATAGACCGACTCTATATATTGATCGCCTATTTGAAAAAGGTATTTTTTTGTGCCGTCAGCCGACTCTGCTTGTGCCACGGGAGCATGCCGCCCGATGGTGTAGCGCTCCGCCAACACCTGCCGCCCCCGAATCGATATATTCGTCATCTCATCAAACGAGGTGGCACGACGCACATACAACCACTCTGCCAGTTGCTTGCCCGCAAACTTCTGCAGCCCTGCCTCTATGGCGATTGCCTGCAATTCATCAAGAGTTTTACCTAATAAAGTGTTCATTTGTGTGGTTAGGAGTAGTTTAGAAGGCGGGTGCTCCCACATGGAAGGTTTGTCTGTGGCGGCGGGTGCTCCCGCAGAGCATAAATTCCTTATCTGATTCTATCTGCGGCACGCACGAGTGCTTCGTCTTTCAGGATACGGCGGGTTGCCATCAGCGTCAGTACCAAGCAAATCAAGGGTATTCCGCTCCATGCATAGAGATGCCATTCCGTCGTGCCGAGGTTCATCTTGGCAAACCACACAAACATAGCAAGTATGCCGTAGTAGCCTACGCATAGTACCGCCAAGAATATATTCAGCCGTGCTTGCAGAATGCGTTTCCGGTAGAGAAATATATCTAACAAAGCCAGAATAGGAATGCAAAGCGTTGTCAGTAGCAGTCCCCAAAGTCCATTCAACACCGCCGGCGCCGGCGTGTCGCCGGGGACAATAGATTCTCCATTAATGCCAATTAAAGAACCATTAAAAGACTGCGCATCATCCCCAATTCCTAATTCCTCATTCCTAATTCCTAATTCTTTAAGTCCAATGGCTTTCATCTCGTATACATGTTGTTGGGCAGCCTCTTCGGGCGTAGTTAGTTGTACGACGGGGCAAAAGCATAGTGCGATGCCGAGTACGACAATCAAAAGCAGATAAAGGGTTTGAATTCGTTGTATCATATTTGGTAGTTTAGAAGTTTAGTGCTCATTCCTGATTGAAAATTTTGTCCCGGCGACACGCCGGTAATTCCTAATTAATACAACTCGCCCGTCCGCTAATTGGTAGTGCTCACCGGTGGCGGGGCAGATGGCGATACCATCCGCATTGAACCGGAGTTTCTCGCCATGACGGCTCACCCAACCTATTTGGCGTGCCGGGTTGCCTACCATTAGCGCATAGTCAGGCACATCTTTTGTTACCACAGAACCCGCTCCGATTAGGCAGTAGGCGCCTAAACTGTGTCCGCATACAATAGTTGCATTGGCACCGACCGATGCGCCTTGGTGGAGTATAGTTTCTCGATATTCCGCCTTGCGACTGACAGCAGCACGCGGATTGATGACATTGGTGAATACCATACTCGGACCGAGAAAAACATCGTCTTCGCAGCGCACGCCCGTATAGACTGACACATTGTTTTGAATCTTGCAGTTGCGCCCCAGCACCACTTGCGGCGAGATGACAACATTCTGTCCGATATTGCAGTCTTCGCCAATGACACAGCCCGACATAACGTGCGAGAAATGCCATATCTTGGTTCCCCGCCCAATGCTGCACCCTTCATCTATATAAGAAGATGGGTGTACATAATACTCTGCGCTATCCTTTGACATAATTTGTAAATTTGTAAATGCGCAGCGCAAGCGCATGTTAATTGTTAATTATTAATTATTAATTGTTAGAAGAACGCTTTGAAAATGTCGTTGCCGTTGGCATAGACAAGCAGGGCAAGAAGCAACCAGAACCCTATGTTGTTCGCTACTTCGAGGAACTTGTCGCTTGGCTTGCGGCGGGTAATGATTTCCCAAAGCAGGAACAGAATATATCCTCCGTCGAGGGCGGGTATAGGCAGGAAGTTCATAAAGGCGAGGATGAGGCTTAGGAATGCCGTCATGTGCCAGAAGGCGTACCAATTCCACGAGGTGGGGAACATATTGCCAATCGCTCCAAAGCCGCCTACCGACTGTGCGCCCTCCTTGGTGAATACCAAGCGGAACTGCTTGACATACATAGCCAATATATTCCAGCCGTAGGAGATACCTGCCGGAATCGCCTCAAAGAAAGAGTAGTCGGTATGCTCAATAGGGAAGAAATCGTATTTCGATTTCTGATAGACGCCCAAGCGGCACTGGTCGCCGATGAATAAGTGTGCCTCGTGTCGGCAGCCCATGCGGTAGTACTCCACCGTCACGCTATCGCACGGGTGGTGCTGCAACTCTTCCGATACCTGTACGCTGCACGGCGTCGGTACGCCTGCCACTGCCACAATGCTATCCCCTGCCTGCAGTCCTGCTATAGCCGCTGCATTACCAGGCATTACGGAGTCGATGACAAACGGTATAAATTCCGTAATCAGTACAAAAGGACGGCGCATATAGTTGGCATCTGCATGCTCTTTCTGTCGTTCCTCACGGTCGTACTCGTTCTGTGCTGCAAGGTAGCGAGTGCCTAAGTCCTTCGACATCACCAATCCCAATGTGTCGCCTCCACGCAGTACCACCACATTCTGTTTGCCCTCGATAATCAACCACTGAACGACATCCGATAGTTCTTGCGGCTCTTGTCCGTCAATAGTCAGTATCTTGTCGTGTTGTTGGAATCCCTCTTGCTGCAGCAATTCGGAGTAGTAGAGCCCCGAGTCAATATTACGGAGAGGCAGTGCATCCGTTCCCCAATGTCCTATCAAGACAGAGAACATTACCAATGCCGCTACGAAATTGACCAAGATGCCCCCTAAGATAATCAAGAGGCGTTGCCAAGCAGGCTTAGAGCGGAACTCCCACGATTGCGGTTCGGAAGGAAGGTCGGTAATCGACTTGGTCTCGTCTACCATACCGGCAATGGAGCAATAGCCGCCAAAAGGTACCCAACCGATGCCCCACTCGGTGTTATCCGGGTCGCGTCGCCAATCGCCTTCGGGTAGGGCTGCACGCTCTGTATCCGTCATGGGGCGATAGAGCGGCCTGCCTTTCTCGTCCAATTTTGGTTGGTGTGTTATCTCATCCTCCAAAGGAACGATAGCCGGCTCTATATTCTTGGCAAAGAAGCGTACACGCCACTTTCCATCCACCTTCTTGGCTCGGAATAGGGATATTTGGGGATTGAAGAACATATAGAACTTCTCGACTCGTACCTTAAAGATACGCGCAAAGGTGAAATGTCCGAGTTCATGTATGACAACTAAGAAACTAAGTGCTATGATGAGTTGAATCCACTGCATTTTTTCCAATTAACAATTAATATGCGCTGGGCGAACATACGCGATAGCAAATATATGCTGCGCGAGAATACGCTGCGCATTTACACATTTACAAAATTACACATTGCTCAGTAGTTCGGTGGCGATGACACGGGCGGAATGGTCGGTGGCGACATAGTCCTCGTAGGTTGGAGTAGGGAGATAGTCCGCTCGTTGTAGGGTCTCGGCTATTATTTCCGACATCTGTAAAAAGCCACACTTGCCTTCTCGAAAGGCGAGGTTAACGACTTCGTTGGCTGCATTCAGCACGCAGGGCATATTTCCACCCCGCTTGGTTGCCTCGTACGCCAAGAGTAGGTTCGGGAATCGTTCGGGATCGGGGGCTTCGAAAGTGAGATTTTTTGCTTGAAATAAGTCGAGCCGTTCCGATGGGTTGTTGATGCGCTCCGGGTAAGTAAGGGCATACTGAATAGGCAAGTGCATATCCGGTGTGCCAAGTTGCGCTTTGACGGCGCCATCCGCAAACTGCACCGCAGAATGGACAATCGATTGTGGGTGAACCAACACTTGAATCTTTTCTACCGGCACACCAAACAACCATTTTGCTTCGATGACTTCAAATCCCTTGTTCATCATACTGGCGGAGTCAATAGTTATCTTAGCGCCCATATCCCAATTGGGATGTCGCAGCGCTTGCGCTGCCGTAACCGTGCGCATCTGCTCCAATGAGAAAGTACGGAAAGGTCCTCCGCTGGCGGTGAGCAATATCTTTTCTATCTCGTTGTCGCCTTCGCCTACAAGGGATTGGAAGATAGCGGAATGCTCGCTATCAACAGGAAGGATTGGGGTATGGTGCTCTTGTGCCAACCGACAGATGAGGTCGCCTGCTACTACCAAAGTTTCTTTGTTGGCGAGCGCAATAGTCTTGCCGGCGCAGATAGCCGCTATGGTTGGACGCAAACCTGCATAGCCCACCATGGCTGCCACAACGACATCAATGGTAGGCATCGTCACCATATCGGCAATGGCTTCTGCTCCTGCCCATACCTTGATAGGTAAGTCCGCTAAGGCGTCCCGCAAGGGTTCGTAGAGCGTCTCGTCGGCGATACACACCACCTCGGGGTGAAACTCACGCGCCTGCTGAATCAATAGATCAATGCTGCGGTGTGCCGACAATGCATATACCTCGAAACGCTCGGGGTGGTTGCGCACCACATCCAATGTCTGCGTGCCGATGCTGCCGGTACTGCCTAATATAGCAATTTGTTTCTTATTCACTTTGTATGTGCTATGTGCGTTGTTAGAAAGCGATGACCTCTTCGGGGTTGATGGATTGCCCATTGCGCCATAACTCAAACGAGAGAGTTCCTTCGGTACCCATAAGGGCGATAGTCTCTCCGGACTGTACCGCACTACCGATCTGCTTTAGTACTGATTCGACGCCTCGGTAGATGCTGACATAGTCTTGGTGCTGCACGACAACGGTATGGGTGTTGTCCAACTCGTGCGAGGCATAGATAAGCGTACCAGACAAGACGGAGCAGACATTTTCGTGGTCGGTGGTGCGCAGGAGAACAGCATATTGCCCGTGCTCCGGTTGGCTATGCGTCAATATCGCTCCACGCACCGGACGGAACAGGCTGATGATAGGCTGATTCTGCTGAATATCAAACAGAGAGAGATTGTCCTTCTCCTTCTCTTCGTATTGCGCCATAAACTCTGCGAGTGCATCGTTTTTTGCCTCTTGAAGAATCTTCTCTCGCGCAACGATTTGTACCGAATCGATGTGTTGTACGGTGTCGGATTGTACTTCGCCGGCGGTGATTTGCTTGATAACATCAAGATACTGACGCTGTATGACGAGCGAGGTTTCGATAGAATCAACCCGTGCTGACTCCACAATCAGTTGGCGACGAATGTCCTCGCTATAGCCCGGCAGAACCGTTCGTATCGGAGTGTAGACAATCAACAGAGAGAACACCGCCAGCGTGAGCAGAAACAGCAAGAACAGCACACTGAGTGTGCCCAATCCGCTGAGGCGTATATGCCATCGTTCGTTCAGCGTCCCCTCGTCGAGAACCGCTATGCGATACTTATGGCGTATGCGTTGCCAAAAACCCTTCTGTTGTTGTTCTCCCATGTGCTTGTCGTTATCAGGCTTTGAACTGTTTAGCAAGAGCCAATCCTTGCATGTTACTTGTTACTTGTTAACTGTTAATTGAGTATGGTACAACCGGTGCAAGGCTTGAGTTGCTTGAAGAAGTCGTTGCCCTTATCATCTACCAAGATGAATGCAGGGAAGTTCTCTACCTCTATCTTCCAAATAGCCTCCATGCCCAACTCAGGGTACTCTACGCACTCAATAGACTTGATGTTCTCTTGCGCCAAGATGGCTGCGGGACCGCCTATAGAGCCGAGGTAGAATCCACCGTGCTTCTGACAAGCGTTGGTGACATCTATGGAGCGATTCCCTTTGGCGAGCATAATAAGTGAGCCGCCGTGTTCTTGGAACTCGTCTACATACGGATCCATACGCCCTGCTGTGGTCGGTCCCATAGAACCGCAGGCCATACCTGCAGGCGTCTTAGCCGGTCCGGCATAGTATATAGGGTGGTTCTTTAGGTAGTCCGGCATCGGTTCGCCTGCGTCGAGGCGTGCCTTGATTTTGGCATGAGCGATGTCACGACCCACGATAATCGTTCCATTCAGCGACAAGCGTGTACCGATTGGGTATTGTGTAAGGATATGGCAGACATCCCGCATAGGTTGATTTAAGTCGATACGAACCGCATCGCCTTCGCCTGCTTGACGCAATTCGGCGGGGATTAGGCTGCCCGGGTTATTATCCATACGCTCAATCCAAATACCGTCTTTATTGATTTTGCACTTGATGTTACGGTCTGCCGAACAACTGACGCCCAAACCAATGGGGCAGCTGGCTCCGTGGCGGGGAAGACGAACGACACGCACATCGTGCGCCATGTATTTACCACCGAACTGTGCACCAAGACCAATCTTATATGCCTCTTGCAGCAATTGTTTCTCCAATTCTATATCACGGAATGCGCGTCCCGTCTCGTCGCCCGTTGTAGGCAGCGAGTCGTAATAGTGTGTGGAGGCAAGTTTGACGGTGAGAAGGTTCTTCTCTGCACTCGTGCCGCCTATCACAATGGCGATGTGGTATGGAGGGCAGGCTGCCGTACCAAGACTCTTCATTTTCTCCACCAAGAACGGAATAAGCGTACCCGGATTCTGGATGCGGGCTTTGGTCTCTTGGTAAAGATAGGTCTTGTTGGCTGAACCGCCGCCCTTGGTAACACACAAGAAGCGGTATTCCATACCTTCGGTGGCCTCGATGTCTATCTGTGCGGGCAGATTGCACTTGGTGTTGACTTCTTCGTACATAGACAGCGGTGCGTTCTGCGAATAGCGGAGGTTGTCCTGCGTATAGGTATTATAGACACCGTGGCTGAGTGCCTCTTCGTCGGAGTAGCCCGTCCATACCTGCTGCCCCTTCTCGCCATGTACGATAGCCGTTCCGGTATCTTGGCAGAGAGGCAACTGGCCCTTGCACGCTACCTCGGCATTGCGAAGGAAGGTGAGTGCGACATACTTGTCGTTGGCACTTGCTTCCGGGTCGCGTAATATCTTGGCTACCTGTTCGTTATGGGAACGACGCAGCATGAAACTGACATCGTGAAAGGCCTGTTGAGCCATGCGTGTAAGACCTTCCTTCTCGATTTTCAGGATAGGCTTTCCTTCGAACTCACCTACTGAAACATAGTCTTTGGTCAGTAGGTAATACTCTGTTTCATCTTTGCCGAGTTGGAACATCGGCGCATACTTGAATTCCATATATTCAATTAACAATTAATAATTAACAATTAACATGCGGGGGTCGCCCTTCTTGTTGGCGTTGGCTTGTTCGCTTTTGGAAACGCCACACAGAACGGCTGCAAAGTTACTACTTTTTCCTTATATATGCAATACATATACAAAAAACAAAAATGCGTTCCGTGTTTTCCCTGTTCGTCCCCTGATGTTGCCCTGTTCATAGTTGGGGTCTATTCTATGCTTTTCTATCCCTGTCCATATAAAAAAAACAGCACCATCCCGAAGATTTCGAGACGGCACTGTTTTGTGCATTTGGCATTTACGCAACACGCCACCTACTCTACTGTGACGGACTTGGCGAGGTTGCGGGGTTGATCCACATCGCAGCCCTTAACGACCGCAATATGGTATGCCAAGAGTTGCAAAGGAATCACCGTCAATAGCGGCGTCAGGCACTCCTCGGTAGCAGGAACGGTAATCGTATAGTCGGACATATTGCTAACCAGTATGTCGCCCTCTGTCACGATACTCACCACACGCCCCTTGCGTGCCCGCACTTCTTGTATATTCGACACCACTTTCTCGTAAGTGCCGCAATGCGGAGCAATAACCACCACCGGCATCTCCTGCGAGATAAGAGCAATAGGACCATGCTTCATCTCGGCTGCGGGATACCCCTCAGCGTGTATATAACTGATTTCCTTAAGTTTCAGTGCGCCCTCCAATGCCACAGGATAATTATACCCACGCCCAAGGTAGATGAAGTTCTGCGCATAGGTAAATGTCTTGGCAAAGTCGGCTATCTGCTTGTCCTGCTCAAGAATCTTCTCTATCTTACCGGGAATAAGTGATAGTTCGTGCGTAATAGCCAAGTAGCGTTCATCAGTCAGCGTACCCTTTGCCTTACCTATACAGAGCGCCAACATAGTGAGTGCTGTCACCTGCGCGGTAAATGCCTTAGTAGACGCCACACCTATCTCAGGCCCCACATGGGTATAGCAACCACTGTCGGACAAGCGAGGTATGGACGCCCCCACCACATTACAGATAGAGAAGATGAATGCTCCATGCTCCTTTGCCAACTGAATAGCCGCCAATGTATCTGCTGTCTCACCCGATTGGGATATAGCAATCACGACATCGTCCTTGTGGATAACGGGCTTACGATAACGGAACTCGCTGGAGTACTCCACCTCGACGGGTATCTGCGCAAACTCCTCCAACGCATACATCGCTATCAGCCCTGCATGCCACGAAGTACCACAGGCAGTGATAATAATACGATTGGCATTGAGGAAACGCTCCTTGTTATCAATAAAGCCCGAGAGAGCGATGTTGTTATGCTCCATATTGACACGCCCACGCATGGAGTCGGTCAGCGTACGGGGCTGCTCGAATATCTCCTTGAGCATAAAGTGCGGATAGCCGCCCTTCTCCAACTGCGAGAGAGTGAACTCCAACCGCTTAATCTCAGGTGTCTTGCGTACATTGCCGATAGTGGTAACATCCAACTTCTTGCCCCGCTCAATGGTTACAACTTCTTCGTCCTCGATATAGACTACCTTATCGGTGTACTCCACAATAGGCGTGGCATCGGAAGCAAGGAAATACTCGTCTTCGCCAATACCCACCACAAGCGGACTACCCTTACGGGCAGCAACAAGGATATTGGGATTGGAGCGGTCGAGTACGGCAATGGCGTATGCACCGACCACCTGATTGAGCGCAAGTTGCACTGCCGTCTTCAAGTCTACATTGTCCGTCTTCTTGGTGTACTCAATGAGTTGCACCAGCACCTCGGTATCGGTAGAAGACTTGAAAGTATAACCGTGCTGCTGCAAGCCCTGTTTCAATACGGCATAGTTCTCGATGATACCGTTGTGGATAATTGCCAACTCCTCCGACTCGGAGTAGTGGGGATGGGCATTCACCGTATTCGGTTCGCCATGGGTAGCCCAACGGGTATGTGCAATACCGACAGTGCCGCGCACATCCTTATCACCGGCAAAGGTTTCCAACTCGGCAACCTTGCCTTTTGTCTTGTACACATTGAGTTTACCTTCGGGGTTGATAAGGGCAACACCGGCACTATCATAGCCACGATACTCCAAACGATGAAGTCCTTTAATCAGAATTGGATACGCTTCTCGTTTACCAATATAACCTACTATTCCACACATATAAAATTGGGTTGTTAGTTGATTGATTCCGAATCGACTGTATGGCGTACGCCGTTAAGGGGGCAGACAGTCGCTAAAAGTTTGCAAAGGTAAGTATTTTAAGGCAATTAGCCAAATATATTTGCACTTTTAATGCGCTGTATGGCTTCATTGATGGTTTCTGCCGAGCCAAAAGCAGAGAAACGCACAAAGCCTGCACCATATGTACCAAAGCCTACGCCCGGCGTACATACGACCTGACATTTCTGCAACAGCAAGTCAAAGAATGCCCATGAGTCCATATTATGCGGCGCACGCACCCATACATAAGGACCATCTATACCACCATAGACCTCAAGCCCCTGCTCCAAGAAGCAATTGCGAATGGTATCGGCATTGTGCATATAGGCAGAAATCTGCTCCATGACTTGGCGGTGTCCCTCATCGCAAAGCACGGCTTGTGCACCCCGCATAGAGATATAACTCGTACCATTATACTTAGTACACTGACGGCGATACCACAAGGCATTGAGCGATACCTGTTCGCCCTTATCGTTCTGCCCCATAAGTGCCTTGGGTACAACGGTATAGCCACAGCGCACACCCGTAAAGCCTGCCGTCTTACTGAAACTACGCACCTCAATAGCCACCTCTTTGGCTCCCTCACACTCATAGATACTATGCGGGACATCCTCGGAGCGTATAAACGCCTCGTAAGCGGAATCGAAGATAATCAGACTATGGTGCGCACGGGCATAGTCTACCCAACCTTGCAGTTGCTCTCGGTTGAGAGCGATACCTGTAGGGTTATTAGGCGAGCAGAGATAGAGTATGTTCGGGACTGCTTCGGGAAAAGAAGGACAAAAGCCGTTCTCAGGCGTACAGGGAAGGAGTATCAAATCGCTCCAACGATCACCCTGCCACTCACCGGCACGACCTGCCATAACACTGGTATCAATATAGGCAGGATAGGCGGGGTCGGCTACGGCTACACGGTTGTGCGAATCAAGAATATCACTCAAGTTACCCAAATCGGTACCTGCCCCATCGGACACAAAGACCTCGTCTATATCGAGCGATATGCCTCGACGGGCATAATCAAAATCCACTATGGAGCGACGCATCCACTCGGCACCATTCTCCAAGCCATAGCCATGAAATGTATTCACATTGGCCTGTTCCTCTATGGCACGCTGCATTGCCTCCACCACTGCTGGTACAAGAGGTCCTCGCACATCCCCAATACCCAACTTAAGCACCTTGCTATCAGGGTGCTCTGCTATATAGCGGTCAGTACGCTGTTGTATCTCTGTAAATAAGTATCCCGCACGAAGGCGGCAGAAATTGCTGTTTACCTGTATCATATTATTCTCTTTATAATCTTATTTTCTCCTTAATACCACCATATATTCCGCAAGGCTATGGTGTGTTTGACTAAACACTCAACTCACAACTCTCAACTGCACTCAACACTCAACTCTAAACACTCAACACTCTACGACTCCGTCGAACACAAAGGTGGCAGTACCGGTCATGAGGACATGGTGAGTGGGCAAAAGGGCTATGGTCAAATCCCCCCCCGTAAGATGGACAGTCACTTCCCGGTCGGTCAAGCCTCGCTCTATCGCCGCTACTGCCGTAGCACAAGCACCCGTACCACAGGCAAGTGTCTCACCACTGCCTCGTTCCCAAACACGCATCTGTATCTCGTGGCGATTCTCAATATAAGCAAACTCCACATTGGTACGGTTAGGGAAGTGGCTATTCGTTTCTACCTTCGGTCCTCGTTCGGGACAGAGAGATAAATCGGCTGTAGGAAGAAAGCAAACAGCTTGCGGATTCCCCATATCCACTTGCTCAAAACACATCGGTTCGCCATCAATAGTAAGTGTCACACTTCCTAAATAGACAGGCTCACCCATATCCACCGAAACGGACACAACCTTCCCCTCTTCCACATGCAAAAATAGTACCTTTTTTCCCGCAAGCGTCTCTAATGTAATTTCCTTCTTATCGGTCAGACCTCGCTCATAGACATACTTGCCGATACAACGAGAGGCATTACCACACATCTGTGCCTCCGAACCATCGGCATTGAAGATACGCATACCAAAGTCGCAGGTATCACTGCTCGTCAGCAAGACGATACCATCCCCACCGATACCAAAGTGTCGGTCACTCAGGCATTGTGCCAAACCGGATAGATCGTTGGTAGGCAGGAACTTACGGGCATCTATATAGATATAGTCGTTGCCAATACCCTGCATTTTTGTAAAAGAGATTTTCATACTTCTCGTTATTTCCGTAGTGTGAGTGTTATCTGTAAGTCCCCTCTCTGAGGGGTATGGGGGAGGTTATAATTATATAGACGCCAAATCCTATAGGGCAGAAACCCTATAGGACCGGCGTCAACACAATTCTATTTTTTGATACCTTTTTTGTTCAAACAGTAAAGGGGACTTTTATAAATTTCCCGTTTAGAGATAAATCAGTGTACAAACAATTAGTGTACGAACAGCATCTCGCGGTACTTAGGCAGCGTCCAGAGTTCGTCGTCTACTACCATCTCCAAGTCGTCGACATGCTTACGAATTTCCTCCATCAACGGAACAATAGTATCGTGGAAGGCAATAGCACGGTCGCGCTCACTCTCAATATGGTTGGCGTGCTTACGAGCGGCTTTCATCTTCTCAACTCCAGCAATGATAGCAGAAGAGTGCTCCTCTATCTGACGGATGATGATATAATCTTGCTCATTGAGAACAGCCACTTCTGCCTCAGGGAAGACCTGCTTTACATTGAGTACATTCTGCAAGAGCATCGTCTGGTGACGCTTGGCTGCAGGCAGTACATGGTTGAGAACAAGGTCTCCCAAGACACGGGACTCGATCTGCAACTTCATGGCGTAGTTCTCCCACTTAACCTCGCAACGAGAGAGCAACTCTGCCTTGCTCAGCACATTGGTAGTACCGAACATCTTTACCGAACTGTCGCTCAGGTAGTTATCAATAATCAAAGGTACGCTGGTTTCGCAATCAAGACCACGCTTCAAAGCCTCAGCCTTCCACTCCTCGCTATAGCCGTTACCATCGAAACGAATCGCATGGCACTCATTGAGCAGGCGCTTGATGACGGTAAACAAAGCACGCTCTTTGGCTTCGCCCTTCTCGATCAAAGCATCTACCTCCTCACGGAAGAGCGTAAGTTGCTCTGCCACAGCGGAATTCAAAGCCAACATAGCCGCGCCACAGTTAGCCGAAGAACCTACGGCACGGAACTCAAAACGGTTGCCCGTGAAAGCAAAAGGCGATGTACGGTTACGATCGGTGTTATCAAGCAGAATCTCAGGAATAGTACCCACACCGAGTTTCATCTCTTTCTTAGCGTTGATGATGATACCCTTCTCTACATCGGCATGCTCAATCTGATTGAGCGCTTCGGTGATCTGCGTACCCAAGAATACGGAAATGATAGCAGGAGGTGCCTCATTGGCTCCCAGACGATGGGCGTTGGTAGCCGAAGCGATAGAAGCCTTGAGAAGCCCGTTATGGCGCTGTACGGCAGCAAGAACATTGACAAGGAATGTAACAAACTGGAGGTTCTGGTATGGGTTCTTACCCGGAGCAAGGAGGTTAACACCTGTGTTCGTACCAAGCGACCAGTTGCAGTGCTTACCCGAACCATTGACACCACCAAAAGGCTTCTCATGCAGCAAGACACGGAAATGGTGACGGCGTGCTACCTGCTCCATAAGGGACATGACAAGCAGGTTGTGATCAGAGGCGAGGTTCGACTCCTCATAGATAGGAGCCAACTCAAACTGGTTAGGAGCCACCTCATTGTGACGGGTTTTGACAGGGATACCGAGTTTCAACGATTCCTCTTCCAACTCCATCATAAAGCGCAACACACGCTCAGGGATGATACCGAAATAGTGGTCATCCAACTGCTGGCTCTTGCTGGCATAATGCCCCATAAGCGTACGACCGGTCATCACAAGGTCGGGACGAGCGGCAAACAAAGCCTCATCAACCAAGAAGTACTCCTGCTCCCAGCCAAGATAACTATAGACACGCTTCACATTGCGATCGAAATAGTTGGCTACAGCCACGGCTGCCTTATTAACCGCAGAGATAGAACGCAAAAGCGGCGTCTTATAATCCAACGCCTCACCCGTATAAGCGACAAAGATAGTCGGTATGCAAAGACGGTCACCGATAACGAATGCAGGCGAAGAAGGATCCCATGCCGAGTAGCCGCGTGCCTCGAAGGTATTACGGATACCGCCACTCGGGAAACTACTTGCATCCGGCTCCTGCTGATAGAGTACGCTGCCCGAGAACTCCTCGATAGGAGCACCGTTGTCGTCGAACTCGAGGAAAGAGTCGTGTTTCTCTGCCGTACCGCCCGTAAGAGGCTGGAACCAGTGCGTGTAGTGGGTAGCCCCCTGCTCCGTAGCCCATTTCTTCATACCAATAGCAACGCTGTTGGCAATGTCGCGGCTCAAGGGTTTCTCATTGTCCATGAGGTCGAAGAGTTGCTCCAAGATGTTGCTTGCGATGTACTCTTTCATCTTCTCACGGGTAAATACATTTTGAGCGAACAAGACGCTCGTCTTTGCAGACGGATTCTTGCCCTCTACCGGCTCATGACTCCACGCAGTCTTTAGTGCCTCAAATCGAATGTTACTCATACCTTATATATAATTGGTTTTGTTACTTTCGCTTCCCCGCCGATGTTGCGGATTGATTTCGGGTGCAAAGGTAGATATTCCGCACGACATACACAAACTTTTCCGCTATTTTTTCGTATTTATACGCATTTTCTTGCTGAACTCGTGTATTTTTCCATCGTTTTTCGATTTTCATCCGATTAAATTAGATATTTTGGATTATAACAACATGCTGTTCTATGTATTCTTATCAGTTCTGCAAGAACATATTCAC
>CAVEXR010000053.1:0-14997 GCA_963619585.1 Azospirillum sp. CAG:239
CCCTGCTCCTGACCTCCGTGCCTATCTATATTCTCTACGAAATCAGCATTCTCCTTGTCCCCGGTTCTCATGGAATAACTTCCCCTCTTCGGTAGTCAGTCCGGTCTTGTTCCCTGACCACCCGTTCGTTCCCATTTACTATTTGGCACAAGATTTGCAAAGTGCCAAACAGTATGAAAAAAATCTCTCTTATAGCAATCGCATTTTGCTTGCTTTGCGGGTTCTTTGTGCCGCAGTCTATCTGTGCGCAGAGTGTTACCTCCAAGTATACCCTTACGGGCAAGGTCGTCAGCAGTACCGATGGTTCGGCAGTGGAGATGACTACGGTGCGCCTTTTTGCCTATGCGGGCGGCGACTCCACCATGGTGCAGGGGGCGCAGACCGATGCGGCAGGGCAGTACCTCTTGCGCGGCATACAGCCCGGGCAGTACAAACTGCTCGTGTCGAGTATTGGCTTTAAGGAGCAGACAGTAGCGGTTTCGGTGTCGGCAAAGACGGCCAAAGACCATACCATTACGGTTAAGACCATCCGCCTGAGCGAGGATGTATTGGCGCTGCAAGAGGTCAGCGTGCAGGGGCATGCCGCCGAGATGACCGTTAAGGGCGACACCATCGAGTACAACACCTCCGCCTACAAGGTGGGCGAGAACGCCATGGTGGAGGACTTGCTTAAGAAGATGAACGGCGTTACGGTCGACCAACAGGGCAATGTGACGGTCAATGGCGAGAGCATTACCGCCGTGCGTATCGACGGCAAGAAGTTCTTCGGCAGCGATGTCCAGTCCGCTACCAAGAATATCCCCGCCGATATGATAGAGAAGATACAGGTCATCGATGAGAAATCCGATGTGGCGAAGATGACGGGCTTCGAGGACGACGACTCCGAACATATCATCAATCTTACGCTCAAGCAGGACAGGAAGCGTGGTGTCTTTGGCAAGTATACGGGTTCGCTCGGTGCGGATATGGTGACGGACAACGGCGGTTGGTTCGATTATGGCAATACCGCCTACGGCAGCACGGCGGGCGAGCGCACGAAGCACTTCTTCGAGAACGACTTCCGCTACAATGCCAACCTTTTTACGAATATCCTTTTGGGCGAGAGCCAGACCACGATTATCGGTAGTGCCAACAACACCAACGAGGTGCGTATGGGGCGTGGGCGCGGCAGTTTCGGTATGGACGCCAACTCGGGTATTACCCGCAGCGAGAACCTCGGCGTGAACACCAATGTCGATTTTAACAATCGTATTACGAAGAAAGACAGTCAGACCTCTTTGCTCTTGGGCGGCGATGCGGCCGTTACGCATTCCGACAACAATACCCTTGCGCAGACCGAGAAGACCTCCTATGCGGGCGATTATACCTACCTCAATACCGACTCGATGAGCAAGCAGTCGCGCGTTTGGGATGTCAACCTGCGCCTCGAGTTGCAATACCAAATCGATACGCTCAATAAGTTGCTTATCCAGCCGACGCTCTCCTATACGGGGCAAAGCAATATCACGAACGAGGATTACACCTACCACCGTGGCGACACGCTCATCAACGATGGTACGCAAGCGCAGTTGGATTCCACGCGCGAGGTCTCGGCGGGTGTCAAACTGACCTACAACCACAAGTTCCTCCACCCGGGGCGTTCGCTTACGCTGGTGGGGAATATCGAGTACGGCAATACAACGGGGTATAACAAGACCAACGCTTTCGATAATTTGGCGAATGCCTCTACCGTCGACCAATATACCAACTCCAAGAACGACAAACTCTCCTACAGCCTGCGGGCATCGTATGTCGAGCCTATCTACAAGAGTAATCACCTGCTCGAGATAGCCCTTGCCGCTTCGGGGCGTAACCGTACCTCCGAGAAGAACCAGTATTCTATGGACTCCATAGGCGACTACCAATACGACTCCGTTTATAGTAACCAACTGACCAATAATTTCTATACAGAGCAGGCGGAACTCAACTATCGGTGGATTACCAAGCGCAGCGACCTTACGGTCGGCGTGCGTGTCTTGGCTACGCAGACCCACAGCAAGACCTACTATGGGCAGGTGCTGTACCAAGATACCCTTATCAATGTGTGGAACTGGTCGCCGACGGTCAACTTCAAGTACAATTTCGGCAAGAAAGAGTTTGCCCGTATCCGCTATCGGGGTACGGTCAGCCAACCCTCTATCACGCAGATGGAGCCGGTGCGCAACAACTCCAACGCCATGAACGAGACGGTGGGTAACCTCGGCTTGCAGCCTGCTTTTGCCCACAATCTGATGGCGATGTACTCTCGCTTCAACCAGGAGCGTTTCTCGAGTATCATGACGGGCATACGGGGTACGCTGACCAAAGATGCTTTGGTCAACAACTCTATCTACGACCGCACGGGTAAACTCTACCAACAGACCGTCAATGCCGATACCTATCCGTGGAATATCGGGGCAGACTTTATGTACAACACGCCTTTTGCCAAGAAACTCTTCCAGTTCAATACCCGCACCGCTGTCAGTTACAACCAGCGGGTAGCGTATATCCTCAAGGAGCAGGACGCCGCCGACATCGAGCGTATGATAGAGGAGGGGAGTATGATATTGGGCGACCGTTCGCTGACGGGCAACCTGCAGGTAAGCGAAGACCTCGGGCTGCGCTTCACCCACGACATCGTTGATATAGGCGTACGGGCAGACGGTACCTACAGCCGCACGCAGAACAACCTCGTGCAGAACAGTATCACCAATGTCTTCGATTGGAGCGTAACGGGCGATATTGAGTTCCATTTGCCCCACTCGTGGAATATCGCTACCGACTGCGGCTATACGGCACGCTATGGCTATACGGGTATCAGCGACGCCAACGAAATTATTTGGAATGCCTCAATCGATAAGACATGGTCGAACGCCACGCTCTCGCTTGAGGTCTACGACATCCTCCACCAGAAGAAGAATATCGTGCAGGTAATAGGCGAGAACTCAGTCAGTTACGCCAAGTACAATACCTTGCCGACCTATTTTATGTTGACCTTTACCTACAAACTGAACAAGATGGGCAAACTCAAAGCCTCGGGTATGGGCGGGCATATACAGGAGATGATAGAGAACGACAAAGGGGGCAAGCAGGGGCCTCCCGCCGGTGGCGTTCCCCCCATGGGTCCCCCTCCGGGAATGTAATACAATTAGGAATTAGGAATTAGGAATTAGCCTCCGGGAATGTAATACAATTAGGAATGGGGAGACAGATGGCTATTTCAGTCTTTCTATAAACACAGGCTCATAGCCTTGCATGGTCTCTGGGTAGAGTGCAAAGCGCAGGTCGCGCAGGATATATTCGGGGTGTACCACGCCCGTCTCCCAGAAATCGTTCCCCCCTGTGGCATTCTGCCGGCGATAGAAGTTGTATACCTCACCCGTTTGATAGGGCGGCAGCCAAGCCTGTTTCTCGTCTATCTGTTTCAGTTCGCTGAGGCTTTGGGCATTGCAGCCCACCCATACATCGGCGTGGCTGAATACCTGCAGTGCCTGTTCCATATTGAGCGGGATAGAGTTGTCGCTTGTGTTGTCGGCGTAGGCATAGTCCGCCCCCGCATCACGGAAGAGTTGCCCCATATAGGTGCGCCCGCTCGGTACATACCATGTCCCTCTGAACGATGCGCCCGACATGATTTGCCGCCGCTCGGTTACCTGTGCTGCGGCTTGTATTTCTGCGTGATACGCCTCGCTTACGGCGTGGATGAGTGAGTCTGCCCGTGCCTCTTCGCCTACCAATTCGCCTACGAAACGCACCCATGCCATGCGTGCCAACGGGCTTTGTTCCCGCCATTCGGTCAGGTATACCACGGGTATCCCTGCCTCTTCTATATGCCCGAGGCTCTGCATGTTCTGCCCGTACGCGCTTATCAGCAGTGCGTCGGGGTGTGCGAGCAGCAGCGGCTCAATGCGCAGGTTGATGTCCTCCCCGATGTCCGTTGTGGGCTGTTGCGGCAGGTTATAGACTAAGTGGGGCGTTGCGATAGCCACTACTCGGTCTGTCCGCCCGAGGGCTTGCAGAAAGCCGATATGGGTAGCCGAGGTAGTGGCAAGCCGCCGCAGAGGGACTACGATGCGCACGCCGTCCGATGGGATGGCGATAGTGCTATCCCGTACTAAATAGTAGCGGGAAAGTACTTGCGTATGATTGAAGGGATCGTATACCTCCGCCTTGCGTATGCCGAGAGTGTCCGTTAGGCGCAGGTATTGCGGTTGTTCGGTGGGGTCGGTCTGCGTAGTCTGCGGCTTGCAACCGATAAGTGCTACGCCGAGCAGCAGCGAGCAGAAGAGAGTGTGTTGTTTCATTAGGTGTAGGGGAAATAAACAGGCATTATTCTGCCTGTGACACTTCGTCGTTGATGTGTTCTATGTAGGTGAGCAGTTCCGTCTCGCCCAACCCTTTCTCCGCGCTTGTGATGAAGATAGGCGGCAGTTCCACCCAAGTCTCGAGCATCTTGGCTTTGTAGCGGTCTATGTTCTCTGCTAATCGCTGTTTGCCTAATTTATCCGCTTTGGTGAATACGATGGCAAACGGTACTTCGTTCTCCCCGAGCCATTCCATGAACTGCATATCTATGGCTTGCGGCTCGAGACGGCTGTCTACCAGTACAAACAGGCTGCAGAGCGGCTCCCGCAGCAGGCAGTAGCGTTCTATCATCTGCTTGAGTTGTTCCCTCTGTTTCTGTCCCGCTTGTGCATAGCCGTAGCCGGGCAGGTCAACGAGGTGCCAACGGTTGTCTACAATGAAGTGGTTGATAAGCAAGGTCTTGCCGGGCTTTTGGCTCGTCTTCGCCAGTTTGGGATTGTGCGCCAGCATATTGATAAGGCTCGATTTGCCTACGTTCGACCGCCCGATAAACGCATATTCGGGCAATGTGCTTTTTGGGCAAGCCGCCACATCCGGGCTTGATATAACGAATTTTGCGGTTTGTATCATATTCTGCTTCGCGTAGTTAGTGTTGTGTTAGTGTGGAAGTTAGTGTTGTGCCGGTGTGGTAGTTAGTGTGGTATGTGTAACTTCGTATAGTACTGCTGCTGTCCCTGAAGGCGTATAAAAGTCCCATTTACCAAATAATAAACGATGCATTTTTGTAGGGGCGTTCGTCCCAGAGTCCGAACTTCAGGTGCGAGTTGTCTTTCAGTCGGCAGTATCCTTGTGTAACTGCGCCGGCGGTCAGGTAGATGGCGTTCGATACGCCTAATTTTACCAGTGCGGCAGAGAACTCCTGCAGGGTGGTTGTGTTGCGGCTTTCTATTACCACCACTCGCCCTTCTACGGAGCAAAGCCCGCGCCTGCGCGAGCGGCTGTCCAATTCGTTGTACGCTACTTTCCCGTTGTCTACCAGCGGGTATTGGCGGAAGAAATCGCCTCCCCTTTCGGTCGCTTCCTCGAAGAGCGGTGAGTTTGCCGCCACGCCTATGGTTACTTCGCCCTCGATGATAGCGCAGTACCCCTGTTTGCTGAGTCCCCAACTCAGCGGCTTGCCTTGGCGCACAAACGCCCCTACAATTTTCCCGTTATCCGCACGCACATCGGCGGCTTGGAAGAACAAGATATAGTGTGCAGTGTCGCGTACTATTTGGTAGCCCACATCGATATGCGGTGTGGCGTTGAGCGGCAGATAGATACGCAGTGGAATGGTGTCCACCAATGTGTCTTTCAGTTCGGTGTAAGACGGGATGAGGGGCGAGTCGAGCGCTTGTCGCTCGCATTCTTCTATCCACCCTCGCAGCGGGTGGGGTTGCGCAATCGGGGGCGCAATGCGAGAGAACGGGCGGTCTGTCGGGGTTCCCCCGTAGCGGGAGAGCACCACGCAAAGCCCTATCCCCACGAGTAGCGCGCATACGCCCATCACCGCCCATTTCTTCCAACGGGGGCGTTGTGGTGCAGGCTGTATAGGCGTAGTGCCTATCACGCGTATCTCGCTATCTTGTATATTTTCTTCCATACGCTGTCCGGATAGTATGACTTATTGCTAAATGGGGAAATTATAGAAGTCCCCATAATGGTTTAACGACTTTGTGCCGCCTCCGTTTGCTTCGTACCCATGCTGTCGAAATAAACCTTCAGGTCGCGCAATGCCTGTTGGCTGGCGACAAGGTCGTGCCGCAGCAAGTGGGCGTCCAACAGTTGGAGTTTCTGTTGGGCGGCATTGATATAAAATACATAGCGGAGGTTGATAATCAGGGCCTTACCCACTCTTACAAAGGTAGGCTCGTAGCCCGCCATCTGTTGCGAGATGAGTTGCTCTATCTGCCCTAATTGGCTGGTCAAGAGAAAACTATCACCGCTCGTGATATGCAGCATCGAGTAGTTCCCTTCCGATTGGATATACAGCACATGCTGCGCCTGTATACGGCGCAGTTCCGTCGGAGTTGATATGACCAAATAAGGGCTGATACGCTTTAATTAGAATGGAAACCGCCTGTGGCTGTTCACATTCCCTTCCATGACGGGGGTGCCGGGGAAGGGAATGATGACCGTCTGTCTTACCGCAGTTTTGCTCCGAATTTCTCCTCGAAGGTATGCTGCAGACGCTGCATGATAGCCTCTATCTGCTTGTCCTTGAGCGTATTCTCCGGATCTTGCAGGATGAACGACAGTGCGTACGACTTTTTGCCCGCCTCGAGGTTCTTACCCTCGTAGACATCGAACAGATAGACATGCTTGAGCAGTTTGCGCTCCGTCTCAAAGGCAGCGTGCGCCAAATCGGCGAACTCGACCTGCTTATCTACCAATAGGGCAAAATCACGCTTTACCTCCGGGAACTTGGGCAGGTCAGTGATAACAGGTTTGTACTGCTTGTTCTGGCGAAGCAATTGTTTCCAATCGAGGTCTGCGAAGAAAACGGCGTCGTCAATGTCGAACTGTTTGAGCAGTTTCGGGCTGACGATAGCCATAAAGCCAAGCACTTTACCACCCTGCGCCGTGATAGTCAGGCCATCAGCGAAGAGTTCGTTGCGGAATGGTTCGAGCGCGCAACGGGTCGGCTCTACGCCCATGCGTGTCAGCACGGCATCAATATAGGCGTGCAGAAGATAGAAAGTTGTCTTCTCATCCTTATGAATCCACGATTGACGAGTCTTGTTACCCGTAATCCACAACGCCAAATGTGGCTCCTCGCTATATTCCACAAGGGAATTTTCGGGATTATGCTCGCGTGCGGCGGGGTTCTTATGGTAGTGGTAGCAGTTGCCGAACTCGTAGAATTTCAGGTCGGCGTTCTTGCGGTTTGCATTGCGTTGGATAGACTCCAAGCCGCCAAAGAGCAGCGTTTGGCGCATAACACCCAAATCCTGACTGAGCGGATTCTTTATCTTGACGCACTCGGCGAGCGGATAAGTCTCCAGCGGCTCGTAGTACGCCACCTTGGTCAGCGAGTTGTTCAGTATCTCGTTGAAGCCCTGCGCTGTCAGTTGCTCCGAGATACGGGTTTTCAGTTTCTGCGAGTTGGGTTTCGGGCTATAACTGAGGTTGGTATTCACCTTCTCGGGGAACTCTACATTGTTGTAGCCGTAGATACGCAGGATGTCTTCCACCACATCGCACTCACGCTGTACATCCACACGATAGCGGGGCACTGCCAGATGCCAGTCGTCGCCCTCCTTGCCAAGGATGTCTATCTCCAAGCCATGCAGAATGGTCTCGATGGTCGACTCGCCTATCTCCTTGCCTATCAGCGCATTGACACGCGGGATGTTTATCGTTACAGGGAACGGTTCGAAAGCAGTCTGCCCCTGGTCGCTTATCTCCATGGCTACCTCACCGCCGGCTACTTCCTGTATCAGTAGGGCGCAACGCTTCAGCACATAGAGGGTGTTGTTCGGGTCGCAGCCACGCTCATAACGGAACGATGCATCGGTCTGCAACTGATGGCGGCGGGCGGTCTTACGGATACATACGGGGTTGAAATAGGCACTCTCAAGGAATACGTTGCGGGTTTGTTCGGTAATGCCCGAATGAAGACCACCAAATACGCCGGCGATAGTCATCGGCTCGTGGGCGTTGCATATCATCAAGTCCTCCGCCGACAGCGTACGCTCTACCTCGTCGAGGGTAACAAACTTGTCGCCTTCGTGGACCTTGCGGATAATCACATGGTGTCCCTCTATCTTGTCTGCGTCGAATGAGTGGAGCGCCTGACCTGTCTCATGCAGCACGAAGTTGGTCACATCCACCACATTGTTTATCGAGCGCAACCCGATGGTAGTCAGCGCGTTCTTGAGCCAGTCGGGCGACTCGTGGATGGTGACGCCCTGTATGCTCACGCCCGTATAGCGTGGGCAGTCGGTGCTGTCCTCTATGGTTATCTCTATGGGGAGATTGTGGTTCTGTACGGCAAATGCGTCTACACTCGGCTTGGTAAGCGTCAGTTGTGTGCCGTGCGCCAAGTAGTAGGCGTAGAGGTCGCGCGCCACGCCGTAGTGACTGATAGCATCCGCACGGTTGGGTGTAATATCTACCTCGATGACGGTGTCGTCCTCTACATGGTAGTAGTCCTTGGCGAGTGTGCCGACGGGGGTCTCTGCGGGCAGCACGATAATGCCTGCGTGGTCGGTGCCAACGCCTATCTCGTCCTCTGCGCAGAGCATACCGAGCGACTCCTCGCCGCGAATCTTGCCCCGCTTGATTGTGAAATGCTCATCGCCGTCGTAAAGCACCGTGCCAATGGTGGCTACCACCACTTTTTGCCCGGCGGCTACATTGGGCGCACCGCAAACAATGTGGAGCGTATGGCGACCCTGCTCGTCCACTACGGCACCTTGGGCGTCGGCAGCGCCGATATTCACTTCGGTGATATGCAGGTGGTCGGAGTTGGGGTGCGCCACGCAGGTCAGCACCTCGCCCACCACGAGCCCTTCGAGCCCGCCCTTGATAGACTGTACTTTCTCTACTGTCCCGACCTCTAAGCCGATAGAGGTGAGTATTTGGGCTACGGTATCTGCGTCATCCGTCAGATTGATGTAGCGTTTTAACCAATTGTAGGATATATTCATAGCGATGAAATTGTTTCTTTGTGTTCTATATGTGGTTTATTTCTATTCTGTGTGTGTTCTATGTGTAGTTCTCCTATGCGTTGTTGCAGTTTGTAGTTCCTATGTGCGTAGTAGTGTGTGTAGTTGTAGTGTGTTCGATGGGGCACTTTCGATGCGTTGGCATGGCCCGCAGTCACCGGATGCGCCTGCAAAGTTAGTACTTTTTCTCAACATATCCAAAAAGGCTCGCATTTTCGCTGACCAACTGCCCGAAAATGATACAGATTTGTTGGGGAGTTGAAAGAGTGCCCTTTCAGCCACTAATTAGCCACTAATTAGCCACTTATATCCATACCACATCCATAGCACATCCATAGCACTACCTTAGCACCTATGACTCTTATAAGGGTTTTGTATTCGTTTTATAGTGCGTTTTTACCCTTATTTGTATCCTCTTTTTTTATCCTCGTTGTGCATATAGTGCATGGTATAATGCCTGCATACTGCAGACAACCCGCATTCTTCGCAGTGTGGACGGCGTGCTGTGCATACATACCTCCCGTGGAGCAGCAGCCAGTGGTGGGCTTTGGGAATAAGTTCGGCGGGGACATAGCGTACCAATCGCTCTTCCGTTTGGCGGGGGGTCTTGCTGTTTGTGGTCAGCCCCAACCGCTCCGAGACACGGAAGATATGTGTATCCACCGCCATAGTGGGTTGGTTCCATATTACGGCGCAGACCACATTCGCCGTCTTCCGCCCCACACCCGAGAGGGTTTGCAGTTCCTCTATGTTGTTTGGCACTTCGCCGCCATATACTTCCGTCAGACGCTGCGCCATTGCTACAAGGTGTGCCGCTTTGCTGTTCGGATAGGATACGGAGCGAATATAGTGCAGCACCTCCTCGACGCTTGCCCGTGCCATATCTGCCGGTGTGGGGTATGCCGTGAATAGTGCAGGCGTTACCTGATTGACCCGCTTGTCCGTGCATTGCGCCGAGAGCATTACCGCCACCAGCAGTTGGTAGGCGTTCTCATAGTGCAATTCCGATTCGGCATGAGGCATATTCGCCTCCGCCCAAGCGAGTACCGCATCAAAGCGCTGACGGAGAGTCATAGGGAAAGTTGAGAGTTGAGTGTTGAGAGTTGAGCGCAGTTCAGAGTATAAAGGGGAAAGTTTCGTTCTATTCCTCTTGGTCAAGGCGGTCGCGGTAGGTGCGGCTTAGGTAGCGCAGCAGGCGACTTACCTGCGCTTGTACCGCCTCAGTCTCTGCGGATATGGGGCGGCTCTGCAAGTGTAGTAACATTATCTGATACATCAGTGTCAGGCACGCTTCAATGTCTGACATAGCGGGGTGTGTCGTCTTGGATTTCAGTGCTGCCAGCGAGGGTAGCAGTTGCAATACCGCCGCCCGATAGGTCGCCTCTTGGTCGCAGAGCAGCGTGTGCAGTTCTTCCATTTCGGCTTGGGCGTTTCGGGCGAGTTGTAAGTGCCCGGTGTCTACTACCCCTTCGCGGTGCATCATCTCTGCAAGTTGGTGCAGTTCTTCGTTGCTGTTTGCCTGTTCGGGAAATGCCCGGAGATAGTCCTCTATCTGCCAGAGGTAGAGTACATATTCGGCTATGTTTTCTTTCTTGCTTTTCATAAGGCTATTCGTCGTTGTCGTCCCAGTCTATCTCGTCGAGGTAGTCGTCGCTCATAAAAGTCTCTATCTCCCGACGATCTTTCTTTGTCGGGCGTCCTGTTCCTCTATCTCTGCCCGATTGTCCCGCCATGCGTGCCAGTTCGAGTAGTTCGAGTTGGTCTGGTGTGGTGATGTCCTGCAGGTATTCGGGTACTAACTTGGCACCCATGCGGTTTTCTGCCAACTGCAAAATACGGTAGGTGTAGGTAATAGGACCTTTGCGCACCGAGAAAGTATCGCCTGTGTGGAACACCCGCGAGGGTTTCAGTTGCGTGCCGCCCATGGTTACCCGCCCTTTCTTGCAGGCGTCTGCGGCAATCGAGCGGGTCTTGTATATCCGCACGGCAAAGAGGTATTTGTCTACGCGTGTCTCCATATCAGTCTGTGGTGAGGCGGTTCTCCGTCATGCGGGCGATATACTGCTGAATATAGGCTTTTAGGTATCGCTCCATCTCCTGTACCTTCGGCATTTCTTCGGCAGCATCCACGAGATTATGCTCTAAGAGGCGGTCGGTGCGGTATGCATAGACCGCTGTCGTACGCTCGCCGTCGAACTGAACGAGTAGGCTGTCAGAGAAAATCTGATAGACAGGGTTGTTGTAGCAAACCGCATAGCGATGATTCTTATAGCCCGTCACAGCGTCCTCACCAAAGGCAAAGAACGATTTATCATAGTTCAAGCACGCCAACACCGACGGCATAATATCCGTCTGGCTGACGGCCTGCATGCTATCTACATAGCCTTGCGTCTGTCCTGCATAGTAGAACGCTATAGGTACCTCGTACAAGCCTTTGGCATTGGTGTATTCGGGGTGCGTCAGTTGGTTGGTATGGTCGGCGGTCAGCACAAAGAGCGTGTGGTCGTACCACGGCTGCGTCTTGGCGTAGGCGAAGAATTGCCGAAGGGCGTTGTCGGAATAGCCGATACACTGATGAATAGGTTGCGTACCCTGCGGAAACACGCCCTCGTAGCGCTTCGGCACACGGAACGGGTGGTGTGATGAGGCGGTGAAGACCGCTGTCATGAACGGTTCTTGCAGGGTTGACATCGTGCGAGCGTAGTATTGTAGGAACTCCTCGTCCCAAATAGCCCACGTGCCGTCGAATGCCTCCGGCCCGTCGTACTCGTCCATGCCGTAGTAGGCTTGGAATCCCGCCGAGCGGGCATACGCCTGAAAACCCATGCTGCCGTTGGGCGCCCCATGGAAGAACGCCGTCGTATAGCCCTCGTTGCCCAAACGCTCGGCTATAGAGGACACCTTGTTGGTGGAGTAAGGCGTGACAATATACGGCTCGATAAGCATCGGAATGGACGAAAGCACGGACGGCATGGCGTCTATCGATTTGCGCCCCGAGGCGAACGAATAGGCGTAGGTGGTGCAGCAGGTCAGCAGCGAATCGAGGAACGGCGTGTAGCCCTCGTAGGTGCCGCCGTCAAGGTCGTGGTTGAAGAAACCGATGTACTCCTTTGAGAACGATTCCAATATCAGCACCACCACATTGTCCGGCTGCCATACATAAGGAACCTCCGGCGGCATGGCGGGGTGCACGGGCGTCATGATCTGCTCCAACTCGTTGTCGGCAAAATAGTGCGGATTGTGGTAGGTCTCGTTCTCGAGCGACTTCATCAGCGAGAACGGCGTATTGAGAATAATGGCGGTCTCCTGCGGTGTGTTGGTGTATTGCAGCGCGTTGGAGATAGTAATCGGGCGGGTATAACTGCCAAAGCCGCCACGAATGCCAATTACTACGAAATAGACTGATATACAGAGTACTACGGTCTCTTTGAGGTAATACAGCCACGGTTTTTCTTTCTCAATATGGGCGGGGCGGCGAGAGAGCAGCACGAGCAGCACGACAGCCGCCACGAAGAACAGCGACACATACCAATACTGCGCCACCGACTGAAAGAAAATCGAGGCGAGGTTGTTGTCGTTTTGAAATTCGGAGAAGAAGGTGCAGGTCGTGCGGCGGTCGGTGAAACGCACATAGACCATATCCACGCAGTTGACGGCGATGCCGAGCACATTAGGCACCCAATAGAACCACTGTGCCACCCGCAGGTAGTGCCGATTGTTGCGCCAAGCGATAGGCAACGGCAGCAACATGAGCAGCAGATAGACCGAGTTGAGATACAGCACGGCGGTCAGGTCGAAACGAACGCCCCCGAAGAGCATCTCCCACAGGTGCGACGACGACACCGATGGGTACATATCGGTATTGATGCGATAGAAGAAATAGCGTGAGACGGAGTAGATGACCAACACCAACAGCAAGTTGGTAGCCGCTACCGTCCAAGGATGTTGCCAAAAGCGGCGAAAGAAATTCTTCATAAGTGATTGATTTTGAAGTCAGAACCTTCTATTTCCCGTTATACAAATTCATTGTGCGGTCAATGCCCTGCAGGCAGAAGCAGGGAATCAGGTCGCAGACCACTTGCAGGCGGTCGGGCATCTGCTGTTCTTCCTCGTCCGTCCATTTGCCGAGAACGAAATTGCACTGCGCCCCACGACTGAAATTGTTGCCGATACCAAAGCGCACACGGGCGTAGTTCTCTGTGCCGAGCACGGACTGAATGTTCCCAAGCCCGTTATGTCCGCCGTTAGAGCCTTGCTTGCGGATGCGGATAGCCCCAAAAGGCAGGTTCAGGTCGTCCACCAGCACGAGCATATTCTGCACCTCAATCTTCTCCTGCCCGAGCCAATAGCGCACGGCATTTCCGCTCAGGTTCATAAAAGTGGAGGGCTTGAGCAGCACCAACTCGGCGTTCTTGACACGACATTTGGCGACCATACCATAGCGCTTGTCTTCCCATTGCGCCCCGACCTTTTCGGCAAATGCGTCAATCATCCGAAAGCCGATATTATGCCGTGTGCCTTCGTACTCAGCACCGATATTTCCCAATCCGACAATAAGATATTTCATCTGTTGATTTTACGATTTTGACTATTCTTAGTAGTCCCCCTCTCTGGGGGGGGGCGGGAGAGTCTAAAACAAAAAAGGAGCAGAAAAGCGACGCCTCTCTCTCCTTTTTTGAATCTTTGCGGGGTATCCCCGATTACTTACCGGCGCTCTGGCGGGTAGCCTTAACCTCAGCAACGCAAGCGTCCTTCGGGCTAACCATCTTCAGACCCTCGATATGAATATCGCTCACAGCGATTTTCTTACCAAGACCCAACTCGGTGACATCAACTACTACGCGGTCAGGGAACTGGGTGTAGATACCGTTCACCTTCATCTTGCGCATGTTGAGTGCCAACTTACCACCGGCTTTCACACCGGCTGCGTGACCCGTCAGTTGGATAGGAATCTCAACGGTAACAGGCTTCTGCTCGGTAACCTCAAGGAAGTCGATATGGAGCACATTGCCGCTCAGCGGGTGGAATTGCAACTCCTTAACGACAGCGGTCTTCTTCGTGTCACCAATGGTGAGCAGGATGATGAGGGTGTCAGGAGTGTAAATCATTTGGCGTACATCAGCAGCCTTCACGGTGAAAGTGAGGTTACCTGCAGCGCTGTACACATTGCAAGGAACGAGTTCCTCTGCACGCAGAGCCTTAGCGGCTTTCTTGCCATACTCCGCACGGGGAGTACCGGTCAGTTCATAAGTTTTCATTGATTAATGTAGTGTTACTCAATATGGGGCAGAAAAGTTCGCACTTGCGTACGCTGGTGTGGCTGCCCGTATCCCATCACACTGCCCTGCCAAAGGCGGGCGAAAAAAAAGAGCCGTAAGGCTCTTCTTAGGTTGTCCAACCCGGAATCGAACCAGGATTTTCAGAACCAAAATCTGACGTAATAGCCTTTATACCATTGGACATCGTCGGAATGGACTTGCGACAATGAAATCTGCTCTGCAGATTTAGGTCGCCGCAATTCCTCCTCTTTGACTGCGAAAAAAAAAGTTTTTCTTGTCAAGTAGCAGAGGTGTGAACACACTTTCTCACCGAAAGCGGGTGCAAAAGTACTGCTATTTTTTGATTCCCGCAAGTATTTTTCGCATTTTCGTTTATTTTTTCACTGAAAGAGTCTTCTTGCGGCTGACATCCATATAGTTGCAGATGGGTAACTTATGTGGCAAATTGTGTGTTGCGTACCTCCTGTATTCTATTGTATCGCAATTATATGTATCGTGATTTATCATAATTATATGTGTCGTAATCATACATTGTACATGGCTAAGGCTATGCGTTTTGTACATATACCGTATAAAATGCATAAAATATCCTTCAAAACCAGTACAAAACCCGTATAAAAGTCATAGGTGCTAGGGTAGTGCTATGGATGTGCTATGGATGTGGTATGGATATAAGTGGCTGATTA
>CAVEXR010000054.1:0-14951 GCA_963619585.1 Azospirillum sp. CAG:239
TGGGTTATCCGCAAAAGCGGATAACACTCATAGTGGTACCCCTATAACTGCGAAAAAACAAAGACTGCCTAACAACTTTGCATTGTTAGACAGCCTCTTCGTTGAGCGGAACAGCACTCCCCACAAGCATTGCGCAGTGAGGGAGGGAGCCTAATTCCTAATTCCTAATTCCTAATTCCTAATTGAATAATTAACTCAAGTCGTAGCCGTAATGTTTGAGTCGGTTTTGATTGCTGCGCCAATCTTTGTCGACTTTGACGAAGAGTTGCAGATAGACGGGCTTTTGGAAGAACTCCTCTATCTCCATGCGTGCCATCTGCCCCACTTTTTTGAGGGCTTTTCCTCCTTTGCCGATGATAATACCCTTCTGACTCTCCCGTTCGCAGTAGATAACCGCCCCGATACTGATAATGCCCTTGTCCGCCGTGTCGGCGGAGACAATAGTTCCCTCGTTTTTTTGCTCGGCGGGAGCACCCGCCTCTTTGAAGGATTCCACTTCCACTTCCACGGAATAGGGTATTTCTTTGTCGTAGCAGAGCAGTATCTTCTCTCGGATAATCTCATCCACGAAGAATCGTGCCGGCTTGTCGGTCAGTTGGTCTTTGGGGAAGAATGGTGGGCATTCAGGCAGTGCATCCCGTATGGCGTCGAATAGTTGTGCCACACCGAACCGTTCCTGTGCCGAGATCGGAAATATCGTCGCCTCAGGCAGTTGTGTATGCCAGAACTCTACTAATCGCTCCAAGGTCTCCTGCGTTGTGAGGTCTATCTTGTTGATAATGAGGAATACCTTGGGTGTAGTTTTCGCTACGCTTGCATTTCCCGTAAGGGTGCTATTGCCTGCGGTTGTACTCTTCGCTATTTTCTTGACCTTCTCGAGAAACTCGGCATTGCGGTCGGCGTTGTCCTGCACATCTGTCACATAGAGCAGCACATCCGCATCTACGAGTGCCGAACGGGAGAACTCCAGCATCTGTTCCTGCAACTTATAGTTGGGGTGCAGCACGCCCGGTGTATCCGAATACACCATTTGGAAGTCCTCTCCGTTGACGATACCCATGATACGATGACGCGTTGTCTGTGCTTTCGAGGTGATGATAGACAGCCGTTCGCCCACCAGGGCGTTCATCAGCGTCGATTTCCCCACATTGGGATTCCCGACAATATTTACAAATCCTGCTTTATGCATCGTTTTCAATTAACAATTAATAATTAACAATTAACATGTGGTTCTATTTCGCTGAAAATACAACTCCTTGAATATATACTTTGTATATACAGCAGATAAACTTTGTAGAAACACTGGGTATACTTTGTAGATACAGCAGAGACGGCACGAATACCGTCTCCACCTGTAACCTCATATACTGGTAGTATTGTTTCCTACCGCTTCCACACATCCACTGCGCAGTGTTTGTAGGAGTTAAGGAGTAGTTTAATAATATAGTTAGGAGTTAAGGAGTTAAGTGCAAATTCCTAATTCCTAATTCCTAATTCCTAATTGTCTAGAAGTCCAAATCCAGCGGAGCGAAGAGGCGGCTCTTCGACGGCTTGATGAACTTACCGAATTTCTGTTGCAGTTTCTTTTGGTCAATCAGTTTCGGGTCGCCCATCACAACGATTGTTACCGGCTTACCCTGTATGTTCTGCTGGTAGAACGATTTTATCTGTTCGAAAGTCAAGTTGTTGATTTTCTCCATGTTATACTGAGCAGGGTCCATCGTGTAGCCATACTCTTGCCATGCGGCATAGGTCTGACTCTTACCGCGGAACGACGGCTTAGAGATCTGTGCATCCTGACGCAGGGCAGCCTTCACGCTCTCGATACGCTCCGGATACTCAGGCATCGAGTCGAGCAATCCGACAAAAGTCTCAATGGCTTCTGCCACCTTATCCGATTGCGTACCGATGTAGCCCATGAAGTACGAATCCTTGCCCGGCAGTGCGCCTGCACGCATGCTACCCGAAGCGGTGTAGGCCAACGAGCGTTTCTCACGAATCTCGTCGAGTACCAGTCCCGTGAAACCACCCGAGAAGTATTGGTTGAATGCCTGGAAATCAACGCTTTGGTCGATGTTGTATGGTGTGCCGTCGATGTAGAAATAGACGGTAGCCTGTTGCACATTCGAGTTCGGCAAGAAATAGATGTTGGTCTTCTCGTAGCGCTTGCGGTCACGAATCTCAGGCGAGGTGGATGCCTTCACACCTTCTTGCAGCGGCAGGTTGCCTGTGAGGATGGTCTTCACCTCGTTGATAGGCTTTGTACCGCAGTAGTGAATATCGAGGGCGTACTTGGTGGCGCTCATGAATTGGCTCTTGAGTTGTCCCTCGTCCATGTGATATACATCCATGAACGGTACCACATCAATATAGTCCGATTGCTTGTCGTATAGCACATACTCTAAGAGCGCACTTGCCTGAACACCATCAATTTTCGACATCGTCAGACGCGACGAGAGTTCGCTACCCTTCACGGCATTAAACTGTTTCTCATCGAATTTCGGGAATAGCATCTGGCGCTGTACGAGTTGGCAGATCTGTTCGAGGTTCTCCTCGTCGCCCACAATCTGTACGGTGAAGTAACTGCGTGATACGCCATATCCGCAGCGTCCGCCGAGTTCAGCGAGTTGGCGACGGAATTCTTGCGGCTCGGTGCTTGGCATGATGCCTGCCATGTTCATCAGCGATGCCACATACTCCAACATCGGCTTCTTTGCCGTACCAACGCCGTAGCGAAGTGTCAGCGAGAAGATATTGTTCTTCGGGTTTTTGGAGTAATGCAGTTTCACATTTTCGTCAAGAGGCAGCACTGTTACATCGCTGAAATCCATGTAGGTCTGCTTCGTTGTGTCTTGCGGCAGTGCCTTGAACATCTTGGCGTACTCTGTCTCTTGTCCGTTAATAAGATCAAGCGGCTTGATTTTGGGTTTTGCCAGTTTGTTCTTTTTCGGCGTACCTTCCTCAAAAGCGAGCGTCATGTAGTTGGCGTCAAAATACTTCTTAGCCACACGCTGAATATCCTCTTTGGTGAGGGCTTGAATCTTGTCGTTTTCGGTAAAGATGTTGTCTATCGGCTGTGCGTAGATAAAACTTTGTACCAGCGACATCGTCTTGCTGTCCGCGCTCTCAAAGGCGAGTTTGTAGTTCTGCGCATATTCTGCCTTTACGGCTTGAATCATCCAGTCGGGTATATCGCCCGTTTTCAGACGGTCAATCTCGTGCATAACGATTTTCTTTGTCGCCGAGTTGCTCTCGTAGGTCTGTTGGTTCATATCGTAGTAGGGTACAGCCTCTACCAAGATACGCCCTTCGTCACGACGCGAGTCGAGCGAAGCGCTAGCCGACGATACGGTACCGTCCAGCGTCAATTTGTCCAGCAGACCGGTCTCCATCGAGTTCGACAGCAGCGAAACAACGAATTGCAGTGCCGTCTCATCCTCGCTGCCTACTTTCGGTGCGTCAAATGCCCAGCATACGACAGGGTAGTAGCCCACATGGAATGTGTATTCGGGGTTGCCGGCGAACGAGGTGTTCGGGTAGGTGGCGCGAGCGGGCAACTCTTTGGCTTGCAAGCGGCCGAAGGTCTGCTCTATCATCGGCTTGGTCTTCTCCGAGTCAAAGTCACCGACCAGGATCAGTGCCATGTTGTTCGGCACATACCAAGTATTGTAGAAGTCAATCAGTTTGCTCAGACGGGGATTTTTCAGGTGTTCCGGCAGACCGATTACGTCACGCTCGTAGGGGTGTCCTGCGTAGATTTTGGCGAACAGGTTTTGGCTGATGTGCGATTGCACATTGTCCTGATACATATTGTACTCCTCAAACACATTCTCCAATTCTGCTTGGAATGTACGGAAAACCGGGTCTATCAAACGATCCGAGTAGATAGTCAGCCACTTGTACATATTCGACGCAGGGAACGAGTTGTGGTAGCAAGTCATATCGTAACTTGTGAACGCATTTACGCCCGTAGCGCCGATACCGTCGAGCAGCACGAAGAAGTCCTCTACGGTCGAGTATTTAGCGGCCTCGATAGATGCCTCGTTGATTTTGGTAGTCAGTTGCTCCCGCACTTTCGGGTCGGTCGCCTCAGCATACTCGTCGTATAGTTTGATAATCTCCTCGTAGTAGGGCTTTTCCTTTTCCCAATCGAGTGAACCGATACGCTGCGTACCTTTGAATAGCATGTGTTCCAAGTAGTGCGCCAAACCGGTGTACTCTTTGGGCTCATCGATAGAGCCGGCGCGAACGGCTACATAGCCCGTCACATCCGGTTGGTCGTGGTCTTCCCACAGCAGAACGGTCAGCCCGTTTGCCAATTTGTACTCTGTCAATCCTTCTCGCGACTGTGCCTGTATGCCCGCCGAAACGGTAAACACGCACAATGCGGCTAAAATAAACTTTTTCATTATTATGTTAGTTGTTGTTATATCTTGATTTGTGCAGTTCTATTCGTGCAGTTTTTATTTGTGTAGTTTTTATTTGTGCAGTTTTATTCGTGCGGTTTGATTCGTGCATTTTTGCTCTGTTTTTACCTATTGTGAAACAGGTATTTCGCAGCCGTTCATTTCCGTTTTACCGAACCACTCCCGAAGCAACTCTTAGGAAGTACCCTTTGTTGCCCCCGTAGTTCCACAAAAATTGTGCCTAACATTTTTTACCACTCGAGCAGCACCTTGCCGCATTGCCCGCTCACCATCACATCAAATCCTTTTTGGAAGTCCTCGAACTTGAAGTGGTGCGTAATCACGGGCGACAGGTCGAGCCCGCCGAGCAGCATCTGCTCCATCTGATACCAAGTCTCCCACATCCGTCGTCCCGTGATGCCCTTGATAGTCAGCGCGTTGAAGATGATGTCCGACCAATTGACTTGTGTCGTCGATGGCAGAATACCGAGTTGAGCAATGTTAGCGCCCTTGTACATGTGTTCAATCATATCGTTGAAGGCAGCGGGTGCGCCTGACATCTCCAGTCCGACATCGAATCCTCGTATGCCCAATTGCTTCATAGCCCCTTCAACGGTCTCGCCCGCACCGGTGTTGACCGTCAGCGTAGCCCCCATTTTCTTGGCAATATCGAGTCGCAGTGGGTTGAGGTCGGTCACCACAATATGTTTTGCACCTGCATAGCGGCAGATACCAGCAGCCATCGTGCCTATGAGCCCTGCACCCGTTATAAGCACATCCTCGCCCAAGAGCGGGAAAGCCAATGCCGTGTGTGTGGCGTTGCCGAACGGATCCATGATAGCGGCAAAATCATCCGAAATCTCCGGACGCAGATGCACGATATTCGATTCCGGAATCGACACATATTCCGCAAAAGCGCCGTCGCGCGTGATGCCAACCGATAGGGTGTTTTCGCACACATGCCCCATGCCACGGCGGCAGTTGCGGCAGTGTCCGCAGACGATGTGTCCCTCGGCGGTTACTCGTTCGCCTACTTTCACATATTGCACTCCTTTGCCTACTTCCACGACTGTGCCGACAAACTCATGCCCTTGTATGTAGGGCGGACGGCAGTGTTTCTGCGACCAGTCGTCCCATTTGTACATGTGTAAGTCTGTACCACAGATGGCGGCTTTTGTCACTTTGATAAGGACATCGTTCACGCCCACTTCGGGCATCGGAACATCTTCCATCCATATCCCGTATTCGGGATAACGCTTAACCAGTGCTTTCATAATGATACTATTTATCGACTCCCCCCTCCCCCTCAGAGAGGGGGGCTGAGTATTTAACATCCCCTCCTATGGAGGGGCTTGGAGAGGTCTACTTAATTACCCCCAGTTTCTTTCCCACCTTAATAAACGCCTCTACGCCTTTGTCCAACTGCTCTTGGGTGTGGGCAGCCGACAGTTGCACGCGGATGCGGGCTTGTCCTTTCGGCACTACGGGGTAGTAGAATCCCGTCACATAGATACCCTCTTCTTGCAGTGCGGCAGCGAACTCTTGGCTCAGGCGAGCATCGTATAGCATCACAGCGCAAATAGCAGATTGTGTGGGCTTTATGTCGAATCCGGCAGCCTTCATCCGGCTGACAAAATAGTCGGTGTTGGCGTGCAGACGGTCTTGCAACTCGTTGCTGCGAGTCAGTATCTCGAAGGTCTTGATACCGGCAGCGGCAATCATCGGCGGAATGGAGTTGGAGAACAGATATGGACGGCTGCGTTGGCGCAATAGGTCAATTATCTCGTGCTTACCGGTCGTGAATCCGCCGACAGAGCCGCCAAAGGCTTTGCCGAGTGTGCCGGTCAGTATCTCTATTTTGCTTCGCAGTCCAAATTGTTCCGTCACGCCGTGTCCGGTCTTGCCCACCACGCCGGCGGAGTGGCTCTCATCTACCATCACCAGTGCGTTGTATTTCTGTGCCAGTTCGTATATCTTGTCCAGCGGGCATACATTGCCGTCCATAGAGAACACGCCGTCGGTGGCGATGATGCGGAAGCGCTGACTCTGTGCTTTCTTCAGTTGTTCCTCGAGGTCTGCCATATCGCCGTTGGCGTAGCGGTAACGCACTGCTTTGCAGAGTCGTACGCCGTCAATGATAGAGGCGTGGTTCAGTGCGTCGGAGATGATAGCATCTTCTTCGGTCAGCAGCGGCTCGAACAATCCGCCGTTAGCGTCGAAGCAAGCGGCGTAGAGGATAGTATCTTCCGTGCCGAAAAAGTCCGAGATGGCTTTTTCCAATTCTTTGTGTGTATCTTGTGTGCCGCAGATGAAGCGCACGGATGCCATGCCGTAGCCGCGGGAGTCCATGCGTTCTTTGGCGGCGGCAATCAGTTCGGGGTTGTCAGCCAGTCCGAGGTAGTTGTTGGCGCAGAAGTTAATCACATCGGCGTGTCCGTTTTCGGTGGCAACTTGTATGCCGGAGGATTGTGGTGTTACGATGATGCGTTCGTTTTTGTAGAGTCCGGCCTCTTTGATGTCTTGCAGTGTCTGCTGCAGATGTTTCTGAAAATCAGTGTACATAGTATAGATATTTAGTAGGATGTTTTCCTTTTAGTTTTAGTGATATGTATGTTCCAACTATCCGATTTAGCCTATCTGCGGCTCCTGTTGCAGCACATAGACAGCGTCTAAATTACGCCCAAGACCATCATAATCAAGCCCATAGCCGAGAATGAAACGGTTCGGGATAGCGATACCTACATAGTCCGGCTTGGCATCGGCAAACTGCAGTGCCTCTTCCTTAAAGAGGAAAGAGGTAATCGCCACCGATTTTGCTCCCTCGTCGAGCAGCATTTGCCGAAAAGCGTGCATAGTTGTCCCCGTATCAACAATGTCTTCAATCACAATCACATCCCGCCCCTCTACCGACTCCAACAGCGGCACAAGCATTTTCACCTGCCCCGTGGTAGAAGTGCCCTCGTAGGATTTGAGACGCACAAAAGTAATCTCCGTCTCGAGAGAGATACGACGGTATAAGTCGGCAGCATAGATATACGCTCCGCTCAGCACGCAGACGAAAAGGGGATGCTTCCCCGCATAGTCGGCATTGATACGCTCTGCCACCGCCGTAACGGCACGGGCAATCTCGGCAGGCGTGATACACTCGACAAACGATAAATCTTTGACTTGGACGGTACGCATAGTCTATGGTTATTTAGCGGTTTTACATTCGGTGGCTGCCTTGACGAAATCGACAAAGAGCGGGTGCGGGTGGAGCACCGTGGACGAATACTCGGGGTGGAACTGCACACCGATATACCACGGGTGATTTTTGAGAGCCAGTATCTCCACCAACCCCGAGTCGGGATTGATACCCACACACTCCAACCCGTTCTGCTCGAAAGCCTCTTGGTAAGCGTGATTGAACTCGTAGCGATGGCGGTGGCGTTCGTAGATGATATTATCCTCTCCCACTCCACCGGCTGCCGTATAGATAGCCGCCACTTTGCTACCATGGCGAAGGGCACAGGGGTAAGCACCCAGACGCATCGAACCTCCTTTATTCGTCAGTTTCTTCTGTGCCTCCATCATGTCTATCACATTGTGCTTGGTTGCCGGGTCGAACTCCGTCGAGTTGGCATCGGCATAGCCCAATACATCGCGGGCAAACTCAATAGCCATACACTGCATTCCCATACAGATACCAAAGCACGGAATACCGTTCTCACGCGCATACCGAAGGGCGGCAAATTTGCCCTCTACGCCGCGTGTTCCGAACCCCGGGGCAATGACGATACCCTGCTGTCCTTGCAGTTTCTCGGCGATATTGTCGGCAGTCAGTTCATCGCTCAGCACAGAAGTCAGTATCAGTTTGCGATCGTTGTAGGCTGCCGCATGCGTAAGCGACTCACGGATAGATTTGTACGCATCCTGCAGTTGCACATACTTGCCCACGATGGCGATATGTACTTCGTCGGTAGCACTCTCCAGGTGTTGCAAGAAAGCATTCCAGCGTGCCATATCGGGGGCATTGACTTGTGCCAAATCGTAGCCCGTACGGCGCAGAACGGCTTTGTCCAACCCCTCGTCGAGCATATTGAGCGGCACACGGTAGATAGTAGGCGCATCGAGCGATTGAATCACACAATCCACCGACACATTGCAGAACAATGCCACCTTGCGGCGCATATCCTGCGGAATGGCGTGTTCGGTACGCAGCACGAGAATATCCGGCTGAATACCCTCCTGCTGCAAGTCCTTGACAGAGTGTTGGGTAGGCTTGGTTTTCAGTTCTTTTGCCGCAGCCAGATAAGGCACATAGGTAAGGTGGATACAACAGCAGTCCGTACCCAGTTCCCAACGGAGTTGACGCACCGCCTCTATATACGGAAGACTCTCTATATCGCCCACCGTACCGCCTATCTCGGTAATGACAAAATCGTAGTTGCCCGTATCGCCCAGCAGTTGTATTTGGTGTTTAATCTCGTCGGTGATATGCGGCACTATCTGTACCGTCTTGCCGAGGAAATCGCCGCGGCGTTCTTTCTCGATGACTGTTTGGTAGATTCGCCCCGTGGTGATGTTGTTTGCCTTGTGGGTACACACATCGAGAAAACGCTCGTAATGCCCCAAGTCCAAATCCGCCTCATGTCCGTCTTCCGTCACATAGCATTCGCCGTGTTCGTAGGGGTTAAGCGTACCCGGATCCACATTGATATAGGGATCGAGTTTCTGGTTCGTTACATGGAATCCTCTGGCTTTGAGCAGGTTTCCCAACGATGCGGCAATGATGCCTTTCCCCAACGAGGAAGCCACGCCACCGGTTACAAAAATATACTTCGTCATTGTTAAGGGGACTTTTACGAAATCCCGTTTGGTAAATAATGAGTGATTATGCGTTCTTTTGGAGGCTATCCAACGGCTTATTCGTAGTGTTGGAACATAAAGTCGTTGTAGGGATAGCGTTGGATATGAATCGCCTTGATGCGTTCGTAGAGCAACGCTTTGAGTGCCTCGATATTGTCTTTGTTCTTGGCGGAGATAAAGATGCAGTCGTTCTGCAGTTTTGCCATCCAAGTCTTCTGCAATTCCTCGAGCGAGATATTCTCCCGTCGCACAGGTGTCAAGTCGTCTTCCTCTTTGGGTGTATACGAAAACGCATCTATCTTATTGAAAACCACAATGCGGGGGATGTCCGTAATGCGCTTTTCCGTTTTCTTACCTGCGCCCTTGCCTGCCCATGGTTTACCCTCTTGGAGTTGTTCCTCGTGGGTTAGCAGGTCGTTGATGGTTTTCTCCACCACCTCGTATTGCTCTTCGAAGTTCGGGTGCGATATATCCACCACATGGACGAGCAAATCCGCCTCACGCACCTCGTCGAGCGTAGACTTAAACGACTCCACCAAGTGGTGCGGCAGTTTGCGGATGAACCCCACCGTATCGCTCAAGAGAAACGGCAGATTGTCTATTGTTACTTTGCGCACCGTGGTGTCGAGCGTGGCAAAGAGTTTGTTCTCCGCAAAGACATCCGACTTGCTGAGCAGGTTCATCAGCGTCGATTTGCCCACATTGGTATATCCCACCAGGGCCACCCGCACCATCTTGCCGCGGTTCTGCCGTTGGGTTGCCATCTGCTTGTCTATCTTCTTGAGTTCCTCGCGCAGGAGGGCGATACGCTGTCCTATGATTCGTTTGTCAGCCTCTATCTGTGTCTCTCCCATACCACGGCTGGTCGTACCACCGCCTCGTTGGCGGTCGAGGTGCGACCACATGCGTGTCAGTCGTGGCAGCATATACTGCAGGTGTGCCATCTCCACTTGTGTCTTCGCATAACTCGTTTGTGCGCGTTGGAGAAAAATCTCGAGAATAAGAATCGTTCGGTCTATCACCCGTACGCTTCCCGTCTTTCCGTTGGGCAGTGCATTGAGTTCCCGCTCGATATTGCGCAGTTGGCGGGGCGACAATTCGTCGTCGAAGATTACCACCGATACTGCCTGTTCTTCGTTCTCGTCAGCGTGGGGGGCTAGGATATAGTCTTTTATTTCCTGTATCTTTCCCTCTCCCACATAGGTTCCCGTGTTCGGCTGTTCGAGCCGTTGCACAAATCGTTTGACGGGTACAATCTTATTGGTGTCGGCGAGGAAAGCGAGTTCGTCCAGATACTCCCGTGTCTTCTCCTCCGGCTGTTCGGGCGTGATAAGCCCCACCAATACGGCGTGTTCGATATGCTCTTTTATCTCTATCATGCGGCTATGGCATTCCCTTAATCATGCGGCTATGGCATTCTTTTAGAACTGCACTTGCGGGGCTTGCTGTGCTCCCGACTCTGCCTCGAAATACGGTTTCTTCTCGAAGCCGAACATCGCTGCCAGCACATTCTTCGGGAAGCGGCGGATCATTGTGTTGTAGTTCTTTGCCGCCTCGTTGAAGTTCTGGCGGGCAATGGTGATACGGTTCTCCGTACCTTCGAGTTGTGCCTGCAAATCACGGAAATTGGTGTTTGCTTTCAAGTCGGGATAGGCTTCTGCAATCGCCATCAGTCGCCCGAGTGCTTGGCTCAGTTCGCCTTGTGCGGCTTGGTAAGCAGCCATTTGCTCGGCAGTGGCATTGGCAGCATCCACCGTTACTTGAGTGGCTTTAGCCCGTGCGGCAATCACATTCTCCAATGTGCTGCTTTCGTGTGCAGCATAGCCTTTGACGGTGTTCACGAGGTTCGGTATCAAATCCGCCCGACGCTGATATTGGTTTTCCACTTGAGCCCACGCCGTCTCTACGCTTTCCTGCTCAGTCACCATGTCGTTATATCCTCCGGCACCCCAGATAAAAACAACGGCGATTACCAATACCGCCACAATCCATGGCATAAACTTTTTCATACGCTATTTTATTTTACGATTATTTTCTCTATTAATATCCACTAATTTCCATGCAACCCCATACAAATTCTCCATTAAGCCCGTTAATGAACCATTAATAGGCTGCATTGTGCACACCATTTACAAATTTACAAATTAGCACATTACCGGCGCACCACCCCATCGTGTTACCACCGTCCTCCTGCGCCGCCACCCGAGGTGCTTCCGCCGCCCCAACTACCACCGCCGAAGCCTCCTCCGCCGTATCCTCCACCCGAGGAGACGCGAATACGGGGAATGACAAAAGTCTTGTGCGACTGATACCCGCACCCTCGACAAGTACATACCTCTTCGCCCAGCCCCGTATGGAAAGTCGTGGCTGCCACGAGGGTATTGCTACGCCGACTTAGTGTATGTTTCCCGCAACGGGGGCAACGCGAACGCAAATACGAAATCAGCCATGCTATTCCTATCCATATAAGGACGGCTCCGATAGCCAATCCCCACCCTAACAGTTCCTCACGGCTTTCGTCCGTTTTCGGTGCATTTCGTTGCGTTACGGAGCGCATAGAGAGTAGTTCTTCGGGCGCATTCCCCTCCGAACAAGTCTCCAGGATACGCAAAGCCCCCAGGCAAAGCCCCTCACCGTATTTCTCTTTTCGGAACGAATGGATCATATCATCGTCGATAATGCGCTTACATCGGGCGTCCGTCAACACGCCTTCTATCCCCGTTCCCGTTACGATACGGATGTCGTGCGACTCGAGGGCAAAACATATCAGCACGCCCGTGTTCTGTCCCTCTTTGCCAATGCCCCAACGCTGAAAAAGTTGGTAAGCGAAATCAAACATCGGCATATCGCCTATGCTCTCCAGTGCCGCCACCGCCAGTTCCGCCCGCGTGCTGTCTTCTATCAGGCAAGCGCAACGGTTGATATACGCCACTTCGTCCGCCGAGAGAATGCCGTCGGGGTTGCTCACATACTGTCCTTGCCCGTCTTTTTTCGGGTTGGGTACCGTAGCCGGGGTATATACCACCGCACCCGCCATCATCGGCAGCCACAGCAACAACCATAGCAGCCCACGGCAGGAACGAGACAGCCCCCCACGGCAGAAACGGGATTGCCCCTGTCTTCCCCAACGGGTATGTAAGCATACGATTTCCATAATTCGCGACAAAGTTACACATTTTTTCTCACCCACGCAACCCCTACATGCTTTTTCGCAATCGCGTTGTTTGGCTTCGCGTTGTTTTCGTAGCCCTGAGGTGGCAGGAGGAGTCTTGTGCTTCTGTTTTTAACGCAGAAGAAGAACCCAAAGAGGCTCTTCTTCCGTGTCAGTCGTTGTATCCATCGATTATTTACGGATACCCAACTCTTTGATAATAGCACGATAACGCTCGATGTCTTTCTCTTTGAGGTAGTCGAGCAAGCGGCGACGCTTACCTACCAGCGTAGTCAGCGCACGCTCTGTGCCGAAGTCCTTTCGGTTTTGCTTCAGGTGCTCGGTGAGGTGGTTGATACGGAAAGTAAAGAGAGCGATTTGGCTCTCAGCCGAACCGGTGTTCTTAGCGTCTTTGCCGTACTTAGCAAAGAGTTCTTCTTTTTTTTCTGCTGTCAAATACATGACTTTTTGTTGTTTTGTTTGGTTGTACAATCATAACCTTGCCCAATCGGCACGCCCTTGCCGGCAAACTACCCGCTATCGGCACACTATCCGAACAATGTTACATTATTTTCGTCTTCTCAAAATGCGATGATTTACTTTCCCATTAAGCAGCGGCACTAGAAGCATCCGTATCCGTACTAAATAAGTACCCGTTGTCCGTACCAAAAGCACCCATTGCCTGTACAAAAAAGCACGCCACGCCATTCTCAAAAACGACTGCAAAGGTACGACTTTTTTTCGGGACTGCCAAATCCCCGTGCATTTTCTTTTTCATATTTTCTTTTTCTTACTTGCAAAGGTACGACTTTTGTAGGATATGCAAAATATGATATTTCGAGAGATACACACTACCGATTCCGCCTATGCACAGGTGGAGCGATTATGGTTGACGGCGTTCCCAGAAGCGGAGCGTCGGGACACAGCCGCACAGCAAGCAAACACGGACACACAACCGAATTTCCATTGCCTCGTGGCAGAAGACACGCACATGGTGGGTTTTCTAACCTATTGGGACTTTGGTGCATTCTGTTATGTGGAGCATTTTGCCACGCTGCCGTCGGTGCGAAACAGTGGCTATGGCAGTGCTATTTTGCGTGAAGTACTATGCCGAGCAGGCAAACCTATCGTCTTAGAGGTAGAGTCACCCGATACGGAATTGAGCCAACGCCGTGTGCATTTCTACGAGCGTAACGGACTGACACTCTGGCAAGTGCCCTATATTCAACCTGCGTACCGAGCGGGGGGCGAGAGCGTACCCATGTTCCTAATGGCAACCGCCCCTTTGTCCGCAGAGCATGATTTCCCAACTATCCGCCGCACCCTCTACAGCGAAGTCTACGGCTGCCAAGAATAAAATAGTCTATGGTTGCCCAGAAATAAATCCACAACATCCCCAATAAAATAGAACCACCCCCAAAAGCCCTCGTCTGCCAGGAAGAAGGTTAAAAACGATTATCCTGTTCGTTGCTGTTTTCTTCGAGTGGATACCGAGAGGTTACCGAGTTCTTCCCCTGTCCTAAAAATCTAAATAAATTACAACAAACATACCCCATAATTAATAAGCAAAAATGATAACATTGGGATATATGATGATAGTATCCGGACTGATACTGGGTGCGATCGTTGCACTGCTGCCCCATGCGATATGGTTGGTGTGGTGGCTTGTGAGCGAAACAGGCGTTGTGGCACGCCCTGCCTACGCCCCTTTCGGTTGGACGGCAGTAGGATTGGTAGTGCTGCTGTGGGCGATACTTGCCTATGGCTATTGGGTAGGGAGATTTCAAGTCCGCACCGTGCAAACCACCTACTCTTCCCCCACTCTTCCCGAAGCATTCGATGGGTACAAGATAGTACAAATCAGCGACTTACACCTCTCTACTTTTGATGATCGTCCCGCCGCGTTGCAACGCATAGTGGATAGTATCAACGCTTTGGAACCCGACCTTATCTGCTTCACGTGCGACTTGGTAACCATCGGCACTGCCGAAGCCGCTCCCTACACGGATATTCTGCGCAGCCTGCGGGCGAAAGATGGTGTGGTGAGTGTACTTGGCAATCACGATATGCTCATCTATACCCCGCTGACGGAAGAGCAACGGCTCATGGAGGTAGAGCAGTTGGCAACCTACGAGCGGGACAGCCTTGGGTGGACACTGCTGCGTAATGCGCATCAAATCATCGAGCGCAACGGGCAGACACTGACTATCGTAGGTGTAGACAACAGTTCGTGCGGCAGTGAGGGGTTCAAAACCATTTATATGGGCGACATCCCCCACGCGTTGGCAGGTACAGACGGATTCCGTATCCTGCTCTCGCACGACCCTACGCATTGGCGTGCGGAGGTGCTACCCCGGACAAACATCGAACTCACCCTTAGCGGGCACACCCATTCGGGGCAGATACGCATTTTTGGAGTACCCCTCTCGCGTATATCCTTCCCCGAGTCGGCAGGTTGGTACGCCGAAGGGCAGCAGTCGCTCTATGTCAACTCCGGCATCGGTTGCACCCTCCCCATCCGCCTAAACTGCCCTGGCGAAATAACC
>CAVEXR010000055.1:0-13808 GCA_963619585.1 Azospirillum sp. CAG:239
TTGTAAACAAAGTCTCGCATAAATTATATTTCTCAGGATTCGCATTTGGAGCAAACAAGATATTTAAGTCCTCATTATTTAAAATATAACACTTATTCTCTATTAGCGACAGACCTATCTGATGGTTAAACGCGAGGAAGTCATTGGTATAAGTCTTTAATCCCATTTGCTTAAACATATAAGCAATAGATTGTGAACCACTAAATGCATCGAGAACCGTGTGCACACCATTGGGAATAAATTGCTTTATCCAACAACGATGTACAAACTTTGCTCCTAAATACTGTGGGTTAGGAAACTTATAATCAAAATATTTACCCTCCTCAAATAACATTTAGCACTTTAATTCAGTACTTTCTATTCGTTATCCTTTTATCTGTTTTTCAGCCAATAATTCGTTTAGTTTCTTTTGGTAGTCCTCGAACTCGGGGGAGTGGAACTCGCTGTAGTTCATCTGCTTGCAGATGTTGATGACTTTCTTGAAGTACTCGCTTACCTCCAAGAAATTCTGGAAATCGTAATCGTACTTACAGATGTCCATCACCAAATTGAGCATATACTTCTGGCGCTCCAAGGGGCAAACGGCATCAATCTTATCGAATGCGTCCTGCTGCAAGATGACATAGTCTATCACCTCGGATTTCCAGAATTCCTCGTGGTAATCTACCGGCACACCGTCATCGCCCAAGATGTTAATCTGCTCCTGAATCTCCTTACCACGCTGCAGATAGGTCTTCATATCATTCACCTTACCGAGCCACTGGTCGTCAATCAGGTTGGATATATACTCCTCAAACTCAGGGTATTCCACATATTTGGAATAGGACTCAATCGGGTTAACAGCCGGGTAACGCTTGCGGTCGGCACGCGCCTGCTCAAGAGCATAGAAACAGCGTGCCACTTTCTTTGTACCCTCCGTAACCGGCTCCTTGAGGTTACCACCCGCAGGCGATACCGTACCGAGGAAAGTAACCGAACCTGTCTTGCCGTTGTTCAGATACACATAACCGGCACGCGCGTAGAACGCACCGATGATAGCGGACAAGTCCATCGGGAAAGCGTCCTGACCGGGCAACTCCTCCAAACGGTTGGACATCTCACGCAACGCTTGTGCCCAACGGCTCGTAGAGTCTGCCATCAGCAGCACACGAAGACCCATGGAACGATAGTACTCGGCAATAGTCATCGAGGTATAGACAGACGCCTCACGCGATGCGACAGGCATGTTCGATGTGTTGGCAATGATGATAGTACGCTCCATCAGTTTGCGCCCCGTATGCGGGTCTTCGAGTTCAGGGAACTCCGTAAAGGTTTCTACTACCTCGTTGGCACGCTCACCGCAGGCGGCGATAATCACGATGTCTGCCTCTGCCTGCTTGGAAATAGCATGTTGAAGCACCGTCTTACCCGTACCGAAAGGACCGGGGATAAAGCCGGTACCGCCCTCGCAGATTGGGTTCGCCGTATCAATCGTACGCACACCTGTCTCCAACAACTTGAAGGGACGCGGTTTGCTCTTGTAGGCAAGAATGGCTTGTTTAACCGGCCATTTCTGCACCATGGTCACCTCGTGGTCGTTACCCTCGGCGTCGGTCAGTACGGCAATGGTGTCGAGTATCTTGTATTCTCCTTCGGGAACAAGGCTCTTAACGGTATAGGTACCCTCAAAAGCAAACGGCACCATAATCTTGTGCGGCTGGTGGTTCTCATCCACCTCACCAAGCCAAGCGGCTGCCTCTACTTTGTCGCCTACTTTTGCCAACGGCTTGAACTGCCAAAGTTTCTCCTTGTCAAGCGGGAAATTGTACTCACCACGCTTAAGGAAAACCCCCGTCAGTTTGTCGAGGTCGTTCTGCAAGCCGTCGTAGTTACGGCTGAGCAGTCCGGGACCGAGCGTAACCTCCAGGCGGTGCCCCGTGAACTCCACGAGGTTTCCCACTTTCAGCCCACGCGTACTCTCGAAGACTTGGGCATAGACATTCTGTCCGATCACCTTGATGACCTCGGCCATCAATTTTACATCACCCACAGAGATGTAGCATATTTCACCTTGTGCTACAGAACCATCCACCGCCACCGTGACGAGGTTTGAGATGATACCTTTTACTTTTCCTGTTGTCATATAGTTTGTTGTATTTTTCGTGTTATTGTGCAATTATAAATTACTAATTACACCTTACTAATTACACATTGTCTAATGTGATTCCTTTCTTCATATCTGCCACTAATTCGCGGAAGACTTTCTCGCCCTGCTCTACCGTCAAGACCGCCCAACGATTGAGCATCTCCGTCTGCAAGTAGTATGCAAGAACATTCTCTACGGAGAAGTCGATAAAGAGCGTGGCATTGTCGAGCCACTGAAAACGCAAAGCGTCCATGCGTTTCTCTCGCTCCATAAGGTTCTCTACCTCTACAAGAGACATAATATCCTGCACATCGTCAAGCACGCCTGCCAAACCGAAGTCCTTCTGCGGCAAATTCTTACGCAAGATGTCCGCCACGGCACCACGCCCGATAATCATTCTCGACACATCGAACCCGTGCTTGCGGCAGATAGTCGCCACCAAGACATTGTTCATATCCCGATTGTAGGCATACCACGCATGAACAAAGCGGTTCTTACAGTGCAATCCGTGCTCGTACAGCACCTGCGTGCGCAAATCCTCCTCCGATAGACGCTGCCGTGCCTCTTCCCACCAATCGGGCTGCCCAATCAGTGTATCGTCGTATTGGCGTATCTGCTCGAGAATATCCTCGTCGTCGTTCTTCTTACGCAACAAGGCAAGCAGTTGCTTGTCGCCGTCCGACAGCGTATCTTCCAGTTGCTCAAGAAGTGCTTCGGTCGTCATCGGCGCATCGGCACCCGCTTTCAGTTCCGGCAGTCCGGCTAATAAACATTCGTAACCCATTGTTGCTAATTAGGAATTAGGAATTATTACTTAGAACAGTAATTCAATCAGTTGCGGACGGAGAAACTCCTTAAAGTACTCCACAAACTCCTTGTCGCCAAAGTTCAACTTATAGCCGCCCTTCTCCGGCACGATAGCAAAGTCGGTCTTAATGCCCTTCACTTCCTCTATCTTCACCCCCTTCGAGAGCAGGTCTTTGGCATTGGCTGCGAAGTATTTCTTCAGTGCCTCGGCGTCTTTTGCCTCGATTGTCACCGCACCCGACTGAACCATTTCGGCTGCCAACTTGGCGATAATCTCTTGCATGAACTTCGGGTCTGCCGTAGCCGCCTTAACGCTGTCGCTCGCTACCTTGTCGGTCAACAAGTTGGTAATCTCTGTCTTCAGGGCATAACACTCTGCTCACCGAAGAGTTTCAGTTCGGCACGCGTATTCTTATCCAACTCTTGCGCTTTCTGCTCAGCAGCGGCGATCTTGGCTGCCGCCTCTTTCTCGGCTTGCGCCACTATCTCAGCCGCCTTGGCATTGGCATTGTCGATAATCTGCTGCGCCTCGGCATTTCCTTTCTCTACGCCTTCTGCGTAGATTTTGTCGGTCAATTCGGAAAGATTCATTGTATTATATTTTTAGTATTATCGTTATTATGTGTGTTCGCTATCGCGCTACTATTATAGTATAGGAGAAGTGTTTTTCTATTGGTTTGCTTGTGTTCCATAGTATTTTCATTGGACGGATACGGCTCCTATTTGGCGGCATTCTCGTTCGCACGAAAAAGCACGGCAAAGGTACAAAAAAATATCCGTTTCCACAAACACTTCCGAAGAAAATTATTTTTGCGTTGCTATACTACACATAGTTTATAACGTTTGCGTTGTTTGCGGGTGTTGCTTTGTCCATAAACCCAGCGACTCACTTGTTGCGGACAAAGACATTCACGCCACCGGTGCGTCACCGCTTTGTATGTGGCAAAATCTGTGCCAAATCAGGCTTTTTCGACATAGACAAACCCACCCTAATTGTCCATATTTGTTATCCAAAACACGCAAAGACGCGTTTTTTTCACGAGAATAAGGACACGATAGGCATAGGATACGAGGGACTTTTTCTGTATGCTGTGGTTGCGTATTTATAAGGAACAAACTTGTGAATCACATACGAATCACATACGAATCACATACAAATCACATACACTTATCCGCTTGTGGACTGCTGTCGGTGTGCATCGCCGAAGGGGAATATGGCGACAGGTATGCCCCTTTGGCACACTGTGGAAAAATGGAATATAAGCAGATAATGTATGCACCACAGGGGCAAAAAAAAAAGTATAATTATTTGGTATGTGCAGAAAAATGCGTAACTTTGCAGGCTTTTTTGCACAATGGCAGGTGGGACTCCACCGCCCCTTTCAGAGAGGGGACTTCAGAGAATGGTCAACTGAGCCTTGCGGCTCATCTGTCGCGGGTGGGGACACCCACGCCCCCAAGGAGCAATGCATAATGCGCAATGGGCAAATCATCAAATAGTCAAATATAATACTTGGTATGGAATCGAAATACAATCCTACAGACATCGAAGCACGCTGGTATCAATACTGGCTGGACAACAAACTCTTCCACAGCGAACCCGACGGGCGTGAGCCTTTCACGGTGGTTATCCCGCCCCCGAATGTAACAGGCGTACTCCACATGGGGCATGTGCTAAACGAAACCATTCAGGACATCTTGGTGCGTCGTGCCCGCTTGGAGGGGAAGAATGCCTGCTGGGTACCGGGTACAGACCACGCCTCGATTGCAACAGAAGCCAAGGTTATCAAGCGTCTGAAAGAGCAAGGCATCAATAAGTCTGACCTCACCCGTGAGCAGTTCTTGAAGCATGCGTGGGATTGGACAGACGAGCACGGAGGCATCATCCTCAAGCAGTTGCGCAAACTCGGCTGCTCGTGCGATTGGGATCGCACCTCGTTCACTATGGACGAGACGCGCTCGCGTGCCGTCATCCATGTATTCTGCGACCTCTACCAAAAGGGACTCATCTACCGTGGTCTGCGTATGGTCAATTGGGATCCTGAGCGTCAGACTGCCCTGAGCGACGAAGAGGTCATCTACCACGAGGAGCATAGCAAGTTCTACTATCTCCGCTACAAGGTGGCAGAGCCGGGTGTTACCAACCCCGAGACGGGCGCCGACTACGCTGTGGTGGCCACTACCCGCCCCGAGACTATCTTCGGCGATATAGCAGTCTGCATCAACCCAAAAGAGGAGAAGAACCAATGGCTGCGCGGCAAGCATATCATCGTGCCGGGTGTAGGGCGTGTCATCCCTATTATAGAAGACCGCTATGTAGAGATAGGGTTCGGTACAGGCTGCCTCAAAGTAACGCCTGCACACGATGTGAACGACTATGCATTGGGGCAGAAATACAACCTGCAAACGATAGATATTTTCACGCCCGATGCCCATCTCAATATGGACACCGTAGAGCCGGAGTTCCGTCAGGCGGTAGCCAAATACCACGGTATGGATCGCTTCGACTGTCGCAAGCAGATTGTCGAGGACTTGCAAGCACTTGATTTGGTCGAGAAAGTAGAAGACTACACCAACAAGGTCGGCTACTCCGAGCGCACAAATGTACCTATCGAGCCCCGCTTGAGCCTGCAGTGGTTCATCCGCATGCAGCACTTTGCAGATATTGCGTTGCCGCCCGTAATGAACGACGACATTGTCTTCTATCCCACCAAGTACAAGAACACCTACCGCAACTGGCTTGAGAACATCAAGGATTGGTGTATATCCCGCCAACTCTGGTGGGGACACCGCATACCTGCGTACTATGCAAAATCGATTCTCGCCGCTACGGGGGCAGAGGCCTATCCGGAGGACAAGATTATCGTAGCCGAGACGCTCGAAGAGGCACAACAGAAGGCAACTGCACTCGGGCTGCATGGCGAAGAACTCATACAGGACGAAGGCGCATTGGATACCTGGTTCTCGTCGTGGCTGTGGCCTATCAGCCTATTCGATGGCATCGAGCATCCCGACAACCAAGAGATACAGTACTACTACCCCACGGCCGACCTGGTTACGGGGCCCGACATCATATTCTTCTGGGTAGCGCGTATGATTATGGCGGGCTACGAGTATATGGGCAAGATGCCGTTCCACCATGTCTATTTCACAGGCATTGTGCGTGATAAACTCGGGCGAAAGATGTCCAAGTCGTTGGGCAACAGCCCAGATCCGCTCGACCTTATCGAGCGTTTTGGAGCAGACGGTGTGCGTATGGGTATGATGCTCAGCGCACCGGCAGGCAACGATATTCTATTCGACGAGAGCCTGTGCGAACAAGGGCGCAACTTCAACAACAAAATTTGGAACTGCTTCCGTTTAGTCAAAGGTTGGGAAGTTGCCGACAAGCCGCAGGGCGACAACGAGGCTCTTGCAGTCCGTTGGTTCAGTTCGCTGCTTGCCAATACCGCTGCCGAGATAGCCGACCTGTTCAAGAAATACCGTTTGAGCGAGGCGTTGATGGCTATCTACAAACTCTATTGCGATGAGTTCTCCGGTTGGTATCTCGAGATGATTAAGCCTGCCTACGGACAGCCTATCGACCGCACCACCTACGAGGCAACGCTCTCGTTCTTCGACCAAATGCTGCGCTTGCTCCACCCCTTCATGCCGTTCATCACAGAGGAGTTGTGGCAGAACCTGACCGAGCGAAAGGCAGGCGAGAGCATTATGGTTACCCCATTAGGCGAGTTTGGCACTGCAGACGAAGCATTGCTTGCCGATATAGAGGCCCTCAAGCAGGTGGTATCCAATGTGCGTAACATCCGTGCCGGCAAGAACATCCCGCAGAAGGAAGTGCTCTCGCTCAACACGGCGGCCACAACGCCTTCGGCATCGGGTTCGTTGGTCGAGAAACTCGCCAACTGCCAAATCGTTTATGGCGTCAGCGAGAAAGCAACCGGCAGTGCATCCTTCATTGTAGGCACCACCGAATACAGCGTACCGCTCGACAAGTTCATCAATGTAGAGGACGAAATCAAGAAGTTGGAAGCCGACCTGCAGCACCAAGAGGGTTTCCTGCGTGGCGTAATGGCCAAACTTGGCAATGAGCGATTTGTTGCCAATGCCAAGCCGGAGGTAGTTGAGTTGGAGCGCAAAAAGAAAGCAGACGCCGAAGCGCGTATTGCCTCCATCCAAGAGTCCCTTGCTGCTTTGCGGGGGAGCCATTAATGTCCATTGGGCTGCATGAGCGGATGGATTTTTCTCTATAAAAGCCCATTAATTTATGGTGTAAACAAAAACAATTCAAACACAACAATAAACCAAAAAACAAAATGAAAAAGGTATTTTCTATGGTGGCTGTTTGCTGCCTTGCAATGATGTCTTTCGTATTCACCGGATGCGAAACGGATGTAATGGGCGACCAAGTGTACTACATCGGCACTTCGGACGACACAAGTACCGGTTCTTACACATCGTACAAATTTAGCGGTGCTGAGAAGCATATCTGCGATGCGATGGAGGCTATCTCTACTCCGTTGGATACAAGCAGCCCTACCTACAAACTGAACGGCGCACGCAAGAAGATGGATAAGAAAGTAAAAGCCGCTGTCAATCAAGCAATGGACGAAATCAACAACGATAGCACCTACTGGGGACTTTTTGATATTAGCGAGACGACCGTAGAGGTTACCCGTATCAGCGGCGATGGCAAAGAGGTAGTTCTCTCTCGTAAGTTCGAGAAGAAGTGCAACTAAAACAGACAAAAAACAATCGTAAGAGGGCTGCCTATGCCGGGCAGTCCTCTTTGTTTTATGTTGTAATCTCTCTGCATCCTCCCTATATCCTCCCTATATCCTCATTGCATTTCTGTTGTCTTTTCCTCATCATATAGACGGTTTTGCAAGAGGGAAGGCTCTCTCTGTAGGCTAAGTAGAACAGGCATTGTAAGTATGTCTTTTAGGTTGTGTAGGTTCTGCGTGTGCCAGAAAGTAGAAAAACTAACGGCAAAAGTGGGCCAAATAGATGAGAAAAAAGAGGACTAACGGCACACAAAGTGGGGAAACTGACACTTTTTGTGTACATATCGTATACTATTTTGCATATTCTATGCGGCTTTCGTAACTTTGCAGTGCTTTTCTAAACCAAGAAAAACACAACGGCTGACACTGCGCATACAAGTACCGGCACAGAATTATACTATGTGCAGACCTATGCACACGAGTATCAATGCAGCCCCCTGCGCATATCGGCACAACACCACGAAAAACACAAGTAATCATTACCATGCATATGAAACTAAAGAATTTCTTTGTAGGCTTGTTCCTCATTGCAGGGATAAGCACTGCTTCGGCTGCGGTGAGCATCACCAAGGAAGCCGGTTGGCTCGAGAGCGTCTATGCGCAATGGACTCCCCTCAGCGAGTACACCAACTATCATGCCTATGTACGCTCCGAGGGTGGAACCTACACCCAACTTGACCAGTACCTGCTGCGTAACTACGGCACCTACTGCCGTGTGGACGCTGTGGGACTGAAAGCGGGCAAATATCAACTAAAAATTGTCCCTGTAGATGCGAGCGGCAACGAGGTGGCCGCACAGGCAAAAGAGACCGCTGTACTGACAGCAACAGCATACGACCGCAACGGCTATGCACACTTCAACGAGAAGTACAACGGCATCGGCGCATACAAGAATGACGGTACGCTCAAGTCGGGCGCAAAGGTGTTCTATGTAACCGCCAACACAGCGAAGAAAATCACTACCAATGTCATCACCAACAAGAACGGCAGCACTACGACATGCACCGGTATGCAGGCTATCATCAATGCATATCAAAAGGGATTGGACACTACCCCGCTCTGCTTCCGTATCATTGGTACTATCACAACGAGCAATATGGACGAATTAGGCAGTTCGGCTGAGGGCTTGCAGATAAAGGGAAAGGGCGCAGACAGCGAACTCAACATCACGATTGAGGGTATCGGAAACGACGCATTCATCAATGGCTTTGGGTTCCTGCTTCGCAATGCGGCTTCGGTAGAGATACGCAACATCGGGGTGCGCACGCTGATGGACGATGGTATCTCGCTCGATACAGACAACGACCATATTTGGCTTCACCACATCGATGTATTCTATGGCAAATCGAGCGGTGGCGACCAGGCTAAGGGCGACGGTGCGATTGATGTAAAAGCCGATTCGAAGCATGTAACGATAGCCTATTGCCACTTCTGGGATACGGGTAAGAGCACAATGTGCGGTATGACCTCCGAGAGCGGCGAGAACTGGATTACCTATCACCACAACTGGTTCGACCACAGCGACTCGCGCCACCCGCGGATCCGCACGATGTCGGTACATGTCTATAACAACTATTTCGACGGCAATGCCAAATACGGCGTAGGCTCGACCACGCACTCGGATGTGTTTGTAGAGAACAACTACTTCCGCAACTGTGCAAAACCGATCCTTATTTCGAAACAAGGTACTGATATTCATAACGGTGTAGGTACTTCAGACGAGACAAAAGGAACTTTCTCCGGCGAGGCAGGCGGTATGGTTAAGTCGTACGGAAATATCATGGAGGGGACTTACACCTATCGTACTTATCAGCAAGACACCAAGCATTTCGATGCCTATGAGGCTACAAGTCGCAACGAAAAAGTACCTTCGACCGTAGTAGCTCTGTTAGGCGGGGCTACTTACAACAACTTCGACACCGACGCTTCGAAAATTTACTCCTATACCCCTGATGCGGCAAAAGATGTGCCGACTATCATCAAAGGCGAATACGGCGCAGGGCGTTGCGAACACGGCGATTTCCAATTTACCTTTACCGATGCAGACGACACGGACTATGATGTAAACTCGAAACTGAAAGCGGCGTTGGATAGTTACAAGAGCAGCCTTATCAGCATTGTGGGCAACACGGATACTATCTCACCGAACCCTGACCCTGACCCAACACCTGACCCTGAGCCCGACCCAGACCCGACACCTGACCCAGACCCCACTCCCGGTGGCGAGTATGAGTGCTACTTCACGAATGAAAAACCAAGTTCGAGTTTCTATACCGTTGCTGGTAACTATTCCAATGATGAGAAGTATGGCTCTTTTACCGCACCGAATGGAACTACCTACACAACATGTTTGAAAATGGAATCCTCCACATCCGTAGAATTCACCACCACCGAAATGTTAACACTCTATTTGGGGTTCGGGAAAGAAGATCCGAATATCAAAATTGACGGCACGGTAGTAGAAGGATTGAACAAGGTAATCAAGTATGAGTTGACAGCAGGCAAACACAAATTGACGAAGAAAGACCAACATTCCCTGTTCTATATAAACCTCTATAAGACTGCAACGGGAACTGACCAAGTATCGTCAGCAACGCTCTTCTTCGACGGACAGCAGGTACTGAACCCCGAGGGTGAAGAGGTACGCATCTATACCGTTACGGGCAATGCCGTGTTGGTATCGAGCGAGACGACTATCGACGCTACCGTACTGCCACAAGGTATGTATATCGGCGTAGGCGAGAGTACTTCCCTCCGTTTCTTTATCCACTAAAGAGACACTACTAACCTTCTTACGAAGAGGGACTGCCGATTATTCGACAGTCCCTCTTCGTAAGAGACCTATCTACAACAACTTAGTGAACTCGGCGTAGTATAGTCAAAAGGCTGCACCTCGCGGGTGAGGACACCCACGCCCCCAGGCTATGCATAATTCTTCATTCCTAATTCTTCAATTTCTAATTCCTCATTCCACATTATCGATTGACTTTGGCACAGTTAGCGATTGCCTTTGGTTCGTTTATCGATTGCCTTTGGCGCGGTTGTGGATTTGGCATAGTAGTTGGCAGTTGGCTATGTCGGTGGCACCGCCGTGCGACCACGCCGTCACATGGTCGGCGTCCATCTCCTGCAGTTTCCACAAGCGTATGCGCTGCGTAGCGTTCTGCGACTGCGCACAGAGCGGACAGTTGGACACACCCTGCGCCTTTGCTGCCTCGGTCTGTCGAGCATAGACCGTCTTCTTAGTAGGCTCGTCAAAGCAGCGTATCTCAAGCAGTTTGGTGTCTTGGCAGCCGCCGAGTATGTACTCATAGATACCCTTCTTATTCTTCACATAATAGTCTGCATAGAGTTCCCGCTGTTTGCTCTCGACAGCGGCGGGGTCGTATGGTGTCTGGTGGTATCGCTCGTAGAGGTCGCCCCAGTCCAAACCGCACATCTCTTTCTCGATGGTGCGGAAGACGGACTTTGCCCAATCGATGACGGAATCGAAATAGGTCTGCAATGCCACGATGTCGGTGTCCTGTCGGTGCGCTGCCATATAGTCTGCCACTTGCCCACGGCTCACCCAATGCAGGGCAGTGGCAAGGTAGTCCTGCCGCTTGACATTGCCACGGATATACGCCGCCCACTTGCTTATATTGGCGTTGTTTGAATTGGAGAACACCTCTTTGGCACGGGTGACAAAGGGGCCGCAATAGACGGCATTGAGTATCTCTTGTTCGTTGAGGGCGATACCTGCGATGTTGATAGTACGGAACCAGTCTTTGATTTCGCTCTCCGTGCCCTCGCAGATATAGACGAGCAAGGGGGTGCGGCGGATGCGCTCTTGCAAGTCGGCGGGCAAACTATCGAAGTACTGCTCCATGCCGTTGCGGTCACGAATGGCGAACTTACGGGTGAGGAAGCGTCCCAATGAGGTGATGCGCTGCTGCCCATCGAGTACTTCGAGGCGGTCGGTAGAGCCGATGCGGTTGAAATAGAGCAAGCCCAAAGGATAGCCACGCAGGATGCTGTCGATGACGGCTTTCTCCTTCTCGCCGTTCTGCTCGGCGTAGAGATAGTGGCGTTGGTACTCGGGCTGGATGGTGAGGCGTCCGGACAAGCCGAAAAGACCCTTGCCCTCTGCTTCGTTGTAGGTGAAACCGTCGCAGATGTCAGCGACCGTGAATTGTTGTAATGTGGTGGTCATAGTTTTGATGTTTGATTGCGGTTTGTATTTTGTGCGGTGCGGGTAGGGCGTTTGGTCAGTACTGATAGGGTGTTGGTTCGATGTTGATTTGTGAATCACCCGTTAATCACCCGTTAATCACCCGATAATCACCCGTTAATCACCCGATAAGAACACGATATAATCAAGGAGTTATTGGCTTTGCTTATTGCGGATAAATATGCGACTATACATTCGTACTCCATTTATATATCCACGCCCTTTGGATATATCCAGTGAATATTCATTTCCTACTATCTCAAATTGTTCGGGGCAGTATTTGTCGAGAAAGGAAATGGGGACACCCATGACACCGTCGTAGTCGTTTGGGATGGCATCGGTATAGGGGACTTCGATGGCATCGTAGTTGTCGTAGTGCTGATAGCCTATACCTTTTATCTCCTTGTGGCGGCTATACATTATGTTGTCCTCCATGCTCATTAGTTGCAAAGGCTGATACCGCTTGCCATGGGGTAAGTTGGTGAACCAACCGGTATTGCCCATGGTCTGCGTTCCGCCATCGGCAGTGAGATAGGTCTTTGCACCGCTGCACACTCCTAACCAGATCCGGTTCTCTTTTATCAAAGGAAAGACCTCTTTGTAAGTTATGGAGTTTGTGTTGCCGAGTATGAGAAACTGTTTGTTGGCTTCGATGATCCATGCGAGGAACTCACGGAATAGCGAAAAGGGCGGATTGGTGATGATAATGTCCGCCTCGTCCCGCAAACGGCGTACCTCCTCGCTACGGAAATCACCGTCGCCCTCGAGGTAATGCCACTCGAGGTCGTCGATGTCTATCTTGCCGTTAGCGTTGGTATCCCGCTCAAGCGTGAATATCTTGCCACGGATACGGCTCTTATCTATGTCGTAAAGGGGATTCTCGGTTTCGAAAAGCGTCGGCTGCCATTCGGTCTTATACTTCTTGCTCTCGATAGCATACGAGGTGGAGATGAGTTTGCGCAATCCGAAGAACTCGAAATTCTGCGCAAAAAACTTGGTGAAATTGCTCCATTCAGGGTCGTCGCACGGGAGCAGAATAGTCTTTCCCCGAAAGACATCGGGGTTGTACTCGTGGTAGGCATTGACCTCCTTCTGAATGTCGGCGTACTGCGTGTAGAACTCGTCGTTCTTCGCCGCCTTGGCTTGGCTGAGATTGCTGTTTTTCGCCATAATGGGATGTAGGATTCCGCATACTACATCCCATGCAGACACGAAAAGAGTGTGAGTCTCTTATCGTGTCGCCAAGGCAGCCCTGCAAGGAACCTTCTCCGATTCTAAGATACTCACACCCTAAGGGAATGAGCATACTTATTATGAATCGAAGAAGCACACCTATGCAGGTACGCTTGTCGCTATATTATTTGCGGTCGGTATTCCGTAAAAGATTTGCAGGGCTTTTCGGCAGACACGAAATAATAGTAATGCTTGTTAATCAATAGTGGGCGCAACGCTATGCTCCCTATGTTTTCGGCACAAAGGTACAAAGAAATTTTCGTATTTCGATAAAAAGAGCAAAAAAAGTGCACTTTCTTTCTGCTTGCGCAGGAATTTTGCACTACTATATTGTACCTTTGCAGCGTAAATCAAGAAAAAGACACAATACCTTATCTATGGAAATGATAAAAAGAATGGGTACACGGCGGTGCAAAGTGGTCAGCGAACAAGGACAATAGCCAAATCCGATTGCTACATATAGAACACACAGGTTCTTGTTCTGTCCGCCGTCCCCCATTCTTATCCACAGAAAAAGAGAAAGCCAAGTGCTTTCTCTTTTTCTTTTTTTGGGGGATATGGGGGATAGGTAATCTAAGTATTATAGAGGTTATAGGGGGGGCTATATGCAATGCCCAATTCCTAACTCCTAATTCATATATTGAATAAA
>CAVEXR010000056.1:0-13721 GCA_963619585.1 Azospirillum sp. CAG:239
CACCCGTGGGACGGCAAGTTTTGGTTCGAGAAGCAATAACCCCACGCCGCAGGGGACAAAAACGGAAGCGGTGGCTATGTATTATTGATTTATAAGTCGGCGGTTTGTCCGTTCCGCCTTTTCAAAAAAAAAGTAATAATGAGACCAAGATACATAGAAAGCGACGACAACAAGCCCAAACACCGAGTATTCTGCCCATTGGCTATGCGCCAGAAGATGGTGTTCGAAACCGAGCAGAAAGCGTTGCGGTTTATTAAGTTTAATGCCCAGAAATTCGACTCTGGCGTAGTTCCAACGAGGGCTTATTACTGCCGAGGTTGCGGTGGCTACCACCTCACCCATCGGGAAGATTACACCCAAAAGTAAACGGAATTGCGCACAAAGTAATAGTTTTTATTTGCAGATAACAAAATAAAGCAGTATCTTTGCAGCGAAAAATTAATCCACAATGACCACCCTCAACCCCATACTCCTCCCGTTGACCGCCCTCGCCAAGAACGATGGGCAGATAGAGGGGCTGCCTGCGAACCCGCGCTTCATCAAGGACGACAAGTTTGCGAAACTCAAGACCAGCATTCAGGAGAACCCCGAGATGCTCGCCCTGCGTGAACTGCTTGTCTATCCTATCCCCAACGCCAAAGACCGCTATATCATCCTCGGCGGCAATATGCGCTACTCGGCAATGGTCGAACTCGGCTATACCGAAGCACCCTGCAAGGTCATTCCTGCCGACGCCACCATCGAGCAACTGCGTGCCTACACGCTGAAAGACAACAGCGGCTACGGTGAGTGGGATTGGGACTTGCTCTCGGGCGAGTGGGAACTCGATGAACTGGACGCAGCGGGTATTGACCTGCCGTTCCTCGAGGACGGAGAGGACAACGAGGAGGTCACCGCAACGGATGATGACTTCAACGAGGATGAGGTAGAGATAACCACACGCTGCCAAGCAGGCGACATTTGGCAACTGGGAGACCACCGACTGATGTGCGGTGACTCAACAAGCAAGGAGGATGTAGCCAAACTCATGAACGGACAACAAGCCGACCTCGTAGTGACTGACCCGCCCTACAATGTCAACATCTCAAATAGTCAGGGGATGAGCATTCAGAACGACAACATGGGGTCGGCAGAGTTCCGTAAATTCCTCACTGGAGCATTCACAGCCATGGAATCAGCCATGAAAGCAGGCGCAGCATTCTATGTATGGTTTGCAAGTTGCGAGCATATCAATTTCGAGAAATCGCTCAACGACGCAGGTCTGACAGTACGAGAGGAGTTGATTTGGAACAAGAGTGCATTCACACTCGGACGCCAAGACTATCAGCACAAATACGAACCCTGCCTATATGGGTGGAAAGACGGCGCAGCGCACTATTTCTTCAACTCCCGCAAAGAATCGGATGTCATCCCAGACGGTGAGGAACTCGACTTGTCAAAAATGAAAAAGGACGAGATGAAAGACCTCCTCAAACGGATATTCAATCTATCACCAGACACGGATGTCCTCAACTTTAACAAGCCCACCAAGAACACCGACCACCCGACCATGAAACCCGTCGAACTATTCGGCTACTTGGTTCGTAACTCCTCACGGAAAGGACAGGTCATCCTCGACCTATTCGGTGGCAGCGGGACAACAATCGTAGTGGCGGAGCAGATGGAACGCAGCGCACGCCTCATGGAACTCGACCCGCACTACTGCGATGTCATCCTTGCACGATGGGAGAAATTAACAGGTAAAACAGCAACAAAAATAGACTAAAAACAAACAATTATGGCACAAACAACTCAAGACAGAGAACTTGAAAATGAGATACACACTCTCAATGCACAGATATTCAAGGCATACAATACCACCGAGAAACTCATGAAAGAATGTAAAACTGGCAAATACTCTAAAGCAACCAAGGCATCAGTGGTGGCACAAGGGCTGAATGATGTATTGAAGAAAATTGATACAATAAAACTACCAAAAGCGTGGTGACCTATGATAGAAAAAGTAAACCCCCAGCACCCCGATAAGGTAGCCGACCGCATAGCGGGTGCAATCGTAGACCTCGCATACACGAAGAACGACAACCCCAAGGTAGCCGCCGAGGTGCTTCTCGGACACGGCACTTGCACCGTCATTCTCGAAACGAGCGAGGACATCACCGAAGCCGAGGTGGCAGCCATTGTACGCCGTATCGCAGGCGAGCAGACGCTGCACTATGTCTATGCCAAGCAGGACGCACACCTCGCCCTGAACCAAGCCAATGGCGTTCGTTGCGGCGACAATGGTATATTCAAAGGCGCACCGCTAACGCTTGAGCAGAAAGTGCTTTCCACTATAGCCCATAAAATCTACGAGGGTTACCCTACCGACGGCAAGTATATCCTCGACGACGATACCCTCATCGTCTGCCAATCTAACGCCAACAAAAAGGAACTAATCCGACTTTGCTCGCGGTTATACGACTACGACAACCTCATCGTCAACCCCCTCGGCGATTGGACGGGCGGCACAAATGTGGACGCAGGCGCGACCAATCGCAAACTTGGTTCAGACATGGCAGACGGCGTCACGGGCGGCGGTTTGCACGGCAAAGACCTCTCCAAGGCTGATGTCAGCGTGAATATCTGGTGTCATCTGCAAGCCCAGCGCACCAATCACCCCTACTACGCATGCTGCGCAATCGGCGACACCGAGGTCAACGGCGTGCCGTACGAGGAGATAGTCCGTGAAGCACGCCAGTATATCAACACCCTCGGCGGCTTCGAGAAATTCGCCGAGTGGGGATTATTCTAACCTATGGCACAGGAACTCTGGCAAATAGCGAAACCATTCGGGCGACCTGCAAAGTTCAGAACGCCCGATGCTCTGTGGCAAGCCTTTCTCGACTATGCGCAGTGGACAGCCAACAACCCCATGATTGTGCAGGACACCAGGGCACAGCGTCGTGCGGGACTAAGGGACGAGAAATCGCAATACCAGCAGACCATCGCCCGCCCCTACAGCCTTGTAGCCTTTCGTTTGCACGCGGGCATCAAGCGTGACTGGGACACATTCAAAAAAGACTACGCCCGCAAGAGCAAGGACTTTCGTGGAGTGTTACAGGCGATAGAGGAGAGCATACGCCAGCAGCAGGTGGACAACGCCATGGTGGGCAACTACAAGGAGAACATCGTGTCGCGGATTAACAACATATCCGACACGATCCGTCAGGAGGTCAAGGCGGACATCAAACAGCAGAAACAACTCTCCGTGCAAGAGGCGCGGGAATTTATAAACCGAATAGAAAAGGAGATATAATTATGGCAACAATCAAAAGTAAGACAGACTACATTGCGTGGTGTCAAAAGGTCGAAACCGAACTCAAGGCAGCCCAGCAAGCGTGCGAGGAAACGAAAAAAGACAGAAAGAAATTTAGTGGAGCAATCAAGGAGGCTGCTTTCATTAAAGCGGTCGAAGATGTGCTGCGAGACACCACCGCTCTGCTTCCCATAATCAGCAAAATCAAAGGACTAAGTAATAATCTAAAATAAAAAGAACATGGCAACCCAGACATCTCAGGATAAAATCCTAACGCAATATGCGTCAAAGATAGACTCGCATTTGGCAGAACTTTTCAATTTGGTAGAATACACCGCATTCGACACGAAAGATTGGGCAAACAGAGAAAAAGATACACTAAGAGGGTATTTCGATAGTTTTGAAAAGAAATACACGAGGATTTATAAAAAGATTGTGAATTTCAAGTACTAACCATCCATGCCCACCCGCACGGACATCATACGCAGCAAGTGCATAGCGGACACCCTTTGGGCGACCCGCTATTTCTTCTATGCCGAGAACGCCCGCCGCTTCAATGTCGGCGAGCATCACAAGCGTATTGCCGCTGCGCTCGACCGTGTGTTTTCGGGCGAATGTACCCGCCTTATCATCAACTGCCCGCCGCGTTATTCCAAGACGGAGATGCTCAAAGCCTTTGTCAAGAAAGGGCTGGCTATCAACCCCGCCAGCAAGTACATCATGCTCTCCTATTCCGCCAATCTTGCCCTCGACAACTCCGAGCGGATAAAAGACGCGGTGGCGTCGGAGTGGTATCAGGAACTCTTCCCGTGGGTGCATATCAAGCGCGACAGTCACGCCAAGCAGAAATGGTACACCACCGAAGGCGGTGGGGTGTATGCCACCTCGTCCGATGGTCAGGTCACGGGATTTGGCGCAGGTTTGGTGCGTGAGGAGACCCCCGACGACCTTATGCCCACCCCTCAACTCCCAACTATCAACTCTCCACTGCCCTCAACGCTCAACGCTCAACACTCAACGGAAGACCAACTCTCAACACTCAACAGGGCGAAGCCCGCTCAACGCTCAACGAACCCATGGGGCGGTGCAATTATCATCGACGACCCGCTCAAGCCGCTCGATGCCTCCTCACCCGTGCGCCGACAGAAAGTGAACGACCAGTTCGAGAACACCATCCGCAGCCGTGTCAACGACCGCTCCACGCCGATTATCATCATTATGCAGCGGCTGCACAAACAAGATTTGTGCGGCTATCTGCTCGACCTCGAACCCACCGAATGGGAGGTGCTGTCCCTCCCCGCCCTCTCAGTCGATAGCGAGGGGCGCGAGACGGCACTCTACCCATTCAAACACACGGTGGATGAACTGCACAAGATAAAAGCCGCCAACCGCTTCACTTTCGAGACGCAGTACCAGCAGAACCCGCAGGCAATCAACGAACGCCTGTGGCTCTTTGCTTTCGACCGCGCGAAGCACACGGGGCATGTCGCCTACGACCCCGCCGCCCCGCTCGTTCTCTCGTTCGATTTCAACCGCAACCCAATGACCTGCACGCTCTTTCAGCATATCAACGGGCAGGCACGGGGTATCGACTGCATACGCCTCGAGAACGCCACCACGCGTATGGTCTGCGAGGAGATCGACCGCCGCTATGGGCAGTACCATCCCTTCTACCTCGTCACGGGCGACTGCGCGGGGCGCAATGCCACCACGCTCTCGCTGCTCAACAACTACGATGTGGTCAAGGCGTACTTTGGTCTTTCGCGTTCGCAGATGCAGTACAGCGGCGCGAACCCCCGCCTTGCCGACAGCCGTTACTTTATCAACTCGTTGTTCGAGCAGTACGATATCGTCTTCGACGCCGAGCGTTGCCAACCTGCTATATTCGACTTTGAGAATGTCATGGCAGACGATGAAAATCGCCCTGTCAAAAACTCGCGCGACAATTCAGCGCAGCAAGCCGACTTCCTCGACAATGTGCGCTACTATTTCCACCGCTACTACAAACAACTCCAACCTACCTACTAACCGCCTATGCTCACCCGAATCATCATCTTGTCGCTCATCATCACCGCCGTCCATGTAACCACATGGGAGGGGATGATATTCCACCGCCCTGCCCTCCTGCTGGGCGACCTGCTCGACCGTCTGCACCTCACCGTGCTGCGCAAGCCGCTCTTCGAGTGCCTCATCTGCATGGGCGGAATATATACCCTCATTCTTTACCCCTTGCTCTTCGGGTGGTCATGGGAGATACTCCCCGCCATACTCGATGTGGTGGGGCTCAACGCTTTAATCTCGGCACTCATCTGCCACATGCACGAATGATAGAACTGACCGATATCGCCGACATGCTCGGCTTCACATACTCCCGCAAAGGCTGCCCCTGCAACGGCACGCCACTCATCTACACCAAGCAGGTGGGTGGGACACAGTACACGCTTACCTTATGGCAGAGGCGTAGCACTTGGAGACTGACCGCCAAGGGCTGCGTACTCGCCACAGGTAATGCCGAGAATATGGACATCAAGATAAACAATATATTCAATCAGTAACCACATGGGACTCATCAAAGAACTCGCCGAGGTATGGCGTATCGAATGGGATAAACACCGCAAGCAGAAAGAGAAATACCGCATAGAGTATGCGTTCACCTGCGGCGGCACAAAGTACTACCGATTTGCAGACATTACCAACCTGCCCTACGAGCGTGGGTTGTGCGCTTTGCACACCTACAACGAGGTGGAGATGCGCTGCTCTCGGCAATTCTTGCTATCCTACGCCGACGCCATCGACAAACTGCTCCACCAGCAGAAGATAGACATATTCAAAATCAACCAACTCAACGAGGTACTCAAGCAGCGGCTCACGCTCACCACGGACACCGACCTGCTCTACAAACTCGCCTCAATCTGCTTTTTTGATAAGACAGAGAACCCCGCCGTGTACGAGCCAGCGTACGCAGAGAAGAAGATTGCCAAGTGGCGGAAAGATAGTGGGGTGCGCGATTTTTTTATGCAGACGCCTTTGTTGGAATTAATGCCCTTCTTGCAGAATGTCGATACCGATTTAGACACCTATTCAGTAATGTGCGAGGAACTAAACAAGATACACTCGGAGTGTCTCCGAATAGTGTCCTTGGCAAAAGAATCGACGAATACGAGCAGTGGAAAGACATCGTAGCCGAGGGCAATCTCTCCAACCTCGAGAACATGACCTTTCTCGAGTTTATGGCGAAACTCGACCGAACCATCGAGAAAGCAGAACGCGAAGCCAAAGAAGCCAAAGAACAACTGAACAATCTCAAGAACCGACATGGCAGAAAATAACATCATCATAAAAATCACCTCGGAAACAGACCTCACAGCAGCCCAGCAACAACTCAAGGCTCTGACCGACCGCGCAAGAGAGCAAGAGCAGGCTCTCAAGGACTTATCTACCACCGAGAAAGAGGATGCCCAGTCAATAAAGGATTTAGGGATTGTTGGTGCAAGGCTGAATAAGCAACTCAAAGAGAATACGCAATATTATAACGAATTGCGCAACCAAAAGAAAGCCGACATCGCCGAGACAAAAAAGTCCATCGCCGAACTAAACAAACAGGTCAAGGCGTACAAGACCCTCAGCGGGCAGTCTGGACGAATGGTGCAGCAACTGCGGGCTATGCGCGAGGAGTTGCAACGCATGGAAGAGGGTGGTGAGTTCGGCACAAAGGCGTTCATGGAATTATCAATCGCAGCAGGTCAGTTGGAAGACCAGATAGGCGATACGCAGCAGCGCATTCGTATCCTTTCCTCCGACACTAAAGAGATAGACGCAATCATGGGGCTCGGAGATGGGCTCGCAGGAGCGTTCTACATTGCGACCTCTGGTGCAGAGTTATTTGGAGGAGAATTAGAGGGATTGCAAACAGCATTCTACAAGGTACAGGCGGCTATGTCTATCTTGAGTGGTACTCAACAGATGTTCAATGCTCTGCAGAAAGACAGTGCTGTTGCCGTGGTATTTGGCACATCTCTCGAGAAAACGAAACAGAAATTCTTGCAGAAATCAATTGCCTATGAACGGCTATATAACATACAGAAGGCAACTGGCTCTGCCACAAATGTCGCACAGGCGACTACGACATCACTCGTAACCAAGGCACAGTGGAAACTGAATGCTGCTATGGCGGCGAATCCGATAGGTGTAATCATTACACTCGCCATTGCCGCCGTCGCAGCGTTGGCAGGATTGGGTGTCGCAATTTACAAAGTCGTCCACTACTTTTCGGACGCAGGAAAGGCGGAGCGGGAGTACGCCGATGCCTCTCGTGAATTGGAGAAAGTGCAGGCAGAGAACGCTGCTGGCGCAGCCAAAAGAGCCTACGACCGCCAACAGCAGATAAAAGCCACCAATGACGCAGAGGAGAAAGCCATCGCCGATGCCGAGAAGCGCAATGCTTCCGAGTTAGAGTTGGCACAGTTAAAATCGAACTACGCAAAGCAGCGTGCGGAGGAAGCGCAGAAATACTCCGATGAGGAGGTGAAGCGCAACCAGAAAGAGGTCGCCCAACTCGAGAAGATGGTCGCTGCAAAGCAGAAAGAGGTGAACGCCTATCGAGACGGCAGCAAAAAGCAGAAAAAGGCACAAGAGGAACTGAACGAAGTAACGCAACAGTACTACGACGCTCTGCAGAAAGGCAACGACCTCGAGCAGGAAGCCACCGAGGCAAAGAAAGCCGCCGCCGATGCCGAAAAGGAACTCTTGAATACTCGTGAGCAACTCCGCCAACAGGCGCAACAAGCCAACATCGACCTTATGAAAGAGGGGGCTGCCAAGGAGATAAAGCAGATAGAACTCAACTACAAGGAGCAACTCAAGACAATTCAGGGCAACTCGCAAGAGGAGATAACACTGCGCAAACTGCTCGAGCAAAAGAAAGCCAAGGAGATTGCCGCAGTGCGTGCGAAATACGCCCAGCAGGCGCAGCAGACCGCCATACAAGAGCAAAAGAACCTGCTGACCATCATGTCCCAGAGCAACGGGACAGAAGCCGACTATGCCGACCAAATTGCCCTCACAAAGAAGATAGCAGAGGCGGAAGCACAGGCTCGCATTGACGCTCTCGACAAGGAGAGTATGAGCGATAAGGAGTACGCTGCACAGGTGGAATCAATCCGCCTCGATTTGGCAAATACCATTCGGAGTATCGACCAACAGGAAGCAGACCGCCAAGCGGCGAATGCCAAGCGTCTCACGGAGATTGAGGTGCAGGAGGCAGAGGCACGCAAAGACGCACTGACTGGTGCGGAGGACATCGACACCCGAAAGGCAATCACTGCGGACTACTATGCCGCCCTGCGGAAGCAGATAGAGGAGAATGCCGAGTTCGAGCGGCAGGCGGTCGAACAATCAACAGACACCGCAGAGGTTAAGGCTGCCAAGATAGAGCAGATAAATGCTGACATGAACAAGGCAATCGAGGAGAATACAAAGCAGTCTGCGCAGGAACTGATAAATATTGACAATGAGCGACTGAATAACCTCCAACGACAGGCAGACGAAGCCGCTGACACCGCAGGTAACGATACCAGTTTTAAGAATCTGCGGGCAAAGTACGATGCCGAGATAGAGTTATACAAAGAACAGGCACGATTACTTGATGAGCAATATGCGCAGGGTTTGATAAAAAAGGAGGACTACGAAAAGGAGAAATTAGAGATAGCCAAGAACGCAGCAAACGCAGAAGCGTCTTTTTTGAAGACAACATTCGAGCAGAACATAAGCATTGCCAATGATACATTAAACACCATCGGTCAAATAGCAGACCAACTCGTCAGTGCATTCACGAGTAATATCGAAGCACAGATAGACGCTCTCGAAGAGATGTACACCACAGATGTCGAAGAGGCGAAAGAGGATGCAAGTAAAAAGTATATCTCCGAAAAAGAACTCGAGGAGAAAAAAGCACGCCTCAAACTCAAACAGCAGAAACTTGACAAGGCGAATGCCCTGTTCCAAATTGGCATCAACACAGCAACAGCAATCACATCAGCAATGACGCTCGTGCCGCCACTCAACTGGATACAGGTTGCACTTGTGACCGCTCTCGGAGCAACGCAACTCGCTGTCGCCGCAGCCAAGCCGTTATCGCAATATGCCAAGGGACGCAAGGGCGGTGAGGGCGAATATGCTCTCGTGGGCGAGAAAGGTGCAGAGATTATGTATGTACCAAAGGGGGCAAGCATTATCCCGCACAATAAGATAGACAACCCAGCGGCTTGGGGCGATTATGGTGTGCCACAACTACCCATACCTGCCATGGCGGACATCTCCCCAGAGGTACTCAGCCAAGCAGTCGCAGCGAGCCAATGGCAGCCAATCGACTACGACCGCCTCGGCAAGGCAGTTGCCGAAGCAATGCCGAAGCAACGGGCAGTGAACATCAATGTAGACCGAGCAGGCGTACATGTTCAGAACGGCAACGACACCCGCACATACCTCAACACTAAATACAACGCAAAATGGTAATCAAGCACTATCTCAACGGGACGGAGATTGACGAGCCTATCGGGTTCGACAACCTCAAAATGACCATGAAGCGTGGCGACTACCACGGCATGAGCGCAGAGGTCAGCGAGTTATCGTTGGAGTTCTACGGAACGGCTGCCGACATCGTGCGTGCCGCCTACCAAGCCGACCTCGATACAGAGGTAACCTATCGTGTAACTACCGATGACGAGGAGATGTACAGCGGAGTGCTCGACCTATCCACATACGAGGAGCAATGCAGTGAATACTGCTCCGTATCCTGCAAGGTTGGCGAGATAGGCGTGAAGACCACATTCAACAACCGCACAGATACCGACATCGACCTCAATACGACCAAGACAATTGACGGATTATCGCTTGCACACACCTATCCATGGCACAACCTAACCCTACCAAACCGAACCATCAACTTTATCAACTCGGCAGACCAGAGTAAGGATGTGACATATTCCGAGATTCCAGACACACAAACGGCATTGCAACTATCCGTCGGAGAAAAGAATTTCATGCCTGTAAATGTAATCAACATCGCACTCAATAGGCAACTCAAAAACGAATTCGGGACTTTCACCCCAACCATGTATGCCGCCAAACCAACAAGCGGATATAATCTCGACAAGGGTACTGTACCAAATGTGAATGGATATTTTGAGCCGTTTTTCAACAGCGATAGTTCTACGCAGGACGATAACGATAGTATCATTCATATAGAATTAGACATAAAACTATCGCTCAAATTCACCTCCGACATTTACTCGAAGGATATGCTAAACAACTGCTCGACACCATACTTGTATGTCTACCCATGTATTATCACTAATTCAATCAACGGAGAGATAGTAGGCATCAAACAAACAATTGCTAACGACAACATAGCAGCAAGTGAATTTCATTTTCAATACAGCAAGGATGTCACTGCAGCAGACTTGGGAAATCTTTATGTTGCTTTGTTTATCGAGAATAAGGCTGTGTACCAAAACATAAGGGAGGTCGCTTTACCTGCCACATTCGACTTGGCGATAACAAAGGGCTCGTACATGAAGATGACATACATAAGCAAGGCATTGAATAAGGTAAGTGCTGACATGATGCTCCTGCACGAAGCAATGAATAAGGTCTCGGAGGTCATCAGTGAAAACGCCCTCACAGTCAAGTCCGACCTATACAGCCGAAGCGATAGTGTAATCAATAAACATACTGCAGATAGCAGTGCAAGCACATTCGAGCGAGAGCAGGGGCTTGGAGCATTGCGTGCACTCACTAACGGCTACAAGATACGAGGACTATATACCGATAGCGACAACGAGCGCAGCATGCCCATGTCCTTTAAAACGCTCATCGAAAGCCTCGATGCACTCGATTGCATTGGGTGGGGATTCTCCACGGAGAGCGGCACAACATACATTCGGGTCGAGCGGTGGTCGTGGTTCTATCAGACAGGCGACCCGATATTGGTCATTAACAATCCGAACAGCGTCAAGACATCCATCGACACCTCGCTCATTATTTCCGAATTGACTATAGGCTACAAGAAATACCTCACAAACGAGGATATCGCCTCAATAGACAATATCATGTCCGAGCGTACTTTCACAACGAGTACAAAGGCAATAAGCAACTCGGTGACCAAACAGTGCGAGTTCATAGCAGACAACTACGCAGCCGAATTAACCCGCCGTGCTGCTATTGAGAAAGAAGCGGACGAGGAATTTCAATACGACGAGAATATCTTTATATTCTCACTCAAACGAAGTGCACAAAAACACGAATCAATCGCAAGCACAGATGGTACAACTACAACAGCCACAACCTCTACCGCAGAGGTCTATTCAATACCGCCAGACATAAATACTGCCGATAGTAGCGTACTCAATTCCACCGAGGTGTACAACGCCAAGATTTCGCCAGCACGCAATGCCTATCGGTGGATTGACCGCCTATTCTGTGTTGCAGGCTTGCAACCGTTTACCTGCACATCTGGAAAGGTCAATTACAAGGCACAGATAACGACTACGCCGCAACCCGACCTCAATTTAGTGTATATCACGCCAGACCCTGTCAACGACATACCCACCTACACAGTGCTCGACCCGTCAGGCTCACAGATTGCAAGCGGAATAAAGCAGAACGCCGAGAACCTTACATTGCGGGAGCGATACTTTACAAAATATAAGATACAAGCATCAAAGCCGATGGCGGGCGTGAAAAGCGATGATGACCTCATTATTCCCCGCATATTCAGAGCCGAGACTATCGAGTTTACCTACCCGCTCTCGGTGGCGGAGTACAAAAAGGTTAAAGCAAACCCATACGGGCTGATAGAGGTAGACGGCGTGCTCGGCTGGATAAAGGAGTTCTCCTACTCGTTCAGCGATGGCGAGGCAACATTCAAATTAATACCAAAAGCAGACTAATATGTTAGAACAGCAATTCATTCAGTGGCACGAAACCATCCCGACAGAGGAGGAATTGCCGATACCCGTAACCGACAGCATTCCGCTGTGGTTCTTCGCCTACATGGACGAAAATGAAATGCACGACCCAAGCGAGTATAACGATTGGCACGAGCGTGTTGACCTCGTCAGGACGAATGGCGATGTCATCAAGACAGACATAACGGGCGGCGTCAGAGCAGACACATGGATGGGGTGGAGGGTATATGGTCAAAAAAAACTCGGGAAACTCGCTTCTTACCTCGCCCCAATGGAATGCTTTCGCCTGCGACTTGTTGGTCTTTGGATAGATTCGGACGAGGAAAATGCTGATGTGGACATTCTTGCATACTCTAACATACTGCGGTATGTACCGAACGAAGACGGATATTTGTCATCGTTGCAGTATTGCTGTAATGAAGAGCAGTTCGGCTTTCCATTCGTATCAAACAGCAAGAAATATCCACTACAGGTCGCTCTCCCGATTCTCCTCTCCGCAGCGCAGTACACGCAGACAGACAAGATATACGAGACCAGAAACGGCGAGCAGATAGTTCTCTACGCCACAATTAACAAAGTGTACGAGGGCGAGACGGATTACATCCCCGAATCATGGCACGAGAAGATTGTGACCGCACTTTCCTGCGACGAGGTGTACATCAACGGAGAGCGGGTGACCAAATCCGACTCCTACGAGATAGACCAAGATAACTATACCTACACCGATTGTGGCATACGCCTCACACGCGCCACATTCAAAGTCAAGACCAATGTAGTCAAACGAAATTCTAACTGCTAACACGATATGAACCTCTCCAACATCAACGAAGTGATGGAAGCCCTCACGGGCAACTACCCAAACAAAAAGATATGCATGGATCTCGCCCATGCACTCGCAGTACATGCCAATGGCGAGATGCCAGATGATAAGATTATGTCCCGACGCCCATCCGAACCAGAGGAGATAAAGGAGTACCGCAAACGAATATATGTGCCGAAGACCAAGCAGGCAATCTCAAAGGTAATTCACTCTCTCGAGAAGATACGACGCGCACAGGACTGGAGCATTCAGTACGGAGAGGAGAGTGTTCCGTCATCGGTAGCCGAGGCGGAGACGCTCGAGCAGTACTGCGAGTACAAATACCCAACATTCACATCCGTGACAAACTGGGCATTCGCAGAACTGCTCAAACGCTCACTCATTGACGCCAACGGCATCGTTGCTGTTATCCTCGAGAGCCTCCCCAAGAGCAAGAGTGAGTATTGCAAGCCCATTGCTCGTTTCTTTAATTGCGACCAAATCGTAGAATATGTCGAGGAAGAGTATGCCGTTCTCAAGAGCCGCGACACCACCACCTACTACACCCAGACCAAGAATGGCGGACGGCGCATAAACACCAACGGCGCAATCTACTATATCCTCACGCAGAATGAGTTCGTCAAGTACGAGCAGACGGGTG
>CAVEXR010000057.1:0-13664 GCA_963619585.1 Azospirillum sp. CAG:239
TTTTTTGCCCGGGTGAGGGACATAGGTTGCGCCGAACAGATACACGAAGCAGGCGAAACAGCATAGCGGAAGTGGCACAAATATTGCAACGCAGAGGATGTACCCGCTAATTCGGCAGGCTTTTCGCATAGGCAACACAACAAACTAACATACAATGATATACTATTTCTCGGCAACAGGCAACTCACGCTATGTGGCACAACAAGTAGCAACGACCATAGGCGATGTGTGTGAAGAGATTACCCTCTCCGGCTCGCCCGCTGCACTACACGACAAGACGGCAACGGATATACCGCATTCAGCATTCGGAAACGACAGCAAGAATGAACAGGGAATCACGAATTCGGTGTTCGGTATTGTGGTGCCTACGCACAACTGGGGTTTGCCTGCTATTGTGCGGGAATGGATAGAGCGGATAGACTTCCGTATCCCTGCTGACACCTATTGTTTTTTGATTGCCACCTACGGCACAACCACGGGGCAAATAGCACGGCAAACGGATAGACTACTACGAGAGCATACAAAGCATGGGTTAGACGCTTCGTTCGGGGTGCGTATGCCCGATATATGGACGCCTATCTTCGACCTCTCGGACAAAGCGAAAGTAACTCGCCAAGTGGCACAAGCCAAAGACGAGACGGTAGCAGTAGCCCTGCAGATACGCCAACGGACATGCGGCTGCCATATTCCCCGCCCTATCCCCGTTCCGATTGCCCATATCGGCTATGCGTTCTACTACTCGGCACGGCAGACGAAGCACCTCCATACTACCAATGCGTGTATAGGTTGCGGACTCTGCGCCAAACAATGCCCCGTGCAAGCCATCGAGATGGTAGACAAACGCCCGCAATGGACACAGAAACAATGCACGATGTGCCTGCGCTGTCTGCACCACTGCCCGAAATTCGCTATTCAATACGACCACCGCACCGCAAAACACGGCCAATATACATTCAAACAATACGATAAACTATGTCAATAGCCATCATCACCGGCGCCTCCTCGGGATTGGGGAAGGCGTATGTAGAAGCAACTACGAAAGTATTCCCCGAGATTGAAGAGATTTGGGTGGTTGCCCGCCGCCAAGAACGGCTGCAACAGTTAGCCGCCGCATTCCCCCAAAAGCGCATTGTGCCTGTCGTGGCCGACTTGAGCAAGACAGCAGACATTGCCAAGATAGAAGAGAAATTAGCCCAAGAGAAACCGCAGATAGACTTGTTAGTGGGTGCAGCAGGCATAGCAGGCTGCAGTCTGTTTGAAGATGACACAGCAGCGCATATCGAGCAGATTATCAACCTCAACTGCTTAGGCACCACGCTGCTGACACGGGCGTGCATACCCTATATGCAAGCAGGCGGCACGATACTGCTCGTGTCCTCGACCTCTGCCTTTGTGCCGAACACGAATGTCGTGGTCTATTCGGCATCCAAGTCGTATGTTACCGCCCTTTGTTTGGGCATACGCGAAGAACTGAAATCGCGCCATATCAATGTCTGCAGCGTGCATCCGGGTGTGATGTACACCGAGATGGCTGCCACTTTCAACGAGAAGCAAGACCGATTGCCTGCCGTCGATATACCCAAGCACGCCGTGCTTTCGCTGCGTGCTGCCAAACGAGGCGCAGACAGTTACACAACCGGTTGGTTCTACAAAGGCTATCGCCTGCTCGCCAAACTACTGCCCAACAAATGGCTCGTTAAGTTTGTCGGACTATAGAAAGCAATTAAAAATCAGGAATTGGAAATTAAGAAAGGCTACCTAAAAGCCCTACAAAACCCTTATAAGAGTTATAGGTGGTAAGGTAGTGCTATGGATGTGCTATGGATGTGGTATGGATATAAGTGGCTAATTAGTGGCTAAATATTCCCTGTTCTTTTTCCATTCTCTTCTGTTTTGTTCCTCTCTTCTATTTTCCTTTCCGCACCCCTCTCCGTATCCTCTCCCTTGTAACCAATATATCACTATATGTTATTCTTATGAGATTCTTATGTGATTCCCGAATGAGAGCCGAGCCTATTCTGAACCATTGGGGTATAGATTCCTTGCCAATTTCGTCTGCTTTTTGCGTATGTGCGATAAAAGTAGTACTTTTGTAGTCGAGTTCGCTCAACGGTGACGATATATACACCAACGGACATTAGTCTGCTTTAGGACACCGCACAGCATCACCTTAAAAAAGATAACAATTAAATATTGTATATGGCAAATAGTACCCATATATCTCATATCACGGAATTAGACTTGTTTAGTGTGCAAGGAGAGTACCCGATAGAGATTGTAAATAATCAAGATGCTGAAGGGCATTTTGACAACTTGGATTTGTCGAAGAATGTTCTTATCTGCAATATAAAGAAAGACAATGTACAACATTTTCTTGATGGTTCTGCCCAAATTTACTACACCGGGAGAAAATTTCCGTCAACTATTGCCCTAAATAAGTTGTTCTATTTTATACCCTATTTCGGGAAACAATGTAACCTTGAATTTACGGGTATTCGTGACTTGTATCTCATTAAAATTGCACGAGTAGGAACACGCAAAGAAGGTACGCAGGAAAACGACCCTAACGATTTACGCATCGTTTTTGAGTTGCAATTTGTACAACATCTATACGAACAATATCAATCGCATCGGTTACAGATATGGGATACATTCACTGATACAACACTAAAAAAGTTATATAAGCAGATTAAAAGTCAACCTAAAAATGCCTGTCCTTTGGAACAAGTACTGGAGAATATCCATCCTCATATACAATATGATGGCAATGCGCTTACATCTATTGATTTGTTCTCGGGATGCGGTGGGTTGACAAAAGGCTTCAGTATGGTTGGTGTTCGTTCTATCTTTGCTTCTGATATTGATGAAAATGCAGCAAAGACATTCTGCAGAAACTTTCCAGACACACCTTTCTTATGCAAGAGTATTACGGATATTGAGAAAAATGAAGTGGATGACTTACTGGCGGGTAAGGTACCAGATATTATAATTGGAGGTCCCCCATGCCAAGGATTTAGCCTGGCGAACAAACGCCGTAATAAAATCAAAGATGACCCTCGGAATAAACTCTTCTACGGTTTTGTTAAGTTTATCAATTGGTACTCTCCAAAAGCCTTCGTTATGGAAAATGTCAAAGGTTTGCTCTCTATGCAGAATGGAGAAGTAATTAAAACCATTGTAGAAGAATTTACTAATGCCGGTGAATACGGGTATAATGTAGCATATAAAGTACTCGTTGCGTCGGACTATGGCGTTCCTCAAAATCGTGAACGCGTTATCCTCATTGGCTATCGAAAAGATTTGAATATTCAACCACAACATCCTAAACCATATGAGTTAGACCATTTAGTAACTATAGATGAAGCGATAAGTGATTTGCCACAAATTGGAGCGGGGCAAGGGACAGAGGTACAAGAATATCCAATAGAGCCACAGAATGACTATCAACGACTAATGCGTACTCATTCGACTTATGTATTAAACCATATAGCGATGAAACACACTCCTCGATTGATTGCACGGTTTGAAGCAATTAAACCTGGACAAGATTTATTGGATGTTTGGGAAACTCACGGTGCCTTAAAACGAGGAGCACCAACCGAAAAATCAACGATTAAATTCCACCAAAACAATCAGCGTTTATTTGGCGACAAACCAGCTCCTACTATTGCTGCAAGTTTTCAAAGTAATTTTATACATCCTCATCTTAATCGTAATTTTACCGCACGAGAAGGTGCACGTTTACAATCGTTCCCAGATGACTTCTTTTTTGAAGGAATGCGTACAAAAATGTCATGGGAGAAAGGATTAAGCCAATATCAGCAAATCGGAAATGCCGTACCGGTATTGCTTGCGAAAGCAATAGCTGAAAGTGTTGTCGAACAATTAAACTCTATAAAACAATGAACAAAAGTAGTTTTGATATAATCCGTGAGTATCACGAGAGGTATCCTCAACTTTGCCATGCGTCTAATATATTAAGGAAGCATGAGGACGCAAAAGAAATAGATCGATTAATGCAAATCGCCAATAAGTATGTGACATATTTAGAGGAAAACCTTAAATTAGAGGGGTTTGCTGATGATACTATAATCAAAAGGGTACACTTATTGAATGATTATTACAACTTCATTCATAATAACAACTTGGATAATCTGTATAGTTCACAAGGGAAATTCCGTCCTACAATATTAGAGGAGTTCCTGTATCTGTTGTTCAAAGATTTTGTAAAGCACTATCAAAAGAAACTCAACGCACAAGACCAACTGGAAAGTGGCAGTGTTAAAGCATATTCCAATCTTTACTTTAAGGCGAAATCTTTTGATGAATTTGTTACAAATCCAGATATGGCAGTAAACGAAAAAGACCAAGATTTTGCCATATATAGAAAGTTTGTTCTTTCAGTTAATGGTACTAAAACCATAAATTTGCAAGTTCCTGCCATAGCAATTGAGGCAAAAACATTTATTGACAAGACCATGCTTGACGGAATTATAGCTACGGCTGAGAAAGTGAAAAGTGGTAATCCTTATTCAATGTTTGTGTCAGTAACTGAAACTTATGATGTTGCATTTGGAGTTGACCCTGCTTATTCTCGAATTGACCAAATATATGTATTGCGCAAAACAACACGCAAAGCAGTATGGGCTGATATTGATGCTGGTGTAGTATTGCGTATGTTCCATGAGATAAAGGCACACCTCGAGCGTCCATGGTCAGATGTCCGTACACGCCTTAATCAAGAAGGAGTTATTATCTAACACGGCAACATTATCGGTGTAATAGTTTGGGCGATGCGATAATAGGGGTTATTAAAGATTTATGCCGCGTAGGCAGAAAAAACATGAAAAAGTTGACCTTTTCACAAAAAGGCAGTTTGCACTATAGCCAGCTTTCTCCTATCTAACCTCGCCCCAAAGACCATTTCAGTCTTAAGAATCCTATTCAGAACCGCTCAACAGTAGCGCGTTCCAATTCTTCTTTTACGGATGGGTCTGCAATGCTGATGAGTGCTTTGGTGCGTGCTGCGAGTGGTAAATTGCGTAGATAAACAATACCATGTTCGGTGGCTATATACTATGCATGGAAGCGTATAGTAACTACGCCTGCACTAACGGCGGATTTGGTGGCGTGGTTCAATGAGGCGGAACACAACTGCTCAAACCAGACAAATCTGTAGATACAAAATTTCTATATTATTATCTGCAACAAATCAAAATAAAAAATGCAGACAGATACGAACGGCACTACAAATATCTAAAAGACATCCTTATTCCGGTTATAGATATCAAGCAACGACACCAAATTGTAGCCCAAATAGAGGAATACGAAAAGGCAATAGCAGCCGCCCGCTCCACAATGGACACTTGTGCCGCCCGCAAAGCCCAAATCCTGCAAAAGTATTTATAGTCCACTACCGAATAAGTATGTACTAATGTACTAAAGGTAATTTTATATAAAGGTGGTAGAAACAGGCTAAAAAAACAAAGGCTGCCCGACCAATCGTCAGGCAGCCTTTCTTGTTACTTGCTATGCACTTTTAGTTCTTGAAGTGCAGTTCTCCGTCGCGGAGTTCCACTATTACGGGGCGCTTGTTGTCTACCCGGCCGGCTATGATTTGCTTGCTCAGTTCGTTGAGTACCAACCGCTGCAACGCACGCTTGACAGGACGCGCACCGAACTGCGGGTCGTACCCCTCGCGGGCGATATAGTCGATAGCGTCATCCGTTACCCGCAGATCGACACCGTTCTCCAACAACATCTTGTGGATAGAGGCAATCTGCAAGCCCACGATGTCGCGTATCTGCTTCTCGTCGAGCGGGCGGAACATGATTATCTCATCAATACGGTTCAAGAACTCGGGTCGTATGGTCTGCCGGAGCATCTCCATCACCTGCGTACGAGTCGTCTCTTGATCCACGCCCTTCTCCTCGTTCTCCCGAATCAGTTGCGAGCCGAGGTTAGAGGTGAATATAATCAGCGTATTCTTGAAATTGACCGTACGCCCCTTGTTGTCGGTCAGACGCCCGTCGTCCAGTACCTGCAAGAGGACATTGAATACATCAGGGTGCGCTTTCTCTATCTCATCGAACAGTACGACGCTGTACGGTTTGCGGCGAATTGCCTCCGTCAACTGACCGCCCTCATCGTAGCCCACATATCCCGGAGGTGCACCGATAAGTCGAGTGGCACTGAACTTCTCTTGGTACTCGGACATATCGATACGAGTCATCATATTCTCATCGTCAAACAGATAGTCGGCGAGGGCTTTTGCCAACTCGGTCTTACCGACACCCGTCGTACCGAGGAATATAAACGAACCGATCGGTCGCTTCGGGTCTTGGAGTCCTGCACGGCTACGGCGAATCGCATCACTGACTGCCTCAATGGCTTCGTCCTGACCGACTACCCGTTTGTGCAACTCCTCCTCCAAATGGAGCAGTTTGTCCCGCTCAGACTGCATCATCTTCGTTACGGGTATTCCTGTCCAGCGGGCTACTACCTCGGCAATATCGTCCTCGTCTACCTCCTCCTTTATCATGCTGTCGCCTGACATAGCGTGCAGGGCGTCTTGGGCGGCTTTGATGTTTGCTTCCGCCTGCTGAATCTTCCCGTACCGTATCTCGGCCACTTTGCCGTAGTTGCCTTCCCGCTCAGCCACTTCCGCCTCGTGTTTCATCTCCTCGATATGGGCTTTCTCGTTTTGGATCGTGGCTACATAGCCTTTCTCCTTGTTCCAACGGGCTTCCATCTCGGCAGACTGTGCTTTGAGGGTCTTCAGTTGCTCCTCGATGCCTTTCAGTTTGTCGGCATCGTTCTCCCGCTTAATGGCCTCCCGCTCAATCTCCAACTGCTTGATTTGGCGGTCGAGATTGTCGAGTTCATCGGGTTTGGAATCCACCTCCAGACGCAGTTTGGCAGCGGCTTCATCGACAAGGTCTATCGCCTTATCGGGCAAGTAACGGTCTGTGATATACCGTGTCGAGAGGGTCACGGCGGCGATAAGGGCATCATCCTTGATACGCACCTTATGGTGGGTCTCGTACCGCTCTTTCAGACCACGCAGAATCGAGATGGTGGCAGCCTCGTCCGGCTCATCGACCATAACGACTTGGAATCGACGCTCCAGTGCCTTATCCTCCTCGAAGTACTTTTGGTACTCATCGAGCGTAGTGGCACCTATGGCACGCAGTTCGCCACGCGCAAGGGCAGGCTTCAAGATGTTGGCGGCATCCATCGCACCGCTCGACTTACCCGCACCGACCAGGGTGTGTATCTCATCGATGAACAAGATAATCTCGCCCGCAGCGGCAACGACCTCATTGATAACGCCTTTCAGACGCTCCTCAAACTCACCTTGGTACTTCGCACCCGCAATCAAGGCACCCATATCGAGGGAGTAGATTTGTTTCTTCTTCAGGTTCTCGGGGACATCGCCACGCACGATACGATGAGCGAGTCCCTCTACAATAGCGGTCTTTCCTACACCGGGTTCGCCAATGAGGATAGGGTTGTTCTTGGTACGACGACTCAAGATTTGCAGCACACGACGAATCTCGTCATCTCGCCCGATGACAGGGTCGAGTTTGCCTGCTTGCGCCCGCTCGCAGAGGTTAATGGCAAACTTCTGCAAGTTCTCGTTCTTGGGCTGTTGGCTGTTGTAATTGTTGTTTGTATTCATAGTTTAGTTCTCCTTTCGTAATTTGGTTAGCGGCGTTCCTTTTGGCGGGTTCTTTGTTTCCTTTTTCGGGACGCCGTACACCCTGCATTGGGCAAAGAATGTACCAAACGGCAAAATGCTGACATTTTGGCAGGGACAGGCGACAAGGTGTCAGAAAAGGCAAGCGAATATTTAGCCACTAATCAGCCACTTATATCCATACCACATCCTTAGCACTACCCTAGCACTACCTTAGCACCTATGACTCTTATAAGGGTTTTGAAGAGTTTTTGGGAGGCTTTTCCGTAGGCTTTTATGCCCTTTTGCCCCTCGATTTTGCCTATCTCGGAAAAAAGTTGTACCTTTGCAGGACGAATGCAATAGTGGCAGCGTGGTGGCGTGTCGCCACAGACGACAATTCACAATTATGAGTGGCGTGTTGCTACAGACAACTGTCCACAATCAAATTCGTGATTCTTAATTTGTAATTAAATTTGGAGCAGAACGGAAAAATAGAAGTCATCGGCGCACGGGTGCATAACCTGAAGAATATCAGCGTCAGCATACCCCGCCATGCACTGACGGTCATCACCGGACTGTCGGGCAGCGGCAAGTCGTCGCTCGCTTTCGACACCATCTTTGCCGAAGGACAACGGCGCTATATCGATACCTTCTCCTCCTACGCACGAGGCTACATCGGCAATATGCAACGCCCCGACGTCGACAAGATAACCGGACTCAGCCCCGTCATCTCCATTGACCAAAAGACAACAGGCAAGAATCCCCGCTCAACGGTCGGCACCATCACCGAGATATACGACTTTCTGCGCTTGCTCTACGCTCGTGCGGGTGTCGCCTACTCCTACCTGACGGGCGAGAAAATGGTGCATTACACCGACGACCAAATCATCTCCCTTATTCAGCACGACTATGCGGGCAAGAAGATTGTCCTGCTCGCCCCTCTTGTCAACAACCGCAAAGGACACTATAAGGAACTATTCGAGACCATACGCAAAAAAGGCTATGTCTATGTGCGAGTGGACGGCGAAGTGCAAGAGGTCACGCTCGGCATGAAAGTAGACCGCTACAAGAACCACACCATCGAGGTGGTGATAGACCGTCTTGTGCCCCCCGCCGATGCCGAACAGGCAGACGAGGCGGACATTCGGCGGCTGCGGCAGTCGGTGGACAAAGCCATGACGCAGGGGCAAGGCATCATGCTCATTGCCGAATGGCTGGGAAAGGGAGCCACCTCTGCGCCCCGCTATTTCTCCCGCAATCTGATGTGCCCCACCACAGGCCTCAGTTACCAAGACCCAGCGCCGCACTCGTTCTCTTTCAACAGTCCGCAAGGCTGGTGCCCCTGCTGCAAAGGATTAGGCAAGATAAGCAAAGAAGCCGCCGCCAACACCGAGCAGTTGGACGACATCGTACACGACGACACCGATTGGTACAAGCGCATGCTGGAGTATGTGCAACAGCAAGAAGAACAGACCGATACGGACGAGAGCGAGACAATAGAATGCCCCGAGTGCCACGGCAAACGCCTCAACCGAGAAGCACTGAGTTACCGCATAGCAGACAAGACCATTGCCGACCTCGCCGAGATGGACATTGATAAGTTGCTGCTCTTCCTGACCGACGCCACGGGCGGCATACTCGCCGACCTGACCAACCAACAGCGTGCCGTTGCCGAGCCGATACTCAAAGAAATCGTCTCCCGCCTGCAATTCATGCAGAGTGTGGGGTTGAGTTACTTGAGCCTTGGGCGCAACGCCGACAGTCTGTCGGGCGGGGAGAGCCAACGCATACGCCTCGCCACACAGATAGGCTCACGATTGGTCAATGTGCTTTATATTCTCGACGAGCCGAGTATCGGTCTGCACCAGCGGGACAACGACCGACTGATTCACTCGCTCAAAGAACTGCGTGATATGGGCAACTCCGTCATTGTGGTAGAGCACGACGAGCAGATGATGCGTGAGGCGGACTATATTGTCGATATAGGCCCCAAAGCAGGACGACTTGGCGGGCAGGTGGTATTCGCCGGCACGCCTGCTCAGATGCTGCAAGCCGACACCCTGACCGCCCGCTACCTGCGCGGCGAGTGCCGAGTGCAAGACACAGACCCTACCCAGGAGAACGGATTCGATACAAGGGATGTACTTGACGAGGAGCAACTAAAGGAAGGATTTGAAACGAAACGGACTACCGCAAAACCGCAAATTCTCCTACAACTTCTGAACGGGCAATTCACGGAAACGAAGTGGCTCACCCTGAGTGGCTGCCGAGGCAACAACCTGCGAAATGTAACGGTACGCATACCGCTTGGGCAGATGGTGTGCGTGACGGGCGTGAGCGGCAGCGGCAAATCCACCCTTATCAACCAGACGCTCTACCCTATTCTCTCGCAGCGTTTCTACCGCAGCCTGCAAAAACCTCTGGCGTACGACAGCATCGAGGGCGTAGAGGCGATAGACAAAGTCATCAATGTCGACCAGTCGCCTATCGGACGCACGCCCCGCTCAAACCCTGCCACCTATACCAATGTCTTCAACGACATACGCGAACTCTTTGCACAGTTGCCCGAGTCGAAGATACGCGGATGGAAAGCCGGGCGTTTCAGTTTCAATTCCAAAGGAGGACGCTGCGAAGAGTGTGCCGGCAACGGCTACAAGACCATCCAGATGCATTTCATGCCCGATGTGTATGTGCCCTGTGAGGTGTGCGGCGGGCAGCGCTACAACAAAGAAACACTTGAGGTGCGTTTCAAGGGCAAGACCATTTCCGATGTATTGGATATGACTGTCAATCAGGCCGTTGAGTTCTTCGAGAGCCAGCCGTATATTCTGCGTAAGATCAAAACCATACAAGATGTAGGGCTCGGCTATATCAAACTCGGGCAGTCATCCACCTCGCTCTCCGGTGGTGAGAGTCAGCGCATTAAGTTAGCCACCGAACTCGCACGCCCCTCGACGGGCAACACGCTCTACATTCTCGACGAGCCTACCACAGGACTGCATTTTGAGGACATCCGCATCCTGCTCGGAGTGTTGCGGCGCTTGGTAATCCGCGGCAACACGGTGCTGATCATTGAGCACAACCTCGATGTCATCCGTGCGTGCGATTACCTTATTGATATGGGGCCTGAGGGCGGACGCAACGGCGGACAAGTGGTCTGCGCCGGAACGATCGAGGAAGTGAAACACTGCCCCGAGAGCATTACGGGAAAATTTCTGTAATGATGAATTAAGAATTAAGAATTACGAATTATATGTCAGATGGGGTGGCATAGCACTGCAAAACCATGATTAGCAACTCATTGGCGATAATAGCAATCGTGTTGGGGATCATTCTCCTCATCCCTGCGGTGTGCCAACGCGTGCATATTCCCGGCATTGTGGGCTTTATTGTAGTCGGTATTCTTATCGGACCCCACGGACTGAACCTCATCCCGCAGAGCGAGACCATTCGCATTCTTGGACAAATGGGTATGCTCTACATCATGCTGCAGGCAGGTATTGAGGTGGATATCAACGACTTCAGCCAGTACAAACGCAGCGCACTTATCTTCGGACTCTACTCTTTTACCATTCCTTTTCTATTGGGTATGCTCACCAGTTGGCTGATGGGCTTCGAACTCTCTACCTGCGCCCTGCTCGGAGCGATGTACGGCAGCCACACCCTGATGACCTACCCCATTGTGAGCCGCTATGGCGTGCAGAAAACGCCTGCCGTCAATATCGTTGTGGGGGGAACAATGGTGGCTATCACGCTGTCGCTCTTGGTGTTAGCCGTCATCAAAAGCCACCTTTCCGGCAACGAGAGTGCGCTCTTTTGGTGGGCGCTGGCGGGCAAGATTGTTCTTTTCGCGGCTACCACCCTTTGGCTGTTTCCGTGGTTGGCACAAAAGATATTCAAGCGGCAGCAGGACTCCGTGTTCTGTTTTCTGCTCGTAATGACTATGCTCACGCTCTCCGCTTTCTTGGCGGACTGGGCAGGGCTTGAGGGCATTCTGGGTGCCTTTGTCTGCGGCGTTGCGCTCAACCGCCTGGTGCCGAACCGCTCCCCGCTCATGGACCGAATCAACTTTGTGGGCAATAGCATCTTCGTGCCGCTGTTCCTTCTCGATGTAGGCATGATGATCGACATCAGCCTCTGTTGGCGTGGATGGACAACGCTGCTGATTGCGGGGGTGATGATTGCCACCAAATTGGTGGGAAAATGGCTCGCCGCATGGGCGGCAAAACTATCGTTTTCCCTTACCACTACCGAAGGAACTCTTATATTTGGCCTTACTCACGCCACCGCAGCCGGCACGCTCGCCATAGTGACCATCGGCTACCAAATAGGGCTGTTCAATACCGAGATACTGAATGGCGCCGTACTGATGATACTTGTCCTCTGCACTCTCTCGTCGTTTGTCACCGAGTACGCCGCCAAGCGCATTGCTCTGCAAGAGGAAGCCAAGTTGGAGAGCGAGCGCACGCAGGACGAATGGATTATGCTTTCCATTGGCGAAGACATACATCAGTCGCTCAAAGAGTTAAGCCACCTAAGCAGTCTGCACGAGACCGAGATGGTGCAGGCAGGCGACTGGCAGGAGGCGTACCAACTCATTGAGCATAGTGGCAAATCCGCCGCCATCTACCACGAGCAACAGCCGCTCAACACCATCAGCCGCCTGCTCGTAGCCGTGCCACGCTATGCCGAGAAAGAGTACGATTTCATCTCCTGTTTCGGACAGATACGCCGCTTGAGCAGCCAGATAGGAGCCAAAGTGGTGTTCTTCGCCAGCGAGGACACACAGCGAGTTCTCAAAGCACTCTGCCAGCGCAAAGGCAAGTACCTCCGTGCGTCCTACCGAGAGATGGGCGATTGGGAAGAGGTACTGATGCTTGCCAAAGAGGCGCAAAAAGACGATATGATCGTGATGGTCTCCTCACGGCACGCCACAGCCAGTTACAACCCGCTCTTTGAGCAGATACCCAGCATGCTGGAACGATTCTTTGCGCCGTATAGTTACCTGATTCTCTACCCGGAGCAGCACACAGGCGGCGAGGTGCGTGATGTGTTCTTGACCGACACGCCGCAGCCTAATCGCACTTGGCACCTGCTCGCCCGCCTACGAAGCCGAGTGGCACGCATTATCCGCCGCCGCCAAATCGTACGGTAGGTCGGTTCTCCGCTAATAGGCATATTTGTCTACATACACATTCTATTCTATGCAAGTTCATATATTCCAAACAGGATCGGTTTGTGTGTCGCCGTACTTGCCTTTTGGTGGGAACTGTAACATTCTGCAAGCCATGGGACTCACCACACCACATAGTCAATGGTTGTGGCTGCCCGTATTCTGCTACCTAATAGAGACACCCCGTGGGCGAGTATTGGTAGATACAGGTTGGAGCCGTACAATAAGCCCCAACGGCGTTCTTGACCGACAGGCACAGATACACTCGCTTGGCAACTATCTGCTCTACCGAACCAACCAAGGCGTAGTCCCCAACGGACAGACCGCCTGCGAACACCTCGCCGCTATTGGGCTGAGCGTACAAGATATAGACTATATACTGCTGACGCACTTAGACTGCGACCACGCCAATGGACTAATGGACTTTGGGCAGCCTCAGCATGTGCTTTGCTCGGAAGAAGAACTGCAGTTCGCCCAACGCAAAAGCCTCATCAATAGCATTCGCTATCAGAAGCAATGGTGGCAGAACGCAGGACTACAGACTTTCCGATGGAACGGTACAGAGGGTCCCTTCAAGCACTCGTTCGACCTATTCGGGGATGGAAGCGTAGTGGCTATACACCTGCCGGGACACGCAGACGGACAATGTGCCGTGCGGATACAGAATACAGCAGGCGACTTTGTGCTACTGACCGCTGATGCAGGTTACGCATGTCGCTCGTGGAAAGACATAGTGCCATCGGGCATTGCAGCCAACCGCAAGCAACAGATGCAGTCACTGCTATGGTTGCACGAACAAAGCCTACTCCC
>CAVEXR010000058.1:0-12936 GCA_963619585.1 Azospirillum sp. CAG:239
ACTCGAACTCGCGACCCCGACCTTGGCAAGGTCGTGCTCTACCAACTGAGCTATTGCCGCAAAATGTAGAAGACCACATACTTCCTTTTCGAAAGCGGGTGCAAAGGTACTGCTTTTTTCTGATATACCAAATTTTTCGACAAAAAAAGTGCTGAAAAAGTGTATTTTTCTTCTTTTTGTCCTTTTCTTGCTCGTTTTTTCGTACCTTTGCACCCGTTTTTGTACGCAAAACAGACACTTTCTCTATGGATACCCCCCACACACCCGAAGAGCAGGAACTCATCCGCCTGCGCTCACGCCTGACGAAGCGTTTCCACAAAGCGTGTGCCGACTATTCGCTCATTGAGGACGGCGACCACATTCTCATCGGGCTTAGCGGTGGGAAAGACAGCCTTGCGCTGGTAGAGTTCCTCGGTCGTCGTGCGCAAATCTATGTGCCGCATTTCCGCGTTACTGCGGTTCATGTGCGCGTGCGCGAGCGTGCCTATCAGTCCGATCTGTCCTACCTCGAGGCGTTCTGCCGCGAATGGCAAGTGCCTTTCCTGGTCTGCGATACGGAGATTAAACCGTTGCCGGAAGGCGCTGCACCTAAAGAGAAAGACCCTTGTTTTCTCTGCTCGTGGTATCGCCGCAAAGCCCTATTCGAAACCGCAAAGTCCCTGGGCTGCAATAAGATAGCCCTCGGACACCATCGAGATGATATCGTAGAGACCTTGCTGATGAACCTTATCTTCCAGGGTTCGTTCGGCACGATTATGCCATCGCTGGCGATGGACAAAATGCCCCTTAAACTCGTGCGTCCGCTTTGCCTTATCGATGAAAGCGACCTGGTCCGTTATGCCGCCCTGCGGGGGTACGAGAAGCAACCCAAACTCTGTCCGTTCGAGAAAGAGAGCAGTCGTGCAACGGTCAAGACCCTGCTCCACAACTTAGAGAAACTCAATCCCAATGTGCGTGAGTCTATGTGGAACGCAATCATAAAAGGAATTAAAGAATAGAACTTGCGACTCCGAGGTTTTTCCCTGTTCGTCCCCTGATGTTACCCTGTTCTTGTCCTATTGTAATACGATTAAAAAAACTACATAATGAATGGTATTTATACAATTCTTCTGCTGATTTGCTCCAATGTCTTTATGACTTTGGCATGGTATGGGCATCTTAAAATGGGCGAGTTCTCGTGGTTTCGCAGCCTGCCCTTGATAGCGGTTATCGCCATGTCGTGGGGTATCGCTTTCTTTGAGTACTGCCTGCAAGTGCCTGCCAACAGGTTGGGCTTTGAGGGCAACGGGGGTCCTTTCTCGCTCATGCAACTCAAAGTAATACAAGAGGTTATCACACTGACCGTGTTCGTCCTTTTCAGTGCCATAGCGTTCCATACCACGCTCCGTTGGAACCATCTGGTGGCGGCGCTCTGTCTTATCCTCGCCGTCTATTTCGTCTTCGGGTTCAAATAAATAGCCTCCCACTCCATACAAAAAGCGGAAACACCTACAGGTGTCCCCGCTTTTTAATTCCTAATTCCTAACTCCTAATTCCTAATTATATAGAGAGTATTTTCATGGCGTCCCACTTGTCCGCCTTGACATCTTTCTTCTCCTTAATGGCTTTGATCATCGGCACATAGACAATCTCGTCGTTCTGAATGCCGACCATAATACTGCGCTGCTCTTCGAGTAGGGCTTGGATGGCCGCAATACCCATACGCGATGCGAGAATACGGTCGTCGGCCGTAGGCGAACCTCCACGCTGCAAATGCCCGAGGATGGTTACGCGCGGGCTGTACTCGGGGTGTGCCTCTGCAATCAGTTTTGCCACGGCGTTGGCACCGCCTTCGATTGCATGCTCCTGCACCAGCACGATACTCGAGTTCTTACTCTTGCGCCGCCCTTGACCGATAGCCGCCTCTATCTGCTCCATAATGGTTGCCCGCTCGGGGATAATGGCAGCCTCTGCGCCGGCGGCTATGGCGGCATTCAGTGTTAAAAAGCCTGCGTCGCGCCCCATGACCTCCACCAGGAACACCCGCTCGTGCGAAGATGCCGTATCGCGCAGAATATCCACGCAATGCATAATGGTATTGAGTGCCGTGTCGTAGCCGATCGTGGTATCCGTGCCCCAGAGGTCGTTGTCTATCGTACCCGGAATGCCGATGATAGGCACATTGTACTCTTGGGCGAAGATACGCGCACCCGTGAAAGTGCCGTCGCCACCGATCGCCACGAGGGCATCAATCTCTTCTTTCACCAGATTGTCGTACGCCTGCTTTCGTCCCTCGGGAGTCTTGAACTCCATGCAGCGGGCAGACTTGATAATCGTGCCGCCCCGTTGGATGATGTCGCTGACATCCTGTGTGGTGAACTCTTTTATATCGTCATCGATCAAGCCTTTGTAGCCTCGATAGATGGCCTTTACTTTGATACCGTTGCTGATGGCCGCGCGTGTTACGGCGCGTACGGCAGCGTTCATTCCCGGCGCATCACCTCCCGAGGTGAATACACCGATAGTGTTAATTTTGTACTCCATTGTTATGATTTAGTTTTATATGATTTTTGTACCTTATTTACCCCTTATTCCCCCTGTCTATATCTTCGCTATCCCTTCGGTATCCCTTGCTCATCCCTTCGGTATCCCTTGCTCATCCCTTCGGTATCCCTTGCTCATCCCTTGCTGATTTCCTCTGTAGGGATACCCTCTGTTTCGGGCAGGGGGAAGGAGGTCGGTTCGTCGGGTTCGCCCTGCTCTATTTTTTTCTTACATTCTTCCATGAGCCACAGCGGGGTGGAAGTGGCACCGCATATCCCGACGCGTTCCGCCTGCCTGCATTGGCATAGTATATCCGGAGTGAGGTCTCTTTCACTACTTACAAAAATCGTGCGAGGATTGCTTTCTTGGCAGTGTTGGAACAGTACTTTGGCGTTCGAGGACTTTTGCCCGCCCACAAAAATAACGATGTCGTTGGCTGCGGCAAAGGCACGAATTTTTTCTACCCGACCTGCCACATTGCGACATATCGTGTCATGCCACTCGAATGCCACCCCCTCGCTGAGACGGCTCTCGATTGCCTCGACGAGCGCGTGGAACTCCTCGACGGATTTGGTGGTCTGCGAGAAAAGGTATACCGCCCGCCCGAAGTCAATTTGCTCGAGGTCCGCCTTCTGCTCGACGACAATGGCGGTGTCGTTGGTCTGCCCCTGCAAGCCGATGACTTCGGCATGCCCTTTCTTGCCGAAGATGACAATCTGTCCCCGGCTGTTTGTCTCGCGTAGGCGTTGATAGGTCTCGCGTATGCGTTTCTGGAGATGAAGCACCACGGGGCAACTGGCATCGATAATCTCTATGCCGTTCTCCGCCGCAATCCGGTAGGTGCTGGGCGGTTCTCCGTGCGCCCGCAACAACACCCGCACATGGTGTAGCGTACGCAGGTCGTCGTAGTCTATCGTCTCGAGCCCGAGGGCAGCCAATCGCGCCACCTCCTGCCCGTTATGCACAATATCACCCAGGCAGAAGAGTTCCCCTTGGCGGAGATACTCTTCTGCTTTTTGGATGGCACTCGTAACGCCAAAGCAAAAACCGGAATGTGTGTCGATAGTAACGATCATACTGTGTGGTTTGTAGTGCGTCCCTCGGCTATTCGGCGAAGAGGCGACGCCCCATCAAGTCGTAGCCCACACCGTTGCGCAGAATGTATATCTGCCCGTTGCGCAGTACTTTTACAGCCTTGGGCGACGGGGTGGTGTCTGTTGCTTCGTCGATGTCCGTCTCGAACGAATACCCGTCCGGCACGCTCGGCAGGCGCAGTTGCTTGCCCGTGTATATTTTCAGTTCGCCGGGCGCAAGCGTAATCGTATGGTTGCTCTCTTTTGCCCCGTCGGCGTAGTAGTCGTACCATGTGCCATCGGGCAGGGTGGCGGTCTCTGTTGCCGAGGCAGAGAAATTGCCTACGACATACACATCCGACCCCCACTGAATGGAACGGACGGCTTTGCCACTACCGAGCGTGGCGGCTGTCGGGTTGCCTGCAAAGACTTCGGGCAGCAGTCGCGTGCGCAACTGTATCGCCTGCGCCGTCTTTTGGTATGCCTGCATACGGGCAGAGCCTTGCTCAAACCAACCTGCCTGCTCGGGGCGGAACTTGGCTTGCATCTTGACCTCCTCATTTACTTGGGCGGTAATCCCGTATGCGTCTTTGCCGTCCGTACCCCACTGCCCGTATCGGTTCTGGTATTTGGAGTAATCGAACCCGAGTTCGGCATAGTGGTAGAAAAGGTGCGGACCGTTAAGCAGGGTGAGAAACGCCATGTTGAGCGGCACACGCCCAAGGCGTACCTTCTCGTCGGTTTGGATGTCCCCGTTGCCCCATTGTTTCGCCTTGAAGAAAGCCCGTTCCTCGTCGTGGTTCTCCGAGTAGGATACATAGCCGTCCTTGTTCGCATCGCCGAGGTTGTCGCCGTCTTTGAGCCAACCCATAGCCGTTTGTTCGTAGGCGTTGCAGGTATTCTGCCAGCAGAGCATGCCCGCCGCCACCAGTTTCGGACGGTCGCTTGCCATGGAGTTGCCCCAATGCTCGAGAATGAAGTACGCATCTTTCGACACCGCCTGCACCCCCTTGGCGTAATAGTCTTTCAGGTTCTCCACGGCGTTGTATTTCTCCCCGCACAGACCATGGCTCAAGTCCATACGGTAGCCGTCTATTTTATACTCCGTGAGCCAGTATTGCAACGCGCGGGTGAACATCGTGTGTGCAGGCACAAAGTCGTGGTTCCAATCTTCGTATACATTATCCGGGTGCGGGGCTGTCACATTGAACCACGGATTCTCTTTCAGGTCTGTGCCATAGGGATAGAGTTTGTTCATCGGATTCAGCCCCGTGGCATGGTTGAATACCATATCGAGTATAACGGCGATACCCCGTTGGTGGCAAGCATCGATGAAAGTCTTCAATTGCTCCGGCGTACCGTATGCTTTGTCGAGTGCAAAATAGTGGTTGGGCGAGTACCCCCAGTTGTTGTTGCCGTCGAACTCGTTGACGGGCATCAACTCCACGGCGTTCACACCGAGGTTCTCGAGGTAGTCCAAACGCTCCATCAGCCCTTCGATAGAGCGGGCGGGCGTATGGTCATAGACCCAAAGTTCGTATATGACGAGGTTGTTCTTGTCGGGGCGTTGGAAGTTCAGTGATGCCTCCGACCATGCAAAAGGCTGCTTGCCCGTCTCGATCACCGTCACATAGCCTTGCCCTTTCTCCGGATAGGGCATCAGGTCGGGGTCAAGGGCGCGTGGCTCGTATTGGTCGTCGGGGTGGAGCAGTTTCTCCGAATAGAGGTCGGAGATGTATTTGATTTCCCCGTCCGCCCGCATGACGACATACTGCATGGCGTATTCTTTTTGCGGGGTCAGCCCCGTCAGGGTTGTCCAGAAGTAGGCACTGTCGGTCGCCTGATAGAGTTGATAGTCGTTGCTGATGGTCCAGTTGTTAAAGTCCCCGACAACGAACACATGCTGTGCGGGTGCGGTCTTGCTGCCGGCGTAGGTGCAGAGTGTTACCTCCGTCTGGTCGTCGGCATTGTAGTAGATACCGTTCAGCACGCCTGCGGGGCGGTTCTTGCGAGTGGGAGATGCAGGCACGCAGGTCGCAGCCGTAGCCGTGGCGTTTTGTCCGTCTGCGGTAGCGGTCAGTGTGAATTGGTAGTCGCCTACCGCCGAGAGAGTGGTGGTATAGGAAAGGCTTGTGGCGGTGGCGGTCTTGACCTCTTTGCCGTTGAGCGAGAGGGTGAGCGTTGCCTCTTGGGTGGCGATACCCGTCAGCGTGACGGTACTGCCTGGGCTGCTTATCTCGGTCATGGAGGTCTCTATCGAAGCGGCAAGCCCCTTGTCGGCAAGGTTGACAAAGATGTCGCCGCCGTCTTTGGTCTTGCCCTCCAGAGAACCCTTCGGTCCGTCGTTGAAGACAAAGCAGAGTTGGGTTATCTCCGTCGAGGTCGAAACACCATAGTAGGCATACATATTGGGGGTAATCTTCAGTTCCCAATTGCCGTCGGCGTTTTTAGTCATCTTGTATTTGTCCTTGCCGTCGCGCCAATTGCCGGTCTGCTGCCATTGCTTGCCGTCGTAGGTAATACCCGTGTGGGCATAGCAGGCGGTGGCTTTCGCCATCCCTTGGTTCCCCTCGTTGGGGTTGAAAACAATGGTTACTTCGCCCGTGTAGCCTTTCTGTACAATGGCGGGAATGGTGGTTACTTGGGCGTGAATGCTGAGTGCGCATAGTGCCGCCCCGAGTAGCAGGAATGTGTGTTTCATGGTATGGTCTTCATTGGTAACTCCACCGTCCCCCTCAGAGAGGGGAACATCAGAGAATGTTTAAGGATTTCGATATATAGGTGTATAAAGGTTTCAAACACTCTGTAAGCCCATTAGGTGGTAACTTGTACCATACAACAGACAAAGTGTATAATGACTTCAAATGCTCTGTCATCCCCTCCTATGGAGGGGCTGGGGAGGTCTTACCTCACGCGTATTTTCTGCCCAATCTGCAAGAGAGTTGTCTCTTTAATGCGGTTCAGTCGGCATAGCGTACTGACACTCGTGTGGTAGCGGCGAGCGATAGCACCGAGAGTGTCGCCCTGTTTCACGCGGTGGTACTGTGCTTGCTGTATGGCTTTCAACTCCGTGCTGTGCCCGTAGGTGCCTTTCTTTGTGATAAGGTACTCCTCGGGGTAACACAGGCGGTTCGCACCAAAGTCCACCAACAACTCGGGGTTGATGGCATTCCCAAGGTAGCGTATTTCGTAGTGTAAGTGGCTGCCCGTGCTGCGTCCCGTGTTACCGCCAAGCCCAAGAACCTCGCCCGCATAGATAGGCTCTCCTTCGTCAAAGAGCGGGCGAGAGAGGTGTCCATAGACGGTCTCGAAGCCGTTCGGGTGGCGGATAACGACATAGTAACCGTACCCTTTCGGATCCCAGCCGACGATGCGCACTTGTCCGTCCCAGGAGGCGTGGATAGAGTCGCCTATCTGTACTTTGACATCTGTGCCGTAGTGGAAACGATAGCGGCGGAAACCGAACTTCGAGGTTGTATAGCCCCGCAGCGGTCGCTCACCTATAGAGTCTGCGTGCGTGAGGAATACGGGCATACAGAACCCCCGCATGTCTATCCGAATGCTGTCCTGCAGCGAGTCGATAGGTGTATGATAAGGGTTCACATGTGCACTCGTCCAAATATGCTTGTAGATACTGTCGGCGGGGTGTTCCATGTTCGCCATGCTCAGTTGTGCGGCAGGCATGAGTTTGTAGAGACACTCGCCTTCGTTGGTTACCACTATCAGTCGGCGCGGCAGCATGTCTTCAGCACAACCCACATAGAGTGTATCGCCCACGATATGCGTCTGTAGCCACTCGGGTATACCCACTTGCTCTACATCGAGTTCGTCGAGCGAGCGGGGTTCGTCGCCCTCGCCGTCATAGAGCGCCGAGGTGTCCGCGGCTGCGGTGGCGAGCGTGTCCACCACTGCCTCTTCTTGCACTGCCGCACGGCTCTTTGTCCGCTTGCGTGGGGCGGCGGTCAGTATATATGGTAACAAAAAGAGCAGGAGACAAACCATGCCTCTTGCCCAAATTGTAGTGTGCCGCATTAGTTCTGCCCCTCCTCTGTTATGACGGGTGCGGGAGTAGGCTCGTCTACGCTCGGCACAGCCTCTACTTGCTCTGTCTTCGTCTTGTCGAAGCAGGGCAGCGGGCTCTCTAACTTGCACCAAGCGAGCAGGTTACCCAGCCACAACCCCAGGAGAACGACTACTATTGCGCTCAACGAGATGACCCATTTCTTCCAGGTGGCAAGTCCTTTGGCTGCTTTCGGGTCGATGAGTTTGAGGAGCGGGAATTGGGCTTGCTGGGTCAGCGTATTGCCGAAGACTACGCTCACGATGGCATCGGCATTGACCGCCCAACCATTGGCGTTCAGTATCGGTGCGAGGTTGCGCTTGCGGAGTTTAATCCACGCCATTATCATGGCAGGCCCGCTGATGACGAGCAGCAGCCCGAGCACGGCGCAGATGTCCTGCCACCATTTGAGTGCCGCAAAACCACCTATCACAGAGGTGAAGAATGCGCCTATATAGCCCACGGCCATACCGATGGCAGCGAAGATACCGGCGAACTTGGCAATATCGAATGCCTGTGGTTTGCTCTTCTCTTCGGCGGTCGGTGTCTTGGCGGTGTCTTCTTGTATCTTGTTGGTGAAGTCGCTGAATGCCTTGGTGTCTTTCTCCGCAGCGGATTTGTTGATGAGGTCGGTTACCCAGTTACCGAACTTGCGGTACGGGCTCCAGAATGCCTGACTGATAGAGATAGGGTTGTCGATTATCTTCGTTACCACTGCGTCCCAGTCGTTGCCTTCGTTGTCGTAGAAGAGGGCGTTCTTGCCCACCCGCAGGTTGCGTATGTCGCCCACCGTCATGGCGGCTACGATCTGCATTTTCTTGCCCAGTTTCTTGCTCTCGCAGTCGCAGTAGATGAGGTACATTCCGCTCTGTCCTGCCTGCAAATCCTGCTTCGCCATGTCGCTCACACGCATACAGAGCGTGCATTCGCGTTGGTCGATTATCAGTCGCCCGACCTGGAAAATGGCGGGCGCAGCGTTGCGGTCATAGAAGTCCTCAAAAGTAACAAAGTTACGCAGCAGACGGTAGAAGTCACGGTGCAGCAACAGCAGTCGACGCAGGGGCTGATAGACAGCCTGTGCAGCCGCCGTGGCAGCGGCATTGGCATCGTTGGCGGCCGCCGTGCCTGCCTCGTAGGCAGCGATAGCCTCGCCCATTTTCTTGAACTCGTCTTCCGTCATACCGGGGCGCACTGCGTCTTCGGCAATGGTGGCGAGCCCTATTTTCTGCAGTTTCTCCTGCTCGTAGTAGGCGGTGTACTCGGCTTGCTTGGCTTTGTAAGCAGCGATGACATCGGCAGGGTATGGCGCAGCGGGTGCAGCCTGTGCGTCTATCGTAACCCCGGCAATGGCGGCGTTTACCGCAGCCAGGTTGACGCTCTTCTCTTTGCCTGCCACTTGCTCTGCCACCGCGCGCAGGCTCTCGTCGGCGATGTCGGCGATGGCAAGGCAGTCCGTCCCTGCAAGCAGGGTGTCGGGTGTGCGTAGTACTTGGCAGAGCCAGTTGGCGTTCTCTATCACTTCTACGACGCGCAGTTTCCCGTCGCCGTCAATATCCATCAGGTGGAGGCTCTCGTCGTCTATCTCGAGTCCCGTGGTGGGGCAGGAGAGTACGGTCCACATCTTTTGGTCTAAGTCTGCGAGGTGGCGAATATCTTCCCCCGAGTGTATTTTTACTCGTGTCGTCCCTCCCACATTGGCAAATGTCCAGTTGTATTTCATATCTCTTGTCGTACTATAATTTCTTTCGGGCGGCAAAGGTACAACTTTTTTTTGAAATACGCAAAGCATTATGCATTGTATACTACATCTCCCACTGCTCCACTGTCCCTACGAGTTCGTCGAAGGTGTGTATCTTGCTTTGTGCCTGCACTTGTTCTATTTGTCGATGGACGGCTTGGTCGTAGCAGTCCGCCTCTACATCGCGTATCACGCCGAGGGCTATCGGCAACTCGTTCGAGGTGGAATATGTAGAACCTGCGGCGTCCCCGTTGTCCCCGACTTCCATATACCGCTCTTGCCCCATGAGTGCGAGCATACGGTGTAGGGTGGGGTCGGATTCGTGTGCGTCGTGTACCAGTACGCGCGGGTCGTCTGCCGCCACTACTATCAGGCGGGGCAGCACACCGGCGGAGTAGTCGAGTGCCAGCCCCTTGTCGTGCGCATTGCCGAAGACCATTTTCTCCCCGTGCCGGAGGACGATGGCGCGGTCGGCACGCTCCTCTCGGTCGGCTATCCAACTATGTGTGCCGTTGTTGAAGATGACGCAGTTCACCAGGCATTCTATCACGCTTGCCCCCTTGTGCCGATGGGCTTGCACCATGCAATCCACTGTCGTCGGCATATCCACATCGAGTGTGCGGGCGAAGAAAGTCCCCCGTGCGCCGAGTACGAGTTCGGCGGGGACGAATGGCCGCTCCACGGTGCCGTAGGGGCTTGATTTAGAGACGAAGCCGCGCGGTGAGGTGGGCGAGTATTGTCCCTTGGTCAGTCCGTAGATACGGTTGTTGAAGAGGCAGATGTTCAGGTCTACATTCCGTCGTATCTCGTGGATGAAGTGGTTGCCGCCAATGGCAAGGCAGTCGCCGTCGCCCGACATCTGCCATACGCTCAATTCGGGGTGGGCGGTCTTCACTCCCGTGGCTACAGCGCCTCCGCGCCCGTGGATGGTGTTGAATCCGTAGGGGCTCAGGTAGTGTGGCATACGGCTCGAGCAGCCTATTCCCGAGATTACGGCAACTTGGTGTCTGGGTACGCCTATTTCTGCCATGGCTTTTTGCAGGGCGGCGCAGATGGCGTGGTCGCCGCAGCCGGGGCAGAAGCGCACATATTGGTCAGACTTAAAATCAGTAGGTTCCATAAGTGGTATTGCGAATCCGCCTCCCCAAAAACCATTAGAGAGGAAACAGTCAGAGTATCTGATGTCCCTCCTTTAGGGGGATTAACGCGGTTGGGGAGGTCTTGGGGTTAGTAGTCTTTGTTATCTGTTTGTTTCTCTGTCGGAGGGGTTGGGGAGGTCTTGTGCAGTGCCTCCACAATCCGTTCTACGGCAAAGGGCTGTCCCATCATCTCGTTGTACTGTTCCAGGTGTATACCGGGTACGGCAGCCCGCAGCAGCGAGGCGAATTGTCCGCTGTTTAGTTCGCAGACTACGATGCGGCGGTAGCGTCCCAGCACCTCGGCGGTGTTCTTCGGCAGCGGGTGGATGTAGTGGAATTGCGCCAGTGCGCACCCGAGTTCCCGTGCGGCGGCACGCAGGTGTCCTTCGGTACTTCCCCAGCCCACGAGCAGCGTGTCGCTCTCCGTGTTCCCTTCTGTTTGCAGGGACGGAATATGGTCGGCTATCTGTTCTATCTTGTGTTTTCGGGCGAGAATCATGGCTTGGTGGTTTTCGGGGTTGGTCGAAATCGTGCCTTTCTCCTTATCCCGTTCGAGGCCCATGTTGCGGTGTTCGTAGCCTTCCATGCCGGGGAACGCCTGATAGCGCACCCCTCGTTCGTCGCGCAGGGCGGGGTTGTAGTGTCCTCGCAGGTCTTCGGGTACGCCTTGCGGGTGTATCTCGGGCAGGTCGGCGAGGCGCGGCAGCCGCCAGAGCGACGAGCCGTTCGCCAGGTAGGTGTCGGTCAGCAGGATGACGGGCGTCATGTTCTCCAGGGCTATTCGGCATGCCTCGTAGGCGTAGTCGAAGCAGTTCGCGGGGGTGGACGCAGCCAGTACTACGGCGGGGCATTCCCCGTTGCGTCCGTAGACGGCTTGCAGCAGGTCGGTCTGTTCGGTCTTCGTCGGCAGTCCCGTGCTGGGGCCGCCACGCTGTACATCGATGACCACCAGCGGCAACTCGGCCATTACGGCGAGTCCTATGGCCTCCGATTTGAGCGACAGCCCGGGTCCTGAGGTGGAGGTGCAGGCGAGGTCGCCCGCAAAAGCCGCCCCTATGGCGGTGCATACGCCGGCTATCTCGTCCTCGGCCTGAACCACTACCACGCCTTGTTCTTTGCGTGCCGTCAGTTCGTGCATGATGTCGGTGGCGGGGGTGATGGGGTACGAGCCTAAGAACAGTTGCTTGCCTGCTTTCTCGGCGGCTGCAATCAGTCCCCACGCCGTGGCTTTGTTGCCTGCTATGGCGGTGTAGGTGCCGTGTGGCAGGGGTGCGTCGGCGGCGGAGGGAATGTGTATCTGCGCTACGGATAGAGCCAGGTTCTGCCCGTAGTTGTAGCCGTCCGTCAGCACCTTTATGTTCGGTGCTATTAGGGCGGGCTTCTTCTTGAATTTCTGTTCGAGGAAGTGTATGGCTTGGTCTATGGGTCGGTCGAAGAGCCAGCAGACCACGCCAAAGGCGAACATGTTGCGTGATTTGAGTACGGCCTTGTTGTCCAAGCCGGCGTCTTTCAGTGCCTCTTTGGTCAGCGTGGTGAGTGCCACGGGAACTATCTGCACCGTCTCGGGGATGCCCAATTCCGTGAAGGGGTTGTCCGTGCGGTAGAGGGCTTTCTCGAGGTCTTTGGGAGTGAAAGCGTCTGTGTCTACCAGTACTACGGCGTGTCGGGAGTAGAGTGCCTCGTCCTCGTTGTAGCGTGCATCGGGCTGATTGAATTTCGAGCCTAATGTGCAGACTTTCAGCGCGGCAGCATTCATTGCCACCAGTACGTCGGCTTTGTCGCCTGGGGTGTAGACGCCGTGTCCTATGTTTACTTGGAAGCCCGATACGCCGCCGAGTGTACCCTGTGGAGCGCGTATTTCCGCGGGGAAGTCGGGCAGGGTAGAGATTTCATTGCCGAGTATGGCGCTTAGGGAGGAGAAGAGGTTGCCGGTCAGTTGCATTCCGTCTCCGGAGTCTCCGCAGAAGCGCACAACGACATTCTGTTTTTCCATGATACTGTATTGCTTTATCCGTTGTATTTTCCGTTGATTAAAATCGCACAAAGGTACGACTATTTTCTTGAATGTACAAATAGGCACCCTAATTTTGTCTTATGCGTCGTAGAGTTTTGCCCTATATGGAGTAAGTCTTTATCCGATGCGTCGTAGGTCTTTGCCTTCTATGGAGTAGTTTTTTGTTCTATACAGAGTATGGGTCTATCCTATGCGTCGTAGGGTTCTATCCTATATGGAGTAGTTTTGTGTCCTATATGGAGCAGGTTTTTGTCTTGTACAGCATAGAGAGTGCAACGCAGAGGAAGTGTTTTTTTTCGTATGTGTCTCGAGACCGGCGTATAGGATAACCGACACATAACCGATACATAACCGATACATATGAATACTTTCGTACTACTTTTCAGCGT
>CAVEXR010000059.1:0-12773 GCA_963619585.1 Azospirillum sp. CAG:239
ATAATATAGTATTTTTGCAGCAAATTATAACACACATTTGCCTATGATAATACCCCCGCACCGATAGGCGGTGCAAAGACATATACATAAAGCGTTATACAGCGGGTCTTGATTTTTCTGAAAACTTCGACACTTTTTAGGGAAACAAAAAACGTATTCAAGCACAAGCCGATTGACGCTCACGCTTTGGGCGTGGGCTTTTGTGCATATATTTGAATACGTTAGGTAGTCGAAGACCTCAGAAAAATCAAATACTGCGAACGAAAGTTCACGCTTTTTTCGTGTATATACCTATTTCCTACATACCTATCAACACATATAGTCAAAGAAAATATATCCAAACAGACCGAATATCAATTCACCTTATATATTAACCGAGCCTTGCGCTCATAAAATCACTAAAACTATGGCAGACTGGAAAAAAATCACAAAATGGCTGGCAACAGCAGCCACTGCTGTTGCTACTATCGCAACAACTGTAAATGCGAATATTCCCGAGAAAAAAGAAGAGAAAAAGTAATTTTCTTCTCCCGACTGCAGAGTTATGGCAGTAAGTTGCCGTATCTTTGCAGTTGAATCTAAAAACAACACAGATTATGAAACACAATTTTGCTTTACAAAAACATTCTCCACTGCTCCGGTTTTGGGCAGATAGTGAAGAAGAAAACTTTGAAGAACCGACAATTGAAGAGTTGTACGAAATGATGTATCCGGATGAAGATAGTCGTCCCGGAGATGATGAAGAATTCTAACTAGTAATTAATAATTAATTTAAGCAATGAAAACTGTTTATACACAAGAAGAACTAAAAGAGGCTCTAAAAGCCCACGAACCGAAAATTCTGTGCAAAGGGGATGCTGCCAAGCCATTTATCAAAAAACGCAAACAAAAGAAAGGGGCAATTATAGCAGGCATAGCTACTGCTGTATTATCTGCTGCTGCCATACCATTTACCGCAGGAGCGTCTGCTATTGGACTTTTAGCAAGTGGTGCTGTCGCAGGACTTACAGCAACAATTTCTGCTACAGAGTTGGCTATTATTTTGGGCATTACATGTGGCACTGCTCTTACTGCATACGGAATTCACAAAGGATGTAAAATCAAAGTTTCATCTAATGGGACTGAGGTTGAAATAGAACCGCAGTATGATAAGTAATGCCATAACACCTATCTCATCTATGCCCAATCAATTCTTTCACCCCTATGTAGGTAACCGTTACCAAACAGGCATTCGCGGCAAGCGAGTGCTTGTGTTGGGAGCGAGTTTCTATTGCAACGAAATCCACTGCCCGTATTATGCGGACTGCACGAGTGTGGCACACAAAGACTCGTCGAAATACGACCGTCTATGCCCGCCGTATCTTGTGGCAGGCAAGCAGTTGCACAACGAGCCGACCTATTGTGTGGACGATATGCCACGTACTTACCTCAATTTCTCGCAAGGCATACAGGACTTTCTGCCGACGAACGACGCCGCCAAAGTGTGGGACTACCTGGCTTTTACCAACTATGTGCAATTCATGTTGCCTGCCGAGCCGACCAACTACCGAGATACCCGTCCAAGCGACCTCTCGGAGCGGGATTTCCTTGCGTTCATAGAAACACTCGAAGCGTTGCAACCGGACATTGTGGTTATCTGGGGTAGCACGATACATTCGCGCCTTAAGGAGCAGAACCCCTATCTGCTTGACAAGCAGGAACTGTCCGACACGGAGGGCTATGTATGCCATATCCAAGTGCCTCGTGTGCGCCATGCCATTGCCTTGATTAACCCCTATCATCCCTCATCACGCCAATGGTATAGTGGTCTTGACAAGTTCCGCCACTATTTCAACCAACTATTGTAACAGCAGCCAAACCGTTTTCAACCGAGAACGGAGAACAAAAAACATAAAAGATTATGCCACAAATGATTAACACGGGCAAGGAGTTGATACGCATCAACCCTGCCAAGAATACCATCGAGTATTCTACTACACAAGGTCGCAGTTGGGTAACCCGTTATACGGGTACGAATTGCGGTACTTTTCGTGATTTATTGCCTTATGGTGCAGAGATTATCGCAGCCACCAGCAAGGGTATTTACTATTCCACCAACGAGGGGCGTGGATGGGTAAGTCGCTATACAGGAACAAGTTGCGGCAACTTCCTGACGCTTATGGACGGCGGAAGAGAACTATTAGCGCAGACTTCGAACGGACTGTACTATTCCACCAATTCCGGTCGTGGCTGGGTAAGACGAAACTAACCCAATCGGACATCTGTGCCATACCATAGATAACCTGCTATAGCAAACCTATTTGTATTGCAGTAGTTTTCAATAGAGCAGATATGTCAATCCGCATGTCTGCCCTATTGTTTTTATGCTCAACCAACACCTATCCCTGCACCCATCTATTTATCCTGCACAGCCTTTATATGGCTCTTTAATGGGCATTAATGGAGTAAAAAGCATAGTCTTTAATGACCTTTTAATGGTCATTAACGGAGAAAAACACTGCCCAATTTTTAACGACCTTTTAACGGTCATTAATGGAACCAAAAACGGCAGCCTATCCTATTCCTATTGCGCATTGCGGTTCTATTCTCCGCAAATTTGCGGTGAATAATGCGCTTTTTCTCCGCAAAAGTTGCATATCTGCTCTTTTCGTTGTACCTTTGCCGATGATATATACAACTAACTCACAAGAATCTCGTAACTAAATTTACAACTATTGCTACTAATTCATACTACTGTCGCGATAAACCGCAACTATGCAGTCGTAAATAGTTGATATTTATGCATTTATACGTATTCTTGATTATTTGATTTGAAAACTACTGTAGCGGAAGATGAGTAAGCAGGAAACTTTTGAGGTTGGCGTGGTGGACTCTGCATAATATCGTCAAAGGGCTACGCCCCGCGGGTGAGGTGAAGCGGAGGACGGGTGTGCGCAGCACACTGAGTGTCCAAACGGGGTCCCCGCAAGCACCGCGCAGTGGGGTGTTCCTAACGAGCGAACCCCAGTGGAGTGAGCAAGAATACCTTAGTCCACAACCCACGCCCCCAGGTAGAGCCAAAGGATACCTCTGTTAACTTTATCGCAGCAGCACTATATGCAAACGAAGCATTAACCACCTCAAAAAGTCGATTAGTTGAAGCAGTTAAACCCTAAACATCCTAATTTGGGGATTGCGTAGTATGCGGCTTGGGGAGCCGCGTAAACATTGGAATTAGTCCAATATATGGAAGATATACAAAACAGACTGCAAAATGACTATTAGAGAGGTTCTACCTTTTTGCAGACTGCAAAATGACCTATAGCCCCCAAATGATTATTAAGTCCAAAATGACTATTAGGTCGTACCATTCCGCTGAAAGTAGTCCGCAACGGACAAGTGCTGATAGAGCGCGGCGAGAGAACTTACACCACTATGGGTGTTGAGGTGGAGTAAACAGAGAAAAGAAAGGAAAGGAATAGACGGTTGCCCGATACACGAGCAGCCGTCTATTTTCTCAAGATCTATCGGGACCTATCGCTACACTCTGTTCGGTAGAACATGCGGATGGAGTCGCAAACATGGCGGGGATTGCGGAGAAGCGGACGGGTGGAATAGAAACACTCGCCCGTAATCTCGGGGATGGTGCGGTTGAGACGCATTTGACGACTAATCTCATTGCCCGTACGCCAAGCAGGTGCCTCTTTCTTACCCTCCAAACGGTAGGGTGCCATACCCATATAGAGTTTGCAACCATAAGTATGCTCCGCCCACCAGTGCGCTAACACCTCGTAGTCGGCAATGGGCTTACCTATCTCCCAATAGAGTTGCGGGACGACATAATCTATCCAACCCTCACGCATCCAAAGCAGCACATCGGCATAAAGGTCGTCGTAGTTGGTCAGCCCCGCACGAGTGGCACTGCCCATGAGCGAATCACGGCTCTGGTTGCGCCACACGCCAAAAGGCGAGATACCAAATTCCACCTCGGGTTTGATAGACTTAATCGCCGTATGAAGTTCCCGAATCACCCGATTGACATTGTCGCGCCGCCAGTCTTCTATATTGTCGAAACCACGGGGGTAACGGGCAAAAGTCTTGGCATCGGGGATAGTCTGGTTCGCTACGGGATAGGGGTAGAAATAGTCGTCCATGTGGATACCCTCGATGTCGTAACGACTGACAATGTCCTCGACCACCATACATATCCAATCGCGCGTCTCGTTGAGCCCCGGGTCGAAATACCACTGCCCGTTATACTGCCAGAACCAGTCTTTTTTCGACTGATAGATATGGTTTTGCCACAGCAGCGTAATAGGCGTCTTACTGAGGTTGACCCGATAAGGATTGAGCCAGACATGGACTGCCATACCCCGGCGGTGTGCCTCCTTGACAACAAACTCCAACGGATCCCACGCCTCCTGCTCGCCCCAACGGCCTTGCGCCCCCGTAAGCCAACCGCTGATAGGTTCTAACTCCGAGAGATAGAAAGCATCCGAAGTGGGACGCACCTGAAAAACAATGGTGTTAATCCCAATGGCAGAGAGCGAATCGAGCAGGAAGAGCATCTCCGCCTGCTGCAAGTCGGTATGCCCCACCGCCTCGGGCGTAGGCCAGTCGATATTTGCCACGGTGGCTATCCACGCCCCACGGAAGGCAATACGATCTTGCGCAGAGAGAGGAAGGATGGCACAGACGCAGAAGAGTATAAAGAGAAGTTTTTTCACTGCAGTAGAATCGTTCCGTTTTCGACATAGAAGAGGCGTGCCTCGGTATTGGGACGAAGAATGTCCGTAAGGTGCTGGCGGTCGGTATCGGTAATGAATATCTGCCCGAAACGGTCGGAATTGACAAGACGCACAATACGCTCCACCCGCTCACTGTCGAGTTTATCGAAGATGTCGTCCAAGAGCAGAATCGGTTTGCCGAGATAGAGTGCCTGCGCCAGTTTCATTGCCAACAGATAAGTCTTCTGCTGCCCCTGCGACGCCACACGCTTGAGGGGATAGTCGCCCAATGACATCTCAAGTTCGTCCTTATGTACGCCCTGGCTCGTCCAACCGAGTATCAAATCGCGCGAACGGGTACAAACAAACGCCTCAGCGAGGTTACGCTCCCGGAGTTGACTCTTGTAGGCGAGAGAGACTGCTTCCGCACCGCCCGAAATCTGCTCGTAGATGTCCTGAAAGAGAGGGACAAAAGAGGCGATGAACTGCTCACGAGCGTGATAGATAGACAGAGCATAGGGCGTCATCTGCAGTTCGAGTACCTCGAAGAAGTCCCACGGAACAGTGTTCGCATCGCTGTCGGCATACTGTTTGAGCAGTGCATTGCGCTGTTTCAGGAGCGAGTTGTACGCCGTCAGTTGCTCGAGATAGGTCTTATTGCACTGCGAAATAACAATATCCATGAAACGGCGACGCTCTTCGCTGCCATCTTCGACCAACGCACTATCCTGCGGACTGACCATAACCAACGGCAGCAAACCGATATGGTCTATCAGGCGGCGATACTCTTTCTTACCACGACGGAACTGCTTCTTCTGCCCGCGCTTAAGCCCACACGAGATAGTCAACGCCTCATCGTCAATAGGCGAAGGTGCGTCGGGCAAATAAGTACCCTGCACGAGCGCCATATCTTCGGTGTGCGTAATGGCTGCCGAATCGGTACTGCAATAGGCAGACTTGGCAAAACTCAGCAAGTAAATAGCGTCGAGGACATTGGTTTTCCCCTGCCCGTTGAGCCCCACAAAACAATTCAGCTTGTCCGCAAAGTGTAACTGCGCCTCACGGATATTCTTGTAATTCAGTATATGAAGTTCCTGTAATACCAACCTATCAAACGATCAACTTTCAACTACACTAAACTATCAACTATCAACCTCCAACTGATCTCAACTACGCATAGATATCCACATCGGATTTCTCGATGCGATTGCCCGCAAGGATAATCAGACGCTCGACCACATTACGCAGTTCACGGATATTGCCCGTCCACTTACGGGCTTGCAACGCCTCGACCGCCTCCTCGGAGAAGGCACTCGTAGGACGCCCTTGCTCACCGCATATCTGTTCGGCAAAAAAACTAATAAGCAACGGAATATCGTCCTTACGGTCGTCCAAATCGGGGACATGAATAGGAATGACATTAAGGCGATGAAAGAGGTCTTCACGGAAATGCCCCGCAGCAATCTCCTTGGGCAAATCCTTGTTGGTGGCGGCGATAACACGCACATTGACCTTAATAGGTTTGTCGCTGCCGACACGGGTAATCTCGTTATCCTGCAACGCCCGCAGCACTTTTGCCTGCGCTGCCAAGGACATATCGCCTATCTCGTCGAGGAAAAGTGTACCACCGTCTGCCTGTTCGAACTTGCCGGTGCGGTCTTTAATCGCCCCCGTAAAAGAGCCTTTTGTATGCCCAAAGAGTTCACTCTCAATCAGTTCACTCGGGATAGCGGCACAGTTGACCTCTATCATAGGCTTGTCGGCACGGGGGCTGCCCTCGTGGAGCAAGTGTGCAACGACCTCTTTGCCCGTACCGTTAGAACCCGTAATAAGCACACGCGCCTCGGTGGGGGCAACTTTCTCGACTATCTCACGCACATGCGCAATGGCACTACTCTCCCCTATCATACGGCTGCTCTTCTGCGCCACCTTTTTGCGGAGGGTACTAATCTCTTGCCGTCCACGCCCCACCTCGGCACGCAAATCCTTGTGTTCGAGGGCGTTCTTAGTTGTGACGAGCAAGCGATTGAGGTCGAGGGGTTTCTCGATAAAGTCGTACGCACCTTTTTTAAGCGCATCGACTGCAGTCTCTACCGTACCATGCCCCGAAATCATCACCACGGGACTGTCCACCATCTCATCGGGGGCAACAGGGTTCTTCAGCGCACCCAACACCTCCATGCCGTCCATCTCGGGCATCTTGACATCGGTGTAGATAAGGTCGTAGGACTCTTTGCGTGCCATTTCGACCCCTTTCAGCCCGTTCTCTGCCGTATCTACCTGATAGCCTTCGAACTCCAAAATCTCTTTGAGCGTATTGCGAATAGGACGCTCATCGTCAATCACCAGTATTTTTGCCATTGTCGAAGGGGACTACTATAATTCCCCGTTTTGTAATAAATCCTTCAAATACAGGACTATAAATACTTTTGTGCGCTTTTTGTTTTTTGGCTGCATCTACTTGATTCTCACTCAGTCACAATGCCCGCACTCTCACCCTTAAAATCAAAGATTTGAAGGGAACCCGAATGCTCCCTCGTTCAAATCAAGCATCTGCTATCCAAAAATTCAAAAATCACTACAAAGTAATTTATAGAAGTCCCCTATGCGTTTTCAAATGCGTTGCAAAGGTACACTTTTTTCTCGATGTACACAAGGGGTTAGTGCCAAAAGCGGGAGGTGCAGTCGTGGAGCGTATGGTCGAGAACGGCATAAAACCGCTGATTGGTGAGTTTGCTCTTCAACCCGCCGAGCGATTCGATATAAGGACCGACTTTGATAAAATCGAACGCATCAATGTCCCAACCGCCGGGCAATTGAGCAAGCCCCGTATACCACGCCACCCGTAGCCCCTTGCTGCGAACATAGTGTGCCATACGCAACACCGCATCAAGGTCCGCATCACCGCCCATAAGCCCCACACAAGTAACATAAGGATAGACGGCGAGCAACTTATCCAACGCCGCAGGGGTCAGTTCTTCGCCTATCTCCTCCCAAAGTTGGGGACTATGGCAGCCCTTACAACGATGCGGACAGCCGCTCAAATTGAGTGCCAGCGTCGTCTCGTCCGGCACTTCTTGGAAAACAATATCGTAATCTGCGTAACGCAACATCATTGTATCCTCCCTATATCCTCCCTATAAAGGCAACGCAAGAACAGGGTAACATCAGGGGACGAACAGGGAAAAAGCCCCTACTCCTCCATACCCTATCAACGGGTGAAAATATCTTTAATTCCTTTCTTATTATCGCGGGTCATCTGGAAACACCAGCGGCGCAAGAGCAGTGTCGGCAGCGTTGCCCCGACCGCCAAGGCAAAGACGACGGCAAAAGTAACCATGGCGTTGGTGAAGACCTCGAGCATATAGTGCATCGCCTCGGTAGAGTTGGCTGCACACTGCATAAACTGCGTGATGGCGAAGATGGTACGATAAGCGTACATGCCCGGAATCATCGGCAGCAGCGCAGGTATATAGAGCGTGGTAGTAGGGCAATGAAGCCAATAGGCGAACCCCAAACAGCAGAAACCTATCGCCAATGCGCCAAAGAACGAAGCCGTCATCAGGTCGAAATGGGCAAAATGGGTAAGACTATAGCGAATAACATGCCCAACGGCCGCCAGCAGTGCGGCAAAAGCAATGGTCTTACGCGGTGGGTCGGAGATAACGGCAAAACCTACCGCCGCAATGGCTGCCAACACACCGTCTTTCAATAATGCAAACAAAATATCCATATCTATGTGCAATACTTAATTACAACTATTGCGGTAAATCTCCTTTATATAGTTGTAAACGATTGATAGTATAGTCAACTGAGCCTTACGGCTCACGCGGGTGAGGACACCCACGCCCCCGGGAAGAGCCCAAGGACACATCTATTAACTTTATTGCAACTGCATTAATTCATACATTCTCCCTACCCCACGAGCAGCGTAGTGGCAAGCAGACCGAGAGCGAGGCTGCCAATCAGCAACACGGCGTCTATCAGTCGGGCAAAACCCGTCAACACATGCCCCTCGATAGTGTCTATCACGCTGTTAATCAGCGGCACACCGGGCACGAGATAGAGCGCACTGGCAGCGATGGCTATCTCGGGCGTAGTGCCCAGATGCAGGAAACCGCAAAGAGAGGCAATCATCGACGAGAGGAACGCACAACAGAACCACACCACAAAAGCGTTGGCGTGCTTGCGCAACATGCCAATCTTAAGCGCATAACCTATCCAAGTGTCGGCTGCCACGAACATACACGCCCAAATATCCCCACCGAAAAGTCCGCAGAACGCCGCATTGGCGAACCCGACCAGTACCAAAACTTCCCAATCGTTTATCTTGGCATGGGTGAGAATAGCACGATAGCGACTCCACATCTCGTCCACCGTAAAGTGCTGATCATAAGCGTCCCAACTCAACTTACTGAGGTCGGTATTCAGCCGGAAACTGATGGCACGCGGCTGAATGGTAGACACCTTATTATAGGTGTGCTGCCCGTCTGCGGACGAGAGGGTTAGGTTGAGTGTCTTGTGCAGCACGGTCATCTCGGCTTTCACGCCCCAAGAGGCAGCAATACGACACGTATTGCGAACAATTCGTGTCGTATGTACTCCTGCGCCGAGCAGGCATACCGCATAGTCCGAAAGGAACAAAGTATATTGCTTCAGACTATCGTGAACCTTACTTTTATCCTCCATTTATGCGTCTTCTTTCATTGTGGCATAGAAGCGGCGTTGTGCTTCCTTCTGTCTTGGTTCGGAAAAGTTGCTGATGCGTTTCAAATAACCGATGATACGCGTCAGGTAGTCCAAATTCTTACTGCCGCAAACGGGGCATTCGTGCAAGTACCGTTTATCGATGTGTCCACAATCGTTGCAGACGGTATTTGGGATATTGAATGTGAAGTAGTTTGTCCCCTCCTGTGCCGCCACGCGCAACAGGTTACGGTACTGCTTCTGCGAGAGGTGCTCCTCGAGATTACAGTGCAGCGCCGAACCACCCGTCAGGTGCTCAATATATTTGCGCCCGTGGAGACGGAACTTGTCCAGCACATTGAGCGATGAATCCTCTACTATATAGAAGTAACTGTTGTAGCAGTCGCGCGGCACCTGATAGCCATCTTCTTTGTCCCACTTAGCGTGCTTAACGCCCACATTCTCAGCAGGAATCATCTCGCAGTTGAACATCACCTCTTTCGTGCGATACGACTTATTGAGTCGCTCCACAATGCCCAATATCTCTTGTACGAAATGCTCGTATTCGGAGTTGTCGTTGATTGATATGCCGAGGAACTCAGCCGCTTCGACCAATCCGTTCACGCCTATGGTGAGGTATTGACGGTTGATATTGATGAAACCCGAATCGAACAGTGGCAGCATGCCTTGGTTCTGCAAATGTTTGAGGTTCTCGTTGTATGCCAACTGCACTTTGTGCATCAAGTCCACTACCTGCTCTACATAGGTCTGGTACGACATACCTTGGCGCACGGCGTACTGGATGGTGCGGTTGAGATTGATAGTCAGCACACTCTTCGAACCCGTACTTACGCCGCCGGCACCAAGCGTGTAGCTAAAGCCGTTGTCCGTAATCTCGTTGCGCAAACGGCAGCACGAGGCAAGCGAATCGGCATTGTCGCTCAGGTAGGTGAAGAACGAATGCCCCTCGGCGTACATCTCAGCCGTGAACTCGGCGTACTCTTTGTCCTTCACATCACCGTTCTCGCTGAGGAGCGACATCGTTTCGACAGGGAAAGTAAGCACCGAACGCAGCCGCTCCTGGTTGAACCACTTCATGAAACGCTTTTGCAACCAGTTGAGCGAGTCCCAGTGTGGTTTCTCACCATCTGGGAAACGGAATTCGCCGAATATGCTCTCGAAATAGTAGCGGTCGTAGTAACTGATATTCCAGAATACCGATTGGAAGTTACGCGCACCCGTTGGCTGATTGATAGAGTATACCACCTGCTCGAACGAGTCGGTAATCACCTTATCTATAGTACGTTGGCGCTTGCTCAGGTCTACCACTTTGTCTGCATGCAGGTAGTAGTCCTCGCCGTACTCTTTCTCTACGAAATAGTTCATGTACATCAAGAACTCGGGTGTGGCACAAGCACCGCTCAACATCGACGACACCATGAAAACCATGTTGATAAACCCACCGCAGAACGACTTCAAGTTGGTCGGAGGCGTAGCATTCCCCCCGATAGCCTTTGTACCCTCAAGCAGCCACGGATACATCGTGATGCTGGCGCAGTAGTTGGCAAGGCTGGTCTCGTCGTTCTTATAGATAAAGTGTTGCTTAAGGAGCGACATATATTGGTCTGCCAACTCCTTGCCAAACATTTTCTCGATCCGGTTGGTCAACAAACGACGGTTGAGGCGAATGAAATTCGACTTGGGTATCTCTCCAATCAGTGTAGCAATATTCTTCTTCTCCACATTGGCGTTCGCGTCGTACTTACTGCCTGTAGCGGCGTTGCTGGCATTGCAGTAGTTCATCAGGAAATCCAACTTATCCATTGTCTCGCGGTCTTTGGCATGGCGGTAGCGATAAATCATGTAGTTTTTGGCTACTTGATAGTACCCCTCTGCCATCAGCGCCACTTCCACTTGGTTCTGTATCTCCTCTACGGTAATGCCCTCGTGGATACGCAGGCGGGAGATGATAGACGCAAGGGTTTCTTCGGTGGCAAAACTGCCGGAGGCAATAAACGCTTTGTTAATTGCGTTTTTGATTTTGTCGATGGAGAAGACTTCGGTCTTTCCATCGCGTTTGATAATGCGGTTTTCCATAAAATGATGTATCCTAATGGGTTTGTATTTCGTTTTGTATTCCGCCGCAAGGGCTTACCGGGAATGATACGGAAGAGCGATAATCAAGGCAGACTTATTTTATAATAGGTCTAATCTTTTACTGCCTCAAAAGGCAGGAAACTATCGCTCTCGGAACAGTATGAAAAGGTAATCAGCGTAGTATCAACCGGTTGGCATTTTTTGCGCGGCTTTTTCCCTCAAAACTGCAGTGCAAAGGTACTACAAAAAGGACAAATCTCCAAATTATCGGAGGGCAAAAAAGCACACAAAAAAAGTTAATTACGCCCCATTGCCCACCAACAAAGAGATTGGCAGGGCAAAAAAATTGAGGGGTATTTAGAAAGGATAAAAATAGACGGACGGAGGTCAAAAGATCGGTAAGCAGAGAAGGCAAAAAGTGTCGTTTTATTAAGACTCTGCCCCACTTGCAATTCAAGAAAGGTAGGCGGGGCAGGTGTGTTGCAAAGCGGCTACGGGAATGTTACAGGAGTGTCTGTGCTTCGACTTTAAGGGCAGCGAGAGCGACGGAGGATGGCGTATCGCCGTTGGTGGCGTAGGCGGTGATGAGTACACGGGCGTAGTCCAGACTGCTGCTGTTCTCTGGCAGCGTAGAGGCAATGGTGGTGACAAAAGCACCCATCTCGTCCCGCGCGTGGAGGATTTTGTCCCATACCTCGTCGGACACATAAATCTGTTGACTGAGATTGTGGTCAAACTCTTGTCGGATGGTGCGCAGAAGATGTTGCTGCACTTGTAGAATGCTCATTTCCTGCAGGTTGAGTTCGGCGAGCATGTGTTCAGGGGTAGTGCGTTCGAGCAGCAGTGCAAGTCGTTCGTAGGCACGCAACCGCACAGCAGACACTTCTTTCTGGGAGCATTTTTTGAGTTCCCAAAGTCGTTTCTGCTCCTCGTTACGGAAAAGTTTATGCATGACGAGCCAAGTAGCAGCCAGCACAATCAAAGCCGGCACACAATATCCAAGTATTTGCCACATAAGTAAAAAAGAGTTTTCAAATAGAGACAAAAAGCGTTATACTTAAAAAGAGCAATTGCATCCCAAAAGCCGCCGTGCCCATGGTGCATTGTACATTTAGCATGGCGCATTGTCTCCCATACCGACATTCGCCGCAAAAACCGTGCTATACCGACCGCCGTACACCCCAAGAACAAAAAAAAGAGGCTGTCTAACAAGTTTTGGTTAGGCAGCCTCTTTTAGTGTTATGTTGGGGATGATGGAGAGTGGTTATTCCGGTTATAAAAAAA
>CAVEXR010000060.1:0-12328 GCA_963619585.1 Azospirillum sp. CAG:239
CACTGCAAAGTTACTGAAAATCTTTGACATAGCCAAGTCTTTCTGCAATAAAAAAACAAGCAGAAAGACTTTTTTTTATAACCGGAATAACCACTCTCCATCATCCCCAACATAACACTAAAAGAGGCTGCCTAACCAAAACTTGTTAGACAACCTCTTTGCGTATGCCATCTATTTAGTTATCATTGATTAAAAACCTTCAGCAAACAAGGAGCGCAACAACAGGGTAACATCAGGGTAACATCAGGGAAGGAACAGGGAGGGAAAGGGGGAGCATCTCTGTCGAACGAGCGTCGAATCACCTACGAAGCACCTACGAGGTAGAGAAGACCTGTTTTCAAGCCTCGGAAGCACCACCCAAGCGCCGCAAAAAGACCAAGTAAGCACCCCGAATCGACCTCCTGTTTAGAAACATAAATTAACCATCCTTACTCCAAATACGCCCTTCTCACGGAGAAACCATTTGCAGAAAAACGCATGGAAAATCGGACAGGATTTGCGTATATCAAAAAAAAAGCCTACCTTTGCAGCCGATTTACGGAAAGACCGTAATTGATTGACATCATCGAGACCATAGTCGATTGACATCATCGTTGCGGCATTAGCACATCGGTAGTGCATCAGCTTCCCAAGCTGAGGAGGAGGGTTCGACTCCCTTATGCCGCTCAAAGACAGCCCGATAAGGGCTGTTTTCGGATGGATATATTGAGAACATAGCAGACCGGCTCATCGCGGAGCAGTGGCAGACAAACGCTTGGTTTGTATCCCCTGCGACGAGGAAAGTCCGGGCAGCACAGAGCACCACAGCGGCTAACGACCGTCAGGCAGCAATGTTTGGTCACCGCTACAGAGACGAGAGAAATGTGAAACGAGCATACTGTGGGCTGCAATTCCATGTAAACCGATGTTTGAGCGTTGCTCGCGCAAGTCGGAGGGTAGGAAGCGAGAGAAGCGCATAGCAATATGTCGCTCGAGATTAATGATGAGCACCGTTCTCAAGGAGCGGAACAGAACCCGGCTTACAGGTCTGCTACTCTCTCAATATACTTTCGACCGACCATTAACCTACAGGTTCTCTGTCGAATAGCGGGGTCAGCAAAAACAAAACCGCCTTGTCTCTTAACCGCTTATGGCATCACTGAAGCAGATCATCAAATTCTTACGCTACGACCTTTGGCGGCGTACCACGAGTGAACTGACGAGCAACGGCAAACGCTTGGGGTATCAAATACTGCGCACCATTGTGCTGGTGGTCAAGGGGTTCACCTCCAAGAAACTGAATGTCAGTGCCAACAGTCTCGCCTACTCACTGATTTTCGCCATCATACCTGTCTTGGCACTTGTGCTGGCGGTGGCAAAAGGGTTCGGTGCCGCCGAGGTGATAGAGGAGGAACTGAACCATACCATTTTGGGTGAAACCAACCTCGTGCCGACTATCATGCCTATGGTGGAGCGCTATCTCTCGACAGCGCAAGAGGGGCTATTCATCGGTATCGGACTGCTTATCCTGCTTTGGGCAATCTACTCTTTTTTTCAGAATGTGGAAACCGCCTTCAACGAAATATGGAATGTAAAGCAATCCCGCTCCCTCGTCCGGCAGTTTACCACTTACCTCGCCATTCTCTTCCTCATACCCGTGTTGATTATTGTATCGGCGGGTCTGAGTATATTCGTCAACTCCACGGTGACGGCGGCACTACACGAGATTGCTTTCATCGCGGAGATTAAGTCGAGTCTCGTCCGTCTGCTGCAGTTCATTATCTGTTGGGCGTTGTTCACATGGATGTACAGTGCCATTCCAAATACGAAAGTGCATTTCTGGAGTGCATGTATTCCCGGTGTGCTGATTGGTACGCTCTTCCAACTATTGCAGATGCTCTCGGTGAACATCATCGTCTTTCTCTCCCGCACAAGTATTGTATACGGTGCGTTTGCCACCTTGCCTATATTGCTCATCTGGCTGCAATGGACTTGCCTCTTGATATTGATAGGGGCAGAGATGTCGTTTGCCATACAGAATAACGAACTATTTGAGTACGAGCAGGATGTACAGAGTATGTCCCGCCGCTACAAGGACTTTATCACGCTCTACCTACTATCGATTATCATCCGTCGTTTCGAGGAGGACAAAGAGCCACTGACGGCACATGAGTTGGCAGAGCAGAACCACCTGCCCGCACGCCTGGTTGGGCAGTTGCTCTCCCGCCTGGTAGAGACCCGTTTGGTACGCGAAATCTACATCGAGAACAAGGAGGAAAGAACCTACCAACCCGCCTTGGATACCCATCGCATAACGATAGGTATGGTGTTTGACCGTATCGACCAACAGGGGACTGAAGAGTTCTTGCAGTCCACCACACCCGAGATGCAGGTCTTTTGGCAGCATTTCCTCCAACTGAAGCGCGAGCATAACACCCTCGACCAGATTCGCGTCAGCGAAATCTAAAAACACGAACATAATACCCCACAACCATGAAACACATACAACTCTTCTTTGCCCTACTGCTTTGCCCCGTGCTGGCATGGGCGACCCCAAAAATCACACGCGTAGAACCGCTCTGCTGGTGGACAGACATGCACCAACCGCTCACGCTGCTCTTCTACGGCGAAGACCTGCAGGACGCCGAAGTACAGATACAGGAGATAGCCGCCGGACGCATTCTTCGAGGGCAATGCCTTGGGCTTGTTGCCACGGGACAACACAACGCCGAGAGCAAGAACTACCTCTTTGTGGACATGGATGTACGCCAAGCCGGCACCTATCGTATCACACTCCGCAAAGGCAATCGCCGTGCATCGTACACCTACACCATATACTCCCGCCAAGAGGGCAGCCGCGAGCGCGGTTCGTTCACCACGGCAGACCTCATCTACCTTATCATGTCCGACCGTTTTGTGGATGCCGACCCTGCCAACAACTCCACAGCGGACACCCGCGAGAAAGCCAACAAGAGCAATATACACGGGCGTTTCGGAGGCGACATCGAGGGTATCGTGAGCCAACTCGACCATATTGCCGACCTCGGGGCTACCGCCATCTGGCCTACGCCGCTGCTACTCGACAACGAGGACACATGGTCGTACCACGGCTATGCCTGCGCCGACTATTACCACATAGACCCCCGTTTCGGCACGAACGAGAGTTACAAACAGATGGTACAGACGGCACACGCCAAAGGGATCAAAGTCCTGATGGATATGGTGCCAAACCACTGCGGAGCAGCACATTGGTGGATGAAAGACCTGCCCTACGCTGATTGGGTCAACCAATTTGACACCTTCACCAATACGAATAATGTCTTCTCTGCCAACTACGACCTCAATGCCTCGGAGTACGACCGATTGCTCTCCAACCGCGGGTGGTTCGACCGCCCCATGCCCGACATGAATCTGGAGAATCCCGACCTACTGCGCTATTTCCAACAGTGGGCCATTTGGTGGATAGAGTATGCAGGCTTGGACGGACTGCGTGTGGACACCTATCCGTACATCGAGAAACAACCGGCAGCCCAATGGATACAGGCGATACGGGAAGAGTACCCGAACCTCAATATCGTAGGCGAATGTTGGACGCGTCCTGCATCTGCCGTCGCCTACTGGCAGTCGGGTACAGCGAACTACGATGGTTTCGACAGCCACCTGCCTACCGTGATGGACTTTCCATTGAACGAAGCCATTCGTCAAGCCCTCGAAAACGACGGTAAAGGTTGGGGGAACGGACTGACAAAAGTCTACGACGCACTGGCACAAGACTACCTCTACGCCGATGTCAGTCGCCTGCTCATTTTCCTTGACAACCACGACATGGATCGTATCGGCGATGTAGTAAAAGACAAAGACCCTCGCCGCACGAAGATAGCCTATACCCTACTCGCTACGCTGCGCGGCATACCGCAGGTGTTTGCGGGCGACGAGTACGACATGCACTCCGCCGACCTCTCGCAGGGACACTCCACCCTACGCATGCCCTTGCCTGTACCGGCGGACGGGAACGACACCACCTATTTGACACCCGAGCAACAAGATATGTTCGCCTATCAGCGTGCGCTTTTCCGCTGGCGCAAGACAGAGCCTGTTATTCACCACGGACGAACCATGCACTTCCTGAGCCGCGACAACACCTATGCCTACTTCCGTTATACCAACGAGGGAGCAGTGTTTGTCTTTGCCAATGCTTCAGACGAAGAGAAGGTCATTCCTACAGCCCACTACGCCGAGATTCTGAGCCGCTACACCCCCGTAGGCGTTGAAGTACTGACGGGCGAAACCATCGACCTCTCGCAAGCGGACATCCGCATTCCCGCACTCTCGAGCCTCATAGTACGCCTCAACCGCAAATAGGTATTGCATATTCGACAAAAAAGTAGTACCTTTGCGCACTAAACCAAAGCCTGCGCCATACACACCGGCTACAAGCCAATGAAACGGGTACTATACATACTGGCAGTTCTGCTGACGAGTCTTCTGCTCGTCGGGATAATGTGTGTGTGCATCCTCTCGAGCGATCGTGTCGAAACGGCGGTCGTCAATCTGGTGGCAGACGAGCTGAGCAGAGGATTGGGTACGGAAGCCAAAGTAGGGGCTATCGAGTACCATTTCCCCGCCCGCCTACGAATAAAGGACATCTACATAGAAGACAGGCAGCACGATACACTGCTCTATGTGGGTGAAATCTATGCCCACCTACGCCCCTTGCCGCTATGGAAAAACGAAATACGCTTCTCCCGTGTAGCGGTGCGCAATGGTGTAGCACGCGCCTACGCCATGCCCTCGGGAGAGTATAACTACCAATTCCTCGTCGATGCCTTTCGGCGTACCGACAAGCCCCATAATCCGTTCCACGCCTTTCTATCCGTACGGGATATAGAGATAGAGAACATTCGGACGCAATACGATGTCTATCAAGGGCGGATAGACCATGCGTACATGGATCTATACCACCTGACGCAAGATTCACTCGATGCGGAGATACGCAGCCTCAGTGCCTATGCCGCCAATCCACACAACCGCTTGCAGATAGAAGACCTGCGGGCGCACCTCGTCTATAACGACACCCTGCTCGCCATGCCGACGCTCTATCTGCGTTTGCCCCACTCGGAGGTGGACGCCAGCGGAGTGGAATACACGATGCACAGTACCGCCGAGGAGCATGAACACTGCGGCATAGACCACAGCACCCGTACAGGAAAACTGCTCTCCGAATCCAACACCATTCGTTTTCACATCACGCAAGCCGTTGTCAGCCCGCAAGATTTGGCATTCTTCGCACCCAAACTGCATACACTCACTAAAAAAGTACGCCTAACAGGCGACATCGTAGGCACACTCGACAGCATACGGGCGACGGACTTTACACTTCACTACGACGAGAGGCAACTATTCGAAGGCGACTTCACTGCTATAGGGTTGCCCGATATTCATAACCCGTACCTTAAGATACGCTGCACGGATCTCTTTGCCAACGCCCGCCTACTACAGGACTTCGTGAGCGATTTGCAGAATCGTCCTTACCGCTTACCAAAAGAAGTACACCGATTAGGAAATATCCACTATCGGGGACAGATAGAGGGACGGCTGCACGATGTGGTGCTGCACGGTGCGTTCCGCACCGCCCTCGGCGTTATCACCACCGACGGTGCACTGCAGTCGGATTCGCTCTTCCAACACTTGAACTACAACATGCGGGTAGCCACCAAGCGTTTCCGCTTGGGCAAGATGTTGGCACACCAACCCTTAGGAAATATCTCCCTCGATGTACGGTTGCAGGGGGAGGCAGCTAACAGCAAACCGAAAGGCAAAGTACAAGCCTATGTGCGCGACCTGACCTATAACGGCTATACCTACCGCCAACTGCGGGCAAACGGACATTACTACGAGCAGCATTATGACGGCACTTTCGCCATAGAGGACGACAATCTGGAGATGTACTTCAACGGATTGGTCAGCCTGACGGACGGGAAACCCGAAATAGACTGCGACCTGCGCTTGGTGCGCTTCCGCCCCGGCGTATTGGGACTATCGCCCTCGCTCGCAGACATCGAAGTCGGCAGTACGATAGCCGTCAACCTGAATGGTATCAATGTAGACGAGATGAACGGCTACCTCGTAGTAGACTCGCTGCGTTTGAAAAATGGCAACGATTCGCTCCTAATGCAGCAACTGAAACTTATCGTCCAAGCCGAGCAAAGGAAGAAACAAATACGATTGGCGAGCGACTACCTCACCCTAGGCGTCAGCGGGCAGTTCCGCTATGCCGAGTTGCCCCAAATGGTACTGCGGCAGGCAGCACACTATCTTCCGCATGCGTTCTCCGTCGAACAACGCGAAGCCATACGCCGAAGCACCCCCACAGACTCGAGGCTTAATTTCTATGTCTACGGTTATAAGTTGGGTGCGCTGCAACGGGTACTCAAACTGCCGACACGCATCAGCGGACAACCGGTTGTGAAAGGTTTCTTGCGCGAAGATAAGAACCTGTTCGGACTGATGGCATACCTGCCGGGAGTACGCATCGGTACTACCCCTGTGCGGGATATTACCCTCTCGCTAGACAACATCGGCAATGGTGCGAACTTGTCGGTATCTGCCGAAGCACTGAATATGGGCAGCCTGCTCCGTGCCACGGCAGCAGGCGATTCGCTGACGACACACCTCTCGCTCTATCAGACGGCAGAGGCAGACCATGCCTACGGCGGCGAAATAAGCCTCTGCACCAAATTCTTGCAATACGCAGGCAAGCCGCTGATAGATACCCATATACAGCCATCTATCTTCCAACTGCGAGATTCGGTTTATACGCTAAGCGACAGCCACATAGTCTATTGCGTAGCGGATACTACGCTGGGTATCAACCATTTTAATATGCAGGCGGCACACCAGTATATCCGTGCAGACGGAATGGCATCGGCACACCCGGAAGACTCGCTCAGAGTAGAACTAGGGAATATAGACGCCGGTTATCTACTGCCATTCTTCCTGCCCGAGAAAGCCCTCAAGTTAGGCGGTAGCCTAACCGGTTGGGCAACACTATACAGCCTCTTCTCCACCCCGATGTTCGAAGCGGATGTGCGACTCGACTCAGCCTTTCTCAACGATGCGTATGTAGGAAACGCCACCGCCATGGTGGCACTCGACAAAGAGAGTAAGAATGTGCTGATAGACGGAGATGTAGTGCTACACGAGCACAAGATAGCGCATGTGGACGGCACTGTAGAAACCGCAACACGCAAATGGGGCATCATGATATATCCGGACTCTATCCCACTGAACTTCATCGACCACTGGGCGCAGGGTATCATTACAAACATCGGAGGTTACGGCTCGGGCGTAGTGCATGTATTCGGCGATAGAGAGGGCGGCGAGAAGCACACATGGGTAGAAACGAGGGCGAAAGTATCGGGCGGGGCGCTGACTATTCCCTATACGGGTTGCCGCTACCACCTCGAAGACTCGGTATTTATGGACTCCACCTCCATTCAATTCAACGACATCACTCTCTACGACGACGAGGGGCACCGCCTGCACCTTGACGGTGCATTGCGGCATACGCTATTCAAGAACTTTACCTACACCTTTGATGTGCGGGTATTCGATGCGTTGGCGTTCGACCGTCCCGACAATGTGGGCGAGATGCTACAGGGCAAAGTCTATGCCAATGGTACGGCAAACATTGAGGGCAACGGCGACGAAGTACGCATCACCGCCAACGCACGGAGCGTCGGCAAATCCCGCTTCACGCTATCGATAGACAATGCGTCGTCTGCCGTTGACAATAACTTTGTTACCTTTGTAGACCATACCATCATTCCTCCTTCCCCCACAGAAGATGAGGACATCGACCTGCAAGACGAAGAAGAAGAGAAACTCTCGACCCGTGTACTGCTGTCGATGAATATGGATATCAATCAACACCTACTCTTCCAACTCATGCTCGGAGAGCGCAACGGCGATATGATACAAGGGCGAGGGGACGGTGCTATGCGCTTTGCCTACGACTCACAGGATGGCACCATGCAACTACTTGGCACTTATACTATTCAGCAAGGCTCGCTGGACTTCACCGTCGGCAATGTCATCCACCGCCGTTTCACGATAGGAGAAGGCGGAACGATTTCGTGGTCGGGCAACCCCGCTACACCACAACTGAATGTAACCGCCAAATACCGTGTAACAGCGAGCCTGAAAGACCTCTTCGGCAGCGAGATAAGCCAACTCGCCACCAGTCGTACCAGCGTACCCGTGAATACCTGCCTGACCATGACAGGCAACCTACTGCAACCCACGCTGCGTTTCGGCATCGAGTTACCCCAATCGGACGAGTCCATACAGAGCCAAATACGCGCCATTATCAACACAGATGAGATGCTGATGCGGCAAGTTATCTACCTGTTGGTCTTCGGGCGGTTCTTCACTCCCGAATATATGACCAGCACCACCTATACGGGACTCAACGAAACCTATTCACTCCTCTCGTCCACCATCACAGGGCAAATAAACGTTTGGTTGAGTAAACTGACGAATGTGTTTACTATGGGCGTAAATATCCGCACCGACGGTGAGGGAAAAGATATGGGGCAGGAATACGAAGCGGAGTTCCAACTGCAACCCGTAGACAGACTGGTAATAAACGGCAATGTGGGCTACCGCTACAACGATATATCCAAGCAGCCTTTCTTCGGTGACTTGGATGTGGAGGTACTGCTGACGGACGACGGCAAACTGCGCCTAAAGGGCTACACACACACAGTGGACAAATACTCCCTACGGCAGGCGAATACCATTCAGGGTGTGGGCTTCGTATGGAAGTACGATTTCAATTTTCCCACCAAGGAAGATAGAGAGCGGAACAAGATAATCCGCGCCGAGAAGAAAGCCGAGAAGACACGACTGAAAGAAGAGAAGAAAGCAAAGAAAGAGCAAGAGAAAGCCGCTCGACAAGAGGCCAAAGACAAACCCTAGCCGAAGACAAACCCTAATCACAACGAAAAGACTATGTTGATCAAAACATTTGGTGCAGCACCAGTAGGTATAGATGCTGTGTTGGTTACGATAGAGGTGCACACCGTACCCGGGTACGATTTCACACTGGTAGGGTTGCCGGACAATGCCGTCAAAGAGTCGCACGAGCGTATCTTGGCGGCACTGAATGTGAACGGTTTCGGCTCACCCAAACGGACATTCACCATCAATATGGCACCTGCCGACATTCGCAAAGAGGGTGCTTCCTACGACTTACCACTGGCCATCGGAATGCTGGCGGGCGAAGAGAAAGTACAATCGAAGCGGCTCGAACAGTATATGCTAATGGGAGAGTTGAGTCTCGACGGTTCGCTCCAACCCATTCGCGGTGCCCTGCCTATGGCACTCTGTGCACGCAAAGAGGGATTCAAAGGACTTATCCTGCCCGCAGCCAACGCACAAGAGGCTGCTGTGGTGAACGGCATAGAGGTATACGGCATAGAGACACTGCTCGATGTAGTGCGTTTCCTGAATGGCGAGATGGAGATTGCTCCCACCGTAGTGGATACGGAGACGCTATTCAGAGAAGAAGCCTATGCTACAGATTTGGATTTTGCCGATGTACGGGGGCAAGAGAATGTACGACGGGCAATGGAGGTTGCTGCGGCAGGAGGGCATAATATCCTGATGGTAGGGCCTCCGGGGGCAGGTAAATCGATGATAGCGAAAAGACTGCCTTCTATCCTTCCGCCCCTCACTCTCGAGGAAGCACTCGAGACAACGAAGATACATTCCGTAGCCGGTTTGCTCAATCGTCGCAGCGGTATTACCCCCCAAGAGTCGCTGATTGTACGCCGTCCGTTCCGCAGTCCGCACCATACCATTACCGATGTGGCACTCGTGGGAGGCGGTGCCAATCCGCAGCCGGGCGAGATAAGTTTGGCACACAACGGTGTGCTATTCCTCGACGAACTGCCCGAATACAAACGCACGGCATTGGAAGTCATGCGTCAGCCTTTGGAAGACAGAAAAATAACGGTCTCACGCAACAAGATGTCGATAGAATATCCTGCGTCTTTTATGCTCGTAGCAGCAATGAACCCCTGCCCCTGCGGACATTACGGGGAAAATAATCCTGCACACCCCTGCGTCTGCACCCCCACACAAGTACATCGCTACTTGAGCCGTATCTCAGGTCCTCTACTCGACCGTATTGATATTCAGTGTGAGATACAAGCCGTAGCCTACGATCAACTCCGCACCCTGCAACAAGGAGAGTCGTCGGCTGCCATTCGCCAACGCGTAGTAGCGGCACGCCAAATCCAATCGGAACGCTTTGCGGAAACGGGGATACACTGCAACGCACAGATGACGCCACAGATGCTCCGACAATACTGCCGTGTGGACGAAGAGGGCGACAAACTGCTCGCATTCTCGATGAACCGCTTGGGGCTATCGGCACGGGCATACGACCGAATACTAAAAGTTTCCCGCACCATTGCCGACCTTGCAGGCGAAGCGGATATCACAGCACGCCACCTCTTAGAGGCTATCGGCTATCGTTCCCTCGACCGCTCCACATGGGCAGGATAAGAGGGAATGTGTAATTTGTAATTGCAATATATCATTCGGCGAGCCTTCGAGTAATTCCCAAAGATAGGATACTATTCCAATACTGTTTATCATGGCGGAATTTATCCGGCGTGATACCTTTCTGTTTTTTGAAGAAATTCACAAAATGACTTGGGGCTTTGAAGTTGAGTATATACGCAATTTCCGTAACACTTGCCGTCGATGTCATAAGCAAGATAGAAGCACGGCGCATTATCATACGATGAATATACTCCATTACAGAACACTCCAAACACTTTTTAAATGCGGCATTCAAAGCCATAGGAGTTACATGCAACTGCGTAGCATAAAAATCGACAAAACGCTCTTTTGTACAATGCTCTTTGATTAGTACAACACAACGACAGACAAGTTGTCCATCCGGGTCTGTATTTAGAACATCCGGTCGGGTGATCTCATGCGATACCATCTGCGAAAGAGTTGAAAAAGGATGATAAACTGTCATTGCTATCAAGTGTTCCAAACATTGCTGACGATAAGGTGATTCCGACTCCGCTATTATATGAAAGCTTTTCCAAGCACATAATATCTGCTCTTCCGACACATAATGCAAGGGAAAAACAGGATGCGAAATAGCATATATCAACAAATCCGGCAACTCAGGGATAGGCAAAGACAGCATTATAGAGGAATCAAATACAATCACTGCACAACGGAAATCAGGACTGATAAACTTCTCCTCTACAATAGATTCCGGCAAATAGGTAACAAATGCTGGTGCTTGAATATGTTGCTTTTCTCCATTGATCAGTACATCAATCTCCCCATTGAGACAAAAGAAACAGCATAAGTTCTTGATACGATAGGGAGAACAGGTAATGCTCGACCTTGAATCCAAGAACAAACATAAGCCATTATTCGCAACTGCCTTATTTCCATACACTCGCCGAATAAAACCAATATCTACATTTATTTCTTTCATTTCGGCACAAAGATACAGTTTTTTCCGCCATATTGCAAATTTTGCAACACTTTTTACGAATTTTGTAATTCCATGCTGTACAAAAGCAGTACTTTTGCGTTGTCTTTCCGATATCGAATAAAAGACAAAATGTTTTAGATACTTTCTTGATCGTTATATAATACTTTCTAACACAATAAATACTTTAAATTATGGATACCATTACTTTTCGGTATGCGAGCCGATTCGGGAACCGCTACTTGGAGCATTTTATTTCTATCCTTTCGATGACAGTGCTTTTTCTATGCGTTGCACTGCTACTGCGTTGGTTGTCACACGATTTTAGTCAATTAACAACGAGTCTTATAAACTGTTTTGTTCTCAGTTGTCTTTTTGAGATTCTTGCATCGTATGGCAAAACCACCATCGATTTGGACAAACGATTGGTGAAATATAGTCCGGCGAAGATTTTCCCCGCTACCCTTATCAGCATAGACGACATTGACACCATTTCCTACCGCAAGCAATGGTTCTACCACAACAACGTGAAAATCACTACACAAGCAGGAAAGAAGACCTTCAAGATAAGCGTAGACGACCCGAAACGATTTACAGAACTCCTAACGACGGAGAACCCGAAGATAAAACACAATCTGTAATTCAATAAACTTCTATAAATTCACCGGTAATAAATTACTCATATTCGGGACTAAAAGACTTTTGTGCGACATATAGAAGCCCACTAAAAAAGAGGCTGTCTAACAAGTTTTGGTTAGGCAGCCTCTTTTAGTGTTATGTTGGGGATGATGGAGAGTGGTTATTCCGGTTATAAAAAAA
>CAVEXR010000061.1:0-11612 GCA_963619585.1 Azospirillum sp. CAG:239
GTCTATAAAGCCGACACTTCTATCCGTAGTGTTCATTGTACCAATGATATACAAATTATTCGGAACGCCAAATTTTTCTTTACTGTACGGGAGCGTGGCAACAATAGCATTGGTTTCTCCTATTCGTTTATCTGCTTCTAACAGCGTTATCAGTTCGCCGAATATCTTTGCCACATTGCCTCGATTTATCTCATCGATTATTAGGAAATACCCGTGTTCGGAGTCATTTCTTGCCTTGTCACAAATCCGCTTGAAGACACCTGCCTCGATGCCATATTGTACTTGATGAGACTCTTTATCCAACTCCGGTTTTAGTCCATCGACAAAGTCCTCATAATCTAAAGATTGATGGAAAGTGGTAAACTCCACATGCCCGTCTTCAATCTCTTTGTTATAGATCTCCATTACCTCATCACGAGACATATCGGGCATCAATTGTCCTCTCATTTCCACAATGATAGAAGCAGTGCTATAAGTCTTTCCCGTACCGGGTGCACCTTGAAGAATAAGGTTCTTTTTCTGTTTCAACAAACAGACAGCATCTTCTATTAACCCAATTTCTGAATCCATTCTTTTTTTCCATTCTACGATTTCGTACTTAAGTCTATATGCGTATGTACTGCGCCGATACATATCATCATTCGGATACTGCTCGTTGATGAAGCATTGTATATGGTGGTTCAGATCTATATCATTGCCACCGGCAAACTCCGCTATTCCAAAGGGACGAAGCATTTCATACAAATCCCATAAACCGGTAACCAATGTTGACAATTTGGATGGTTGAAAAGCAGAAAGGAAACGCAAGGTCGCAGCCCACATATTCTTTCCGTTATTTGCAGTCGTTACCTTTATAATCTTGTCGTACAAAGACTTGCACACTTCCGGTTTGTACTCTGTATCGGACACTATTTCATACAATGGCTCAACAAATTCTCCCCAATGGTCTATAAGGAGTTCTTGCTGTTTAGGCGAGAAGTTCCCTTGCCGATTACTGCAAATACAATTAGTCGCTTTCAAGAATTCCGTACGGTCAGCAGGTTCCCACTCGGCAATTGTTTTCTTTTGCTTTGCATACTCAATGAATTTAGGGACGAATTCTACATAATTATTTCCCCATGTATCTTTTGCCTCTTCGCTTAAATTGGGAAAAACTTCATTTAACTGTTTCTTTGACTGTTTCATAATATGTATGTTTTGGATGATTTATACTATGTTATTGTTTATTCCATGCTTCTATTTCGCACTTAAGTCTAAATGCGTATGTACTGCGCCGATACATATCATCATTCGGATACTGCTCGTTGATGAAGCATTGTATATGGTGGTTCAGATCTATATCATTGCCACCGGCAAACTCCGCTATTCCAAAGGGACGAAGCATTTCATACAAATCCCATAAACCGGTAACCAATGTTGACAATTTGGATGGTTGAAAAGCAGAAAGGAAACGCAAGGTCGCAGCCCACATATTCTTTCCGTTATTTGCAGTCGTTACCTTTATAATCTTGTCGTACAAAGACTTGCACACTTCCGGTTTGTACTCTGTATCGGACACTATTTCATACAATGGCTCAACAAATTCTCCCCAATGGTCTATAAGGAGTTCTTGCTGTTTAGGCGAGAAGTTCCCTTGCCGATTACTGCAAATACAATTAGTCGCTTTCAAGAATTCCGTACGGTCAGCAGGTTCCCACTCGGCAATTGTTTTCTTTTGCTTTGCATACTCAATGAATTTAGGGACGAATTCTACATAATTATTTCCCCATGTATCTTTTGCCTCTTCGCTTAAATTGGGAAAAACTTCATTTAACTGTTTCTTTGACTGTTTCATAATATGCGTAGAGCAGGAAGCATTATTCAGCAGATTGATAAAGCAGCAAATATCCTCCTCGGACAGTTCCTTCAACTGCGTCTCAAAATAATTGTATGCAGCCACCAAACGCTTCTTTGATTCCGTATCCAACGCGTGCGAAACGGGTACACCGTCCATCAATTCACGCAGTACCAAGTCATCATAATCCACCGTAGCAAAATGGTAATTCCCTGCGTTTTTGATAGTCATCTTCTTTGCAAAGTCCTCAAATTCCGTCAGCGGACGAAGGTTTTCCAAGCAATGGTAAGCGGCAGAGAGGAACAGCACTCCCGTAGTCAGTCGTTGCTGTCCGTCAATCACTTCATATTGCAAATCGTCTTTTTTCTGAAAAAGAAAATGCCCCAAATTGTACTTGACAGAAGTGTCCCTGTAGGCGCATAAATTCTCGTAAAAAGTGTTTACTTGTCGTCCTTTTTCATTGGTATCCCACGAAAAGGCGCGTTGATAACTCGGCACTGTAATAAAATTACCACCCAACATACTTGCAAATGTGCATGTCGTTTCCATAAGTATTAAAATTTTGGTTGTAAAATTAGATTATGTTCGTTCTATTTTTAATTCCGCCGCAAAGCTACACTGTCTAACTGCCACAACACTGCAGTGTACAAGAAAAAATGTCGTATGGATACAAAAAAAGCGTGATACGAACTGTTTTCTCTGTCCTTAGGTTCCTGCAAGACCCTACCACAAGAATAAACAACATCCGTCCACGCCGATATGTATGTTTGCCCTTGTGGGCAAGTGATATACATATCACGAGGACATCTATTGCCATCTTGTCTTGGGTGGTTGATGAATTTTGCAGGATTCAGGACACCAAAACAAGCGTCAATAAACGCCTTTTGTATTTTTCTGCTGCAAAGGTACAATTATTTCTTTGCGCACGCAAATACGCACCCGTTTTTCTCGTATGTTCTTGAGCATAAACTTTTCCTATACTTCCTTATACTTACATATACTTTTCCTATACATCCACACGTTCCATATACATCCATACTTTTCCTATACTTTCCATAGTGTTACTATTGATCAAGAACTTTCGGCGTTGAGAGCGCAAGCCGTCAGGCAGCAGGCAACAAGCAACGAAACATAAGTAATTCTTATGTGATTCTTATGTTATTCTTATGTTATTCCTATATCAATATCGAATAAATACCGACCCAACACCGAAGCAAAACAGAACCAAAACAGACCTAACACCGACTCAACGCCGACACAAAACAGAACCAACGCCAAAGCAATATCGACTCAATATCGCCCCGACGCTGACCCGATATCGAAGCAACACTGAAACAAAACAGAATCAACGCCAACACAAAACAGACCTGACACCAAAGCAACACAGTCCCAACACCAAACCTCTATCCTATGCAAAGCCAAGCACCTTTGTCTTGCCAGCGTGGAATTTCTCTGCTGCACACGCCTCTCGAATAGAGGATAAGAGATGTTCCCGCGAACCCCCACCGACCGAGTCCTCATCGGCGAGAATGGCATCCACAATATGTTTTCGGGCGATATTCTCTATTTGTCCGCCGGAGAAGGAATAGTCGTTCGCCAACGAAAGCGCCTCTGCTTCTGTCAGTTCCGGCAGCATACTGTGCCAGATATGACACGACTCCACAGCCGTAGGCTTGGGGAACTCAATCTTATAGAGAAAACGACGCTCAAACGCTGCATCCAAATTACCCGTCAGGTTGGTAGTCGCCACAAGGATACCCTCAAGACTCTCCATCTCCTGCAAGATGATGTTCTGCATAGCGTTCTCCATCTTATCTACCCCCGATACAGCCCCTTCGTTACGCTTGCACAGCACAGCATCGGCTTCGTTGAAGAGCAGAATAGGAGCAACATCGGACGAAAGGCAGAGTTGGCGATAATCGTCGAACACCGCTTTGATGTTCTTCTCTGTTTCGCCCACCCATTTCGAGCGCAGGTTCGGCACATCGACCATCTGTATCGCACGCCCCGTCCGTCGAGCCAACTGATAGACAGTCTCCGTCTTACCCGTACCGGGGGAGCCGTAGAATATGCACGCAAAGCCACGCCGCATACCGTGTTCTTCCAATCGTCTCTGTACGACCGTGAAGCGTTCCGGACGGAGCAAATCGGCAAGTTGTCGTACCTGTTTCTCCACACGAGGAGCAAAATAGAGCGATTTCTCCACTATCTTATCCGCCTGCAACAGATCGGCATTCTGCGTCTTACGATAGTTCAACCCCTCAAGGAACTCCCGTTTGGCTTTGTCGGTTAGTTTCCAAGCGTTGGAGTCCACTTGTCCGTCCGAGCAGCCAAACTCCACTAATCGGCAGTTCTGTAAGGGGTGTTCGCCCAACTCGAGAAAACGCAACTCATGCCGTAGCATAACCCGACCGCTATGGTCGCCGTCAAAATAGTCCTCCAAGTCGTGTTTCATGACATGGTCATCTCTATTCTGCACAAAGAGGTGTATCATAGCGAGAAATAGCACGAGACTCTCGGTGCAATCATCAATGTGATAGGTATGAATGCGCTGTGTGACGGGCAGCGTGGGATTAGAGGTGATAAGCCTGTCTAATTCTGCCGTCAAGCCGTCGTACGATAGTAGTCCGCGGTCTTTATCACATAGAAGCGAACCCAACATATCGAACCAATCGAGTATGGACAACCCTTCCATCACCGGTGGTGCAGGGGCGGTATTCTCGCGCAGGGCGTTCAGTGCCGAGGGCGGCACCATAAAAGAGATTTCGCCGTTATATTCCAGTTTCTTAACCAAGAAGTGTTTCTTTTCGAGCGAGAGCAAATCCGCCCAATAGGTTTGAATACGGATGTTCTTACAGCCGAAGTGCTTGGCAATGTCGCTGACATCGGTAGAGCCGTCGCAACAGAGATTGACGCACGCCGAGAGCATGAGTGCCTCTGTTTCATTAAGGGACAGTCGTTCGCCTATAATACGCAGACAAGGTCGTGCTTGTGCAATACTCGTAGCCTGCAGTTCTTTACCCGAAGTAAGGTCGATAATCCGCTCAAAGAGTTGCATCAGATTGAGCGAGGAGATAGTTGCTTTACGTGCCATAGTAATGATGTTGTTTCGTTATGAGTTAAGTGTTTAGTATTGAGAGAAGTTAATGAGTTAATGAGTTGATAAGTTTATAAGTTAATGCGTAGTTGAGGGGTGAAAGAAGTTGATGAGTTGAAAAGTTGATGAGTGGTTGAGCATAAAAAAGCAGCGTCTACGTTTGAAGACGCTGCAAAGGTACATCAACCAACTGCCACAACACAGCAGTATAGAAAAGAATTTGTTATTTTTGAGAGAATTATTTTGCGAGCATAGTGTATGTATCGTTAATGCACATATTATTGCACAAAGGTCATATTATCCATACAAAGTAATACCTCGCTATGGTTCATTACAAAATGGCTCGTAATTCTTGCTGCAAAACTTCAATTTCTCCTCTAATCTGCGCAATGTACATTACGACTGGCATTTCACTACCATTGGGCAATGCAACCTTAATGTACATTACTCTACGAGGATTACAATTATTTGATTTCCTTTCTAGTTCGTTGAGTTTATTGACAATTATGGACAATTCACTTCGTATGTTTTGGGCATTAAGACTGGTAATGCAGTTACCATATGCAAATTTTGCCCTATAAATACTTGTAAGATGTTCATTTATATCAAGTGCGATTTTATAACCTTCCGCACTAAAATACATTTCTGATAGTAATCCCATATCAATTTGCCCCGTATCTTAATGCGCCAACAACCAATTGTGCTTTATTTCCAATAATTCCTATAGTTCGAAGATAGTTATAGGCTTCATTAGGTGATACAGAAGGCAAGTTAGCAAGTTGTGATACTATGTCTATCACTCTATGTTCAATTTGTAAATCAACACCGTCCACCATCATCATTTGCATCAAGACAGCAGATGCGAATTTTTTATTCTCGTATGACATGGTCGACATTATTCTACAACTCTCTTTTAATTCCATAGATGCGATAGCCATATTATCATCGTTCGTTACACCGAGGAATATAGCAACCTTGCTTCTCAATATAGATTCTTCTTTTGAAAAATCACTGTCTGCGCAAGCAACAACACTGATAGCATATAATATTGCTATCTTTTCACGATAACTTATGTTCATAATTAAATTCAACTAAACTAAATTAATGCCACTTTTTTCTTTGGACACTAGTGATCTAACATAATACATAAAAACATTTAGCAGTTATTTAACTCTATGCGTAAATGTTGCACCATTTCCTGCATTGCCATGACATAACCTGGAACAGCAGTCATATGTCCATCAAGACATGGTACCATTGTGTGGAAAAGATTGTATGGCGCAATGTCTTTCATACGATTATTCATGTAAATGACTTTGTCCTCAATAGAATTAAGGTGACCACGAATAAGCATTTTGTCTGAAGGGGCAAGATTTGTGCAGTTATCCCCATATTGGTTAAGTACTTTGATTATCAAGCGTTGATAATCATTAATGGCATTCGCTGCCTTTAACAAGTCAGCAGCAACGGCTGTGTCGTGAACGGCTCTAAATAGTCCCATAACTTAGGTATTAAAATTAAATTGTTGATATTCCTACTCGCTTGCAGTTTTTCGGTATTTCAGTTACTCGATGTCCTTTTTCACTAAGACGCACAAAAAAAGTGGACTAAACTTTTTGTCCACTCATTGAGGTATCGCCAAACACCTTTGTCCTTGGATAAAGTAAAGCCCACATTATACAATGTGAGCGCAAACTTTACTTCACTCGGACTTAAAAATTTTGGCGAAATTTCAATGAGTGTGAGGTAAGCTAACGCTAATAATCTATTTTGCGCGAATACTCCCTTCTATTCTATCATAAGCATTCTTATTTATGTTTTACTTTAGAAACTATACCTGACTTCCATACAAAATAGGGAAATCTATTCTAATGTCTTTGTTGGGTGCAAAATTACACCTTTAATTTGACATACACAAGTCAAGTTTGAATAAAAGTTTTAGTTCTATAACAAAAAATCATTGTTCCCTAAAACTATACATAAATTGAGTACGCCGGCAACTTATTCCCTATCAATCCACAAGGCTGTTCTTGTCCATTAGGAAATCGAAGATACCCATACGACAGATACCCTCATCATTGTAGAACTTGCCCCGATAATCGCCGGAGATAATAATTTTGCGGAAATTATCGTTGATACTGATAAGTGGGCGTTGCTCTTGCGCCACCTTCTCCGTGTCGGGCAACATATAAGCGGACTGGATATAAATACGCTGCGAACCACGATTGAGGACATAATCCACTTCCAGTTTCTTACGCTCTCGCTTGCCCTCTTTATTCTTCTCCCAAACATCCACCATACCGACATCAACAGAATACCCCCGTGCGCAAAGTTCATTATAGAGCACATTCTCCATAATATGCGTATATTCCACTTGACGAAAGCCGAGAATGGCATTTCGTATTCCTGCATCCTCAAAATAGAACTTACTATCCGCACCGATATATTTCCGCCCTTTCACATCAAAACGCAGTGCCTCACTCACGATAAATGCGTCTTTCAAACACTCCACATACTTGCTGACCGTGTGAGAAGATATCTTGATATCCGTAGTCGATTGGAAGGTATTGGCTATCTTATTCACATTGACTGAACTACCCATCTGCGAAGCCAACACACGAAGTATCTGCTCCAAACCATCCTCATTTTGGAGGCGATTGCGCTCTATAATGTCTTTCAGGTAGATAGTACGATAAATTTCCTGCAAGTAAGTCATCTTGTCCTCAATAGTAGGCATATTCACTAAACCCGGCAACCCTCCATACGTATAATAATCGTGCAGCGCATCGTATTTATCTCCACCAACACCGGCATAGTACTCTGCAAAACTAAGCGGGCGCACACGGATTTCCCACCCTCGCCCACGGAACTCCGTAACGACATCTTTGCTGAGGAATTTTGAGTTGCTGCCGGACACATAGGTTTCCACATTCGCTTTGTGGCTAAGGCTCAACAGTACACTGACAAACTCATCCACCAACTGCACCTCGTCGAGAATAATATAGGTCTTCTTACCGTCTTTGACAATGTGTTGATTGATATACTCCAACAGGTTATCGGGATTCAACAGACGCAGGTTCTCTCGGGCATCCAACACCAAACCGATGATGTGGTCTTCTGCCACGCCATGACTGATGAGGTAGTTGTAGAAGATATTGAATAGCAGGAACGACTTGCCGCAACGGCGAATACCCGTAACGATTTTAATCATTCCGTTTCCGTCTGCAGAAACCAATTTCTGCAAGTATGAATCTCGCTCAATAATCATAGTTTATAGCATTTTTCGGTGACAAATCACAGATTTATGCTGCAAAAGTACAATTTTATTCGGACACAAGCAAACTAAACAGGATAAGAAAAGCACATTTATAGCATTTTTCTGTGACAAATCACTGATTTATACTATAAAGGTGCATTTTTGAAGGGACACAAACAAGTTGGGAGGGAACACAAACTTATGTTCATAGCATTCTCATAGTAACTATCAAGGGGACACAAACTAATTTGATGGGGTGAAAAACTAGTTTGGAAAGGGATGCGGAACAAGTTGAAAAGGGGCGGGAATAAGTAATATGGAACATGAAAAAGGACTACAAAAGCCTTACAAAAGCCTTATAAGAACCTAAAGTGCTAGGGCAATGGTAGGGCGATACGTCCGAGATAAGTCCGATATAGTCGGCTAATCGAAAAAACGGAACATTTTTGGCGTGATGATGGCGTAATAACCATTTGGGAACGGCTACAAAAAAAGCGGCATAATAGTCAAAAAGCGAATAGGTAAAAACAGCGTCCTTGTATGTAGGACGCTGCAAAAGTACAAATTTGGGCGTAATAGTCAGGCTAATAATATGTTGCAGCCTGAAAAAATGGATATTACACGCCCATTTGGCTATTTCTTTCCTCCTATGTTATTCGTTACCCGATTAAGAAATTGGGGCAGGAGCATTTCGAACTTGCTAAATTCGGGGCGATAGCGCAGGCGGACTGTCCGGCTGATACCGCTACGCTGCTTGGCGATGATAATATCCGCAGTCTCACGCAAGTCCTCCCCGGTCCGCATGTCGAAGTAAATATGATAGTAGGCGGGGCGATACAGGTAACAAAGCACATCTGCATAATTGACTATACCTCTATACCGGAAGTCACTCAATCGGGGAATCTTAGGAGCATTTTTTGTTGACTCCTTCACAGAATTACCAACCACGATAGGTATATTCAACTCCACTGCCAACTCCTTCAAACGCTTTGCAATATATTCAACCTCCAATGCTCGGTCATCGAACTGACCTTTCGGTGTTCTGATAAGTTCGAAATAATCAATAATAATGATTTCTACGCCTTTCTCTTGCACAAAAGAACGCGCCCTTGAACACAACTCATCCACCGAATACGACGGCGTATCATCAATATAAAGCGGTGATTTTTCATCGTGAATTGCCAACCTTTTATCATGAACGAGTGCCTCTTCCTCCTTCGATAAGTTCCCGTCTCGCATTTTCTTTATGTCTATTTCGCAGACATTCATTATCAATCGATTGACCAATTCTACATTGGACATTTCGAGTGAGAACAAGGCTACCGGTATTTTGTAGTCTACTGCAATGTTCTTTGCCATAGAAAGCGCAAATACCGACCTCCCCATTGCAGGGCGAGCAGCAATCAAAATAAGGTCGGACTTCTGCCAACCATGTGTCACCTTATCCAATGCCTCGAAACCGGAAGGCACACCCGATAGAGATTCGTTCTTGCTTTGTAGTTTAGGCGTTTCCATAAATAGGTTGTTTTTAGTTGGTTTGGGGAATGTATTATACAGCATTTTTCTGTGGCGAGTCACCGTTTTTTTTGCTATAAGCCACTCTCATTATAGTATCTCCAAGGCAATGGCAGCACAGGCTTCGGCATCGGCTAAGGCATGGTGGTGATTCGTCAAGTCATAACCACAAAGGCTTGCTATACTGTCCAAAGTATGGCGAGGGGCATCGGGAAAACAACGACGGCTCGCTATCAGCGTACAGAGAAACTCATACGACGGCTGTCCCATCTCATAAGCCGCAAACACTGCCCGCAAGCAACCGCCATCGAATGCGGCATTATGCGCCACAAGCGGTACCTCGCCCGCCTCAAAATCGGGAAAATACTGCTCTATCTTCTCTACGGCATGCGCCCACACATCGGGAAACGCCTCCGCCGTATCGGTGTCCTCCGCACTCAGCCCATGCACTTGTTGGCAGAACCACGCGTAGTAGTTCGGCATCGGGCAAATCAACGAATAGAAAGAGTCCACTACCTGACCCTCTTTCACAATCACTATTCCCACCGAGCAAACCGACGAACGGTTGCCATTGGCGGTCTCAAAATCAATGGCTACAAAGTCTTTCACAATTCAGTTATTTTATTTCTTGGAGATGTCCCAAAGGGTTAAACATTTGGCGTAGCGAAGTGTGTAAATATTAGATTTCCTGCTCGCTTCGCTCACGAAAAACAGAGGAAAATAAAGTTATTTTTTCTTGCCGCTTGCGACATAGGGAACTGCGGTGTCCGGGTTAGGGCTATCTTGTGTGCTTATTGCTCTATGACGGGTGGGGCTTGTCGGTATTGGCTGACTATGGCTTCTGCTTCAGTTAGTATATCCTTGCGCAACCACGCCGGCGACAACACCTCCATACCGCTCATGTTCCGAAACACCTCTTGGCGGAACTCGTAGTTCGGCACCAAGTAGTACTCGAATACCGAATAGTCATCCTCCTTGAGTATCTCTTTCTGCGAGGGGTGCAGCGGCAGGGTGCGCAAGTACGGCACCTGCCAATCCCACACCCGAATGCGCACCACTTCGCATTTCTCTTCCATACCGCTCACGCCCATCACGGGGCGGAAATACGCCTCCGGGTCGAAGCCGTCGGGCAGTTGGTATGCCTCGTTGAGCAATTCGATACCCTCCACACGGTCGAGCGCATAGATGTACGGTTTCGGATAGCCTTCAGACAATGCGAGCATATACCATCGCTGCTGATAGACCTTCACACAATAGGGGCTTACGGAGAAAGTGGATGGCCCATCGTGTCGGAAACTCTTGTAGGTCAGGCGTATACGACGGTGGTCGCGCATTGCCTCAATAATAGGCGTCAAGAAACGCTGCCCCGACGGGATATGCTCGAAGAGGATTTGCCCTTTAATCCGGTGACTCTCGTTGATGAGATTGTTCACGGCAAAGGTATTCAGCAGCCAGGTACGGATGCCGCCAGCATTCATCTCATCGGCATTGAGAATATAGTAAGAGCCGGTCTTGCGGTCGCACTCGATGATAATCTCGAAAAGATCCTCGATAGCGTGCTTCCAGTTGTGGAAAGTGCGCTCGGGTATCTCATTCGATTGGTCGCTATTGAGCCGACTGCGCGCCCAACGGCGGTTAATCTCCTCGCGGGAGATACGCCCCGCTGAGTAGATGGTCTCTACTAACCATATATAATAGCGAAACAGCGATGCGGTAGATTGTTTAGCCATAGTGGGTGTGGTTTGAGGTTAATATGGATATTTGTATGTGCGTTGTCGCGTTTTCGGGTGCAAAGATACGGCTATTTCCTGCCATAACCAAGCAGTGAGATAAGAATAATGCATTTTTTCCTTCTTTTTTTGCCCGGGTGAGGGACATAGGTTGCGCCGAACAGATACACGAAGCAGGCG
>CAVEXR010000062.1:0-10954 GCA_963619585.1 Azospirillum sp. CAG:239
CGTTGTAATACTTAACAACAAGTGTTTTTGCCGTTTCGTACGGCACGAAAAATTTTGTGTTCATAATAGTTTACCAATTATAGCACTCTCCCGTTATAGGTGCGCTTATGAGTTGATTATATCCTTTTGTGTGTTAGATTACCATTCGTAGATATTTGTCTCAATGCGGTTCATAAACTCTTCGGGTGTACAACCCTGCGGCAGTGTAAAGACGACATAGGCTTCACCGCAATCATGCCCATCCCAATATCTCTCTATGACTGTACCGCCTGCCTCCTGAATTTCCATTATGGCGTGGGCGATGTCCCCACTGTGTTCGCAATCTGCGACATAGTAGATGTACTCTTTTGTTTCCATTGTTGTGTTAGTTTGTGTATTTGTTTAGTTTCTCTTTGGCTCGGTGTATTTCTTCGAGTGCCAAACGGATATTGCTGTTGACCTCTGCCGCGTGGCAGATAAGCAGCGTGGTGCGGAGGTAGTTCTCAACCTTTTCGAGATTGGTACGGGCGATAAAGAACTCCGTCTTGGCTGCCACGGTCGGGTCTGTCGTGATAGGCGTGCCGTACTCGCACCATTTGTTTTGCCGCTTCGTAACATTGCAGCCTATGCGGCGTGCCACTCGGCATACATTGTCCGCCTCGGCTTGGGACAGCCCCTTGCAGTTGATGTACTCCTCTACGGGGCGGCTCTGACGGCTTTTGCACCACGCAGATAACTCTGCGGCTATCTGCAAATCGTCTTTGGTATAACGGGTAGTGGCTGTCTGCACCACTTTCTTCTTCGGTTTTCTTAATGCTTGTAACATAGTCGTGTCTGTTTTGCGGGTTAATCTTCTTCGGGTATGCACCACCACTTGGGGTACTTGACTGCGCTGAACGGGTAGGTCAGAAAATACTGCTCGCCCGTGGTGGTCTTAACGATGACCTTTTGCCCTGCTCGGGGCGGGTTGTCTGCCGTGGTATACCATCGTGCGGGGGCATATTTTTCGGTGCGTACCATTGCGTCTGTCGTAGCAGCCATAGTTTCTGCCTCTCGGGCTAACTGCCGCAAGCGATAGGCAATGTCTTCGAGGTTCATTTGTTTTTGTGTCATTGCTGTGAGGTGTTAGATAATATTATAAACGATTTTCATCAGCGTCTGCTCATCGGCAGGCTCGGCATAGATATGCTCGATAAGTGCGCAGATGCGTTGCGTGCGGTAGGTGTAGTCGTTCAGCACAAAGTCAATGCGCCCGCAGTAGATGTATGGCGAGTGAGGATATTTTTGCAGTGGCATCGAACAGCAATAGGTTACTTCCAACGGATAGGTGTTCTGCATGTAGTCTGCAAGCAGTTCAACTACCTGTTGCATGGTTCTGTCGTCTGTCTTGCCCGCTTCGAAAAGGCGGAAGAGTTCTTCTTTTGTTTTCATCTTGTTTAGTTATTTGATTGTTATTATTCTAATGTGCAAGTTATAATATGGTCGGTGTTGCGGGTGAGGTATTTGAGGCGTACCCGCAGGCAGTTTATCTCGTTCTGGATTGTCAGCCACCGAGCGGAGGTCGTGTTTGGACTGTCGCGTTCTGCCGTGAGGGCGGCAATGCGTTGTTCGGCGGCTTGTATCTTCTGTACAGTTTCCTTGTTCGCACGCGCATCGAGTTCCGTCTTTGTGGGGAAGTTATATGCGGATGTATTAGACTTCTTTTTTGCCATGCTCTCTATGACGGACGACCTCGTCGGCATGCAGTAGGAGTGCCTTTTGCTTTTGTATTTCTTTGGCATATAGGTGATGTGTAAATGGGTTTTATATCCAGTATATTCCGTTTTGTTTTTTTTCCTCGGGCGTCATCTGCAGTGCCTCGTAGGTGGTGTAGCGTCTTTCGTAGTTGGTCAGCCCTATGCGTTCGGCGTCTGCTTGGTAGAGCCACACCCAACGCCCGTCGTCGAAATGGGCGCACACTATCGGCTCGTGGGGTCGGCGGCTCTCCTCTATGCGGGTGAACTCGGCGTTGTCGATGATATGCACCTGTCGGTCGAGTTGCAGGAACTCCGCCACGCGGAACTCTCGGTATGGGCAGTTGCGGAGCATGTAGTCCACGGCGTAGCGGGTGCGTTGTGCGCTCCATCCGAGAGCCGCCACTTGGTCGGCAAGCACTGTCCAGAAGGTGACGCTCTGCCCGTTTGGGGCTTTGTAGGCGGTGTTCATGGCGGGGAAGTTGACCGCAAGGCGCAGGATGTTCGCTTTTATCTCGGCAGGCGTGGCGGGCGGGTACTGTCGGAACACCGAGAGTGGGTGGCTATTGACCTCGGCGGGCAGTTCCCGTAGCGAGCCCGAGTTCGATGGAGCGGGCAATGTCGTTGAGGTCGTTGAGGCGTTGGTTGGCTGCACCTTGCTTTGGCGCAGCACTTGGGCGATTGTTTGCATTGCTGTTTTGGTATTTTAGTTTGTTGATGTATTTCGGCAGCCAGTTCTGGAAGTGGCGCAGGGTCTCAATTCGCTCCCCCTGCTCGCAACGCTCCCGCACACGAAAGTCGTTGTCGTAGAACTGGTCGAGCAGGGCGGCGAGGTCGAGGTGGGCAAAGCCGTTCTGCGTGAGCAGGCGTGCCACCCATTCTGTCAGTCCGCCATCGGCTATCCATTTCGCCAATCTCTCGCGTGCGGGCGCACACGCGTTGTTGGAGGATGATAGTATTATATTATTATTTATATTGACCCCGTAAGTTTTTATGGGGGTAGGGGTGTCATTTTTTATAGGGGGTAAATTTTTTACCCCGTAAGTTTTTATGGGGGTGCAGGTGTAGATGGTAGGCTTTCCGATTCGTGTCGTTTCCGTGATAAATCCCTCCTGCACGAGATGTTGTAGTATCTTTCGTATGGTGATATCAGTCTTGCCTATCCATTGCGCAATATAGGCGACGGGTTGGTCGAATCCGTCCTTGTAGCCGTAGATGAGGGCATAGACGAGTGCCTCGTCGGAGGTCAGCCCAAGGCGGTTGACTATCCAGCCGTGCAGGACGATGTAGTGGGTATCTTGGATGGTGGGTTTCATTGTTAGAACGGGGTGGTGCGGTTTAGGGCGATTTGCAGCCCTTTTCGGGCGGTGGTGGTAGTCTTGCCCGTCTGGGCGGCAATCTCTCGGCAGAACGCGTCTGTGTCGCTGTTGCGGGCAGATAGGTGGATAAGTACTATCTGTACTACCTGACTGAGGTCGTTGGCGGCGAGGAACTCCCGCAGGTGTTCGAGTGAGAAATGGCTGCTCAGGGTGCGCTGCATGACCGCTTCGGGTACGATTCCTGCCTCTACATTGGCACGGAGCAGTGGCAGCGAGTAGTTGCATTCTATCATCAGGTGGTTGAGGTTCGGCACACGATAGCGCAGGTAGTAGGTATCGGTGGCGAAGAGCAGGCGTCCCATGTCGGGGTGGTCGATGAGGTAAGCGAACGGCTCGGCAGCGTCGTGCTGTGCGGGTATCGGGCGCACGCTGAAGCCCCCGAGGTGTATGGTGCGCAGCGGTTCGAGGGTGTGCAGGTTCTTGGCTTGCAGGGCTTGGGCAGTGCCGCACGAGGTGTAGACGGGCATGAGGGCGGCGTAGTCCCGCACATACTTGGCGTGGTCGCCGTGTTCGTGCGTTACGAGGCAGCCTGCCACCCCGCTTGTGTGCCAGCCGAGGGCGGCAAGGCAGTCCTGCCGTGGCACGCCGCACTCGAGAACAAGTGCTTCCGTGCCGTCGGTCAGGACATACCCGTTGCCCGTTGAGCCGCTATTGAGGATTGTCAGTTGCATGCTTAGAGAGTATCGAAGACGCTGGGCATTTCGGTTTGTACGGCTGCTTTCGGTGCTTCCGCAGGCTTGGGCGCAGGTGCAGTCGGTGCTGCCTCTTCGGGCAGGTCTTCGCTGTTGGCGTGGGCTTGCACCTGCTGTTCTGCCACCTCCTCGTAGGGAGTGTCCACCACTTGGCGTTGCTCGTCGGCGGTGTACATCGCTCCCAGTTGCGTGGGGAACGCCTCACGCATGGCGTGTACGAGGGCTACCTTGCGTATCATCGTGCATTTGATGGCGTTCCAAGTGCTACGCCCCTTGTCGTAGTCCCGCAGGTTGCAGAATGCCTTGATCGGGAAGTCTCGGTCTTTGCGATAGACCTCTGCCCATCCCCCGAGCAGCACATCGCCGTCCCGCATGAACTCGCCCTCTTCGTAGACCACATCCGTACCGCGTTTCAGTATCAGTCCTGCTCGGAATCCTCTGTATTGTTCGCACCCCTCGGCGCGTTTCATGAACGCCTCTTTGCTGACGATTATCGAGGCGGCGTCCTCTCCGCCTCGGTTGTTCTGGAACTTGACGAGGTAGGCTTCGTTGAGGAACGGGTTGAGTTGTTGGTACTTGCAGATGGAGATGAACTGCAGAATCTCTTGGTCAGTCACGCTGGCGTTGCCTTTGGTGAGGTAGTTGCGCACGATGTTGGCGTTGAGTTTGATTTCCTGTCCGAGGGTGTTGTACACGACCTCGAGTTTGGCTACTGGGCTGACTACAGCCGTTTCGTTTTTCTTTTCCATTGTGTGAATGAATTTATTGTTAATTAGTTGATTATTAGCGTGTTCCGTAACGCGCAGCAAAGTACGCACTATTATTCGGAACACGCAAGTCTTGTCGCATAATTAGTGGACGGTCAGGCGGGCGTTCTTGACCACATCGAGGGTGATGCACTGTCCGTTGGTCGGCAGCAGGTTGGTCACCGCCTCGGCGTTGTCCACGAAGAGGGGGGTGCTTATCTCGTAGGCTTGGGCAAAGGCGTTCACGATGTCAATGCCTGCATTCACCTGTGTGGCTCGGTTCTGCTGCTCGTAGGGTACGCCGTCGATGAGGGCGGTGCATATCTCCCGTTCGCCGTCGTTGGTGATATTCGGCTCGTACATCTTCCACCGCACCATTCTGAATAGGCTCGATACGCCGTTCTCCACCGCCGTTATCTTGGCTTTTCGGTAGGCTTGTATCTGCTGTTCCACGCCCTCTGCTTGGGCGATGAGGTCTGCCAGTTCCCGCTGCCGCTCTTCGAGGTGGGTGCGTTCTTTGGCGATACGCTCGTTGGTGTCGCGTGCGGCAAGGCGGCGCAGCAGGGTTTCCTGTTGAGTGGTGAGGTCGGCAATGTCGGCTTTGTACTGTGCTATCGCCGCTTGGGTGCTGCTGTTGTCCTCTTGGGGTTGCGTAGCGGCTACGGCTGCCGTGGCTTCCTGCAGTTGGGCGAGCAGGGCTTGGTAGGGCTTATCTTCGGCGAGTATCGCTTCGGGCAAGCGCAGGTTTGCGAGTACCTGTTCGGCTGCAGCGTGGTTATGCTGCAGGCTTTCGAGGCGTGCTTGGTCGGCAGCGTCCTTTCGGGCGTCCTCTGCATCGGTTGCGGCGTAGGTGTCTATGCGCTGCTTGCAGGCTTCTGCTTCGGCTTGTATGGCTTGCAGGCTTGCAGTCTTGGCTTCGTTCCATACCTGCTCGGCTTTGGCGCGTGCCTCGGCGATACGCTCAGGTGGCAGGGGTTGCCCGCAGGTCGGGCAGGTGGTGGCGGTAGGTTGCGCGGCGGTGTACACCTCTGCGTTCTTGGCTTTCCATTGCTCGCGCAGGTCGGCGATACGGCTCTTCTGCTCGTTGATGAGGGCGAGCCAGCGTTGCGATGCCTGTCGGTGTATCTCGAGTCGGCGGGCAATGCTGTCGGTCTCGGCGGCTATGTTCTGCAGTTCCTGCTCCGCCGTGCTGCGTTGTTGGCGGTAGGCGTTTTGGGCAGCCAGTTGTCGGTCGCTTACCTGTTGCGTCAGGCGGGCGATAGTCTGGCGTTGTGTCGCTGCCTGCTGCAGGGTTGCCTCATTGACCGTAGCGGTCTGCAGCGCGTCTATCTCGCCTTGTGCGTGGGCGATAGAGGTCTTTACTACCTGCAGTTGGTTCTCTATCTCCGCCCAGTCGTCCTCCACCCGCAGGCGGTCTTGTGCGTCGAGGGCAGCGGGTATGCCGTCCAGTTCCTGTTTGGCGAGCGTCTTCTGCCGTTTGGTGGTTGCCTGCAGTTCGTCTATGTTCAGCCCACGCTGGCGTGCAGCGGCTACGGCGGGATAGGGGGCTGCGAGGGTGTCCTCGTCTATGGCGGGGGCTATCTGTTGCAGCGCAGCGCGGCAGGTCTTCTGTTCCATGGCGGGGATGATGCCGACCGCCGAGAGCAAGAACCAGCGGTCGAGCGGCAGTATCTCTTCCAGTTTGGCGTTGTATTGGGTCTTCGATAGCGGCACCTCGTTGATGGCGTACTCGCTCTTTGTGCCTTTGCAAATCATCTCGGCAGCCCCACGGGGTTTCACCCAGTCCTCTTTGAGGGTGCGTTCTACGATGAGCGGGCAGGTGTCCAGCGTCATGTAGAGGCGTACGCTCGTGGTTAGTTTGTGGCGTACCTCGTTCTGCTCGTCGAGGGGCTGCACTTTGGGCGTGTTGCCCTGTTGGTTCTTGTCGAACAAGCACCAGAGGTAGGCGTCGAAGATAGTCGATTTACCTGTGGCGTTGTCGCCGCTGATGGTGGTGTGGTCGGCGTTGAAGTCGTACGCGGCTTCGCTGACCCCTTTGAAGTTCCGCAGTTCCATGCGGTTGAGTTGGATTGTTTTCATCGTGTGAATGGTAAATATTTGATAAGTTTTGTGTGCTTTTTCGTAGCGTGTTTTGCTATAGGAACTCCTTAGGAACACTATAGGAACTCCTTAGGATGACCTTGGCTTGGCTTTTTACTTTCTTTTGCAATCGTAGATGCGCTTGTAGAGGTTGGCGTGGGTGCGTTTGAAGCGTTCCACCTCGGTGCGTTCTATGCGTACTTGCCCGCCGTATTCGTAACTCTCCAGTTCACCGCGGCGGCGCATATTGTCGATAGTGCCCTCCGTGAATCCGAGTGCTTCGGCGGCTTCTCGTTTCGTGTAGGGGCGTTCTGCGCTTGCGCGGGCTGCCAGTTCGGCTTGTAGGATTCCGCTGCGTACGCCCTCCATAAAGGTGTCCTCACGGTCGTGGTGCAGGAACTCGAGCAGGGCTTGACTGTCTACGAGCAGCATGGTGGGCTGTCCTGCGGGTAGGTGGTTGTTCGGTGTCATAGGTTGTCAGTTTTTTGAGGTTGTATGGGTTGTGCTATCTTGTCTACCGTAGCGGCGAACCGTTTGTCGGCAGCCTTGAGGTTCTTGCAGTGTTCGAGGAATAGGTTGATGGCGTCCAGTTCTCCCTCGGTGAGTTGCAGAAAGTCGTTTTTCTTGAGAGCCCGATTGAGCAGCACCCGTTTGGAGCGGCAGCAGCCCGTGAATGGGTCTTTCTTGCCTTTCGGCAGGTTGGCGCGTAGTGTGCGCAGGTGTTCCATTGTTGTCATATTCAGTCAATTTGTAAATTAGTCAATTTGTCAATTTGTAAATGCCCTATTCTCTTACAGCCCCTGCTTCTTTCGGACATTCTCTATCCGCTTTTCTTGCTTGCCAATCTCCCAGCGGCGGTAGAGGTGGAGGGCGGTTGCCCAAGTGGTTGCCCAAGTCAGCAGTTGCAGGAGCAGGCAGACTATCCAGTTGGTGTCTTCGGTCGGCTCGCCCGAGAGGGCGATAAGTCCCACGCACATCAGCGTGCCGACAATCGTTTGCCGTGCGTAGTAGCGCAGGCGGTAGGTTCGGAGTGGTTTCATATTACTTTTGCTTTTTAGGGGTTTGTCGTCTGATGGTGTATTCCCAGAAGTACCACTTGCCCATGGGGTGCGGGTCGGCAACTCGGAGGAACTCGCAACTCGTGCTTGGGAAGCACGCAGGGTAATTTTGTCGGCGGGCAGCCCGTTGTATTTCGCGCAGTGTCTCTTTGGCGGCAGCGAGAGTTTGGAACTGTAGCATACAGCCGTTGTCTGTCTTCACGCCGCTTGCGTTGGTTTTGAGTTGGATATAGACTTTCATATTTTTATTATTTTGTTGTTGTTCTTATTTGCCTATTCGGTGCTTTTGTATTACCTTTGCCGTGTTTTAGTGTTTCAGGAGCGTTGCCCTGTCGGTTGTCGGTCTATTGCCCTTTCGTTTTCGGTGCAAAGATACTACTCTTTTGGCGAACCACCAAATAATTTGGCGAGAAATTACCAAAAAAATTGATTTATCTCCAAATATGCCGCTTTTTGGCTTTTGTCGAACTCTAAATACTACTATTATGGAACAGAAAACAAGACTCGAAGACCTGTATGAGATTGCCCGTCAGCACGACCTCGTGCGCAGTAAGGGCGAGTTTGCCACTTTGATAGGGATGGATAGTGCTTCCCTATCGCACGCTCTGAAAGATGACGGCAAGGTGAGTACTGCCAATGCGGTCACCCGTGCCGAGCATGCCTTGATGAAAGCGGGTGTTCCTTTGTTTGCCGCCTCTGCAAGCGGGGACGGCTCTATGCAGAATATCCACGGAAATCAAAACCAGAACGGGGTATCTTCGCAGACTATCGACAGCCTTATTGCTGAGATGGCGGCACAGCGCGAGGCGAATAATCGTGCCTTGGAGCAGAAAGACGCCCAAATAGACCGCTTGTTATCCCTGATTGAAAAACTGAAATAATGTCTTATGGAAGAGAATAAAGACTACGGACTGATTTATGTCCTTTCGAATGAGTATATGCCCAATCTCATCAAAATTGGGAAGACCTCTCGGCATGATTTGAAGAAGCGTATGACTGAACTATACTCTACGGGTGTCCCTGCTCCCTTTGAGTGTCTGTTTGCCTACGAGGTGGAGCAGGAGCGTTTGGCTTCGGTTGAGTCCACTCTGCATGTCGCTTTCGATGATTATCGTGTTCCGTCTGGACGGGAGTTCTTTTCGGTAGAGCCGAGTAAGGTAAAGGCTGTTCTCCAAGGGATAGGTATGTTCCACCCTGTTGATGCCACGCAGGAGGTGCAGCAGAAGATAGACGAGGTGGTGGCTGCCGATGAGAAGAAGCACAAGAATCCGAATATGGACTTTTTCGCCATGGGTCTGCACGAGGGGCAGGTGTTGGTGTATAAGAACGACCCTACTGTTACTTGTTCCGTGAAGACAAACCGATTGGTGTCCTATCAGGGCAAGGTGTATTCTCTATCGGGGTTGACGCACCAACTGCTCGGGTCGAAGTATGCAGTACAGCCCTCACCGCTGTGGCTGACGGAGGACGGCACATCGCTCTATTCCTTATATGTAAAGCACCTCGCTGCTGACCAAGCCGCTGCTCATGTTGCGGTGGCGTCTGCCGCTGCTTCGGTGTCTGCCGATTTTACGAACCATTAAACCGATACGACTATGCGTAGTGAACAACGAGCCGAAATAGACCGCCGTTTTCTGAAAGCCTACCGCCTGCTCTATGCCGACGAGAAGGTGCAGATGAAGAAGGAGTTTTGTGCCAAGACGGGGCTTATCCCGCAGAACTTTTCCATGTTGGAGCGGGGCGATTTGTCCTGCACGGTGGACAATATATATAACCTCGCCACGCAGTTTGGGGTGTCGCTCGAGTGGATATTCTTTGGTAAGGGCGAGTTCTACAAGGAGGGCGGCAATGGCGACGGTGCAGTATAGGTTGTCCTCTCGTGCTGCCAACGGCAGGGCGGAGGTCTTGGTGCGTTTCTACGATGGCGAGAGTTTCTCCCAGCGTGCCAAAACGCATGTGCTTGTGTCTGTCGAGGCATGGGACAGCAGTACAGGGACACTCATCGTTCCTCGTCGGACTACTCCCGAAGCGGTGGAGATATTGGAGAAGCAGAATCAGTTGGATAGGCTTGCCAAGAGTGTGTATGAGGCGTGGTGGAGGGATAGGTACGATATGTACAATGGGTGGTTGCAGCAGGTAGTGGATTCTTTTTTCGATGCACCTCGTCCTGCGGCTGCGCCTGTGCGTATGTTGTTGACGGATGTTGTTATGGAGTGTGCGTTGTCCAAAGACCTTGTCGAACGCTCTGTGGCGCAGTATCGTGTCTTGGCAGAGGCGTTGTCGCGCTACGAGAAGAAGACGCGCCCGCTCTATGCGGATTGTTTCACAGAGCAGGACATCGACGGCTTTGTGCGCTTTTTCTCCAACGAGGAGGTCTCGGTGAAAGGCAGAAAAAAGCATATCCAACGCTCGCATAATACAATCACGGCAAAGTTAAAGAAACTCGCCGCGGTCTGCAATTATGCCGTTGGCAAGGGGTATATGGCAGATAACCCGTTCCAAAATGGGCGGTACAAAATCAAAGGCGAGGTCTATGGCGACCCCGTGTACCTTACTTTGGAGGAGCGCAACCGCTTGTATGCCTTTCAGGGACTGTCTCCTGCGCAGGCGGTGCAGCGTGATATATTTGTCTTTCAGTGCCATATTGGTTGCCGTGTGAGCGACCTTGTCGAACTGACGGCGGACAATATCACTGTCGATGGATTTGTGCAGTATATCCAACATAAACTCCGAAAGAGCAAGCCCGTTGTGGTGCGTGTCCCGTTGTCAGATACGGCGTTGGAGATTATCGAGCGTTATCGGGATTCGGAGCGCAAGCAACTCTTGCCGTTTGTTCATCCCAATAATTACAACGAGGCGATTCACGAGATTTTGCGCATTGCGGGGATGAATCGTATGGTGATGATACAGAATCCCAAGACGCTTGCGGCAGAGCCTCATCCGTTGTGGGAGGTTGCCAGTTCTCATATTGCGCGTCGTACATTTATGGCGAATATGTTTAAGGCGACCAAGTCGGAGCGTATTACTTCGGCTTTCACAGGTCATGTCAATGGTTCTCGTGCGTTCAGTCGTTATACCTCGGTGGATGATGATATGAAGTTGGAGGTCATGCGCGCCATGCACGAAAGAAAATGACGGGATTTTGACGGGCTTTTCTGCAAAAGGGTGTTATTGGTTGATAGTGCAGCATAGTTCCTGAATGGTGTAATCCATTATGTAATGCGGTTTTTGTTGTTATGGGCTTATTTGCATTTCTATACCATTGCTTCCTGCATGGATCACAATTTA
>CAVEXR010000063.1:0-10706 GCA_963619585.1 Azospirillum sp. CAG:239
AAGCGGAATAATTTTCGTACCTTTGCGGGCGGTAAGGTGTGCCGTGTCGTGAGGCAGATGAAAAAAAACTGCGCAGAATAGCCCCATTGCCCAAGTATCGAATAAATTAATTCATTCAATAAAAACATTTTATTAAGACTATGTGGTTAACAGATTCGTCTATCGGCCGTAAGTTTGTGATGAGTATCACGGGCTTGGCGCTGGTATTTTTCCTTTTGTTTCACGGCTGCATGAATGTGGCATTGGTGTTCTCCGAGGAGGCTTACAACTGGATTTGCTCCGTCTTGGGCGCAAACTGGTACGCTGTCATCGGCACGCTTGGGCTTGCTCTGCTCATCTTCATCCACTTTGCGTATGCTATCTGCCTTACCATTCAGAACCGTCATGCGCGTGGTAACGACCGTTATGCCGTTACGGCTCGCCAGGAGGGCGTAGATTGGGAGTCTAAGAACATGCTCGTGTTGGGCATTTGCGTGCTGGGTTTCATCGTGCTGCACCTCTACAACTTCTGGTTCAAGATGCAGTTTGCCGAGTTGACGGGCATAGAGACGGGCGCATTCGACCCGCAGAACGGTGCTGCTTATGTCAAGGCATTGTTCACTACGCCGGTTAGCGGTCAGATCTACTGCGCATTGTATCTCGTGTGGTTGGTTGCTTTGTGGTTCCACCTCAATCATGGCGTTTGGTCTGCATTGCACACTTTCGGTTGGAACAACCTCAAATGGATGAAGCGTATCAAGGTCATCGGCACCATTGTCGCTACCTTGGTTATCCTGCCTTTTGCCGTAGTAGTCCTTTACTATCTCGGTATGGGCATCGGCATGCTCTGCGCATAAACTCGAACTTGTCAAATTAGTAAATAGTAAAATTGTCCAATATAAATATGGCAACAAAAGAACAATCAACGCAGGTTATCACGCCCGAGATGGCGAAGATTCCTGCAGGTCCATTGGAGCAAAAATGGACGAACTACAAAGACCACCAGAAGTTGGTCAATCCCGCCAACAAGCGCAAAATCGACATCATTGTTGTCGGTACGGGCTTGGCAGGTGCATCGGCAGCGGCGTCGCTCGCAGAGATGGGCTTCAATGTGTTGAACTTCTGCATCCAGGATTCGCCCCGTCGTGCGCACTCTATTGCTGCACAGGGCGGTATCAACGCAGCGAAGAACTACCAGAACGACGGCGACTCTGTCTACCGCCTCTACTACGACACCATCAAGGGTGGCGACTACCGTGCGCGTGAGGCAAATGTCTATCGTCTGGCAGAGGTTAGCAACAGCATTATCGACCAGTGCGTGGCGCAGGGTGTGCCTTTTGCGCGCGAATACGGCGGCTTGCTCGACAACCGTTCGTTTGGTGGCGCACAGGTGAGCCGTACTTTCTATGCCAAGGGTCAGACGGGTCAGCAGTTGCTCTTGGGCGCTTATTCAGCCCTGAGCCGCCAGATCGGTAAGGGCAAGGTCAAGATGTACAACCGCCACGAGATGCTCGACATCGTCATGATTAAGGACGAGAACGGCGAGGAGCGTGCGCGCGGTATCATTGCTCGTAACTTGATTACGGGTCGTATCGAGCGCTTTTTTGCTCACGCAGTCGTCATCGCTTCGGGTGGTTACGGCAACACCTTCTTCCTCTCTACCAACGCCATGGCATCCAATGGTTCTGCCGCTATGCAGATGTACCGCCACGGCGCTTATTTCGCTAACCCCTGCTACGCACAGATTCACCCGACTTGTATCCCCAAGCACGGTGATTTCCAATCTAAACTGACGCTGATGTCCGAGTCTTTGCGTAACGATGGCCGTATCTGGGTGCCGAAGAAACTCGAAGACGCACAGAAACTGCAGCGTGGCGAAATCAAGGGTCGCGACATTCCCGAAGAAGACCGCGATTACTATTTGGAGCGCCGTTACCCTGCGTTTGGTAACCTCGTTCCCCGTGATGTGGCATCGCGTGCCGCCAAGGAGCGTTGCGACAAGGGCTATGGCGTCAACAACACGGGCTTGGCGGTGTTCCTCGATTTCTCGGAGGCCATCCAGCGCCTGGGTAAGGATGTGGTAGCCCAGAAGTACGGCAACCTCTTCCAGATGTACGAGAAGATTGTCGACGAGAACCCGTACGAGAACCCGATGATGATTTTCCCTGCTATCCACTATACGATGGGTGGTATCTGGGTAGACTACGAGTTGCAGACCAGCGTCAAGGGCTTGTTCTGTATCGGTGAGGCGAACTTCTCCGACCACGGTGCCAACCGTTTGGGAGCATCGGCGCTGATGCAGGGTCTTGCTGACGGCTATTTTGTTTTGCCCTATACGATTCAGAACTACCTCGCCGACCAGATTGGCGTGCCTCGTATGTCGACCGACCTGCCTGAGTTCGCTGAGGCAGAGAAGAAGGTTGAGGACAAGATACAGAAGTTGATGTCTATTCAGGGCAAGCGTTCTGTCGATTCCATTCACAAGGAGTTGGGTCTTATCATGTGGGATTTCGTTGGTATGGGTCGTACGGCAGAGGGTCTTAAGACGGCTATTGAGAAGATTGATGCCATCAAAAAAGAATTCTGGACAAATGTCTATATTCCCGGCGAGGCAGGTTCGCTCAACAACGAGTTGGAGAAGGCGCTTCGTTTGGCAGACTTCATTGAGATTGGTCGTCTGATGGCTATCGACGCGCTCAATCGTGAGGAGTCTTGCGGTGGTCACTTCCGTGAGGAGTACCAGACGCCGGAGGGTGAGGCACTGCGCCAGGATGATAAGTTCTCGTATGTATCGTGCTGGAAGTACACCGGCGAGGACAGCGAGCCGGAACTCATCAAGGAGCCTCTCGAATACGAATTCACCGAGCGCAAAACCCGTAACTACAAGAGTTAGTTTAGTGTTTAGCGTTTAGTGTTTAGAGCAGTTTAAGAGTAATAAGTAGAAAGAAGTTCTATACTATTATGGAGTTCTTCGGTTATAGAAACCTGGTGGCGTATATCAAAGCGCGCGAAGTCGTGCGCAATGTGTATCGATTGGTGAAGCATTTCCCTGCAGAGGAGCAGTTTGCTCTGTCCAACCAAATGCGCCGTGCTGCTGTTTCTATTACCTCGAACATTGCAGAAGGAATGACGCGTTATTCCAATAAGGATAAGGTACATTTCTTGGAGATTTCGTATGGCTCTCTTATGGAGATAATGAGTCAGTTGGAAGTGGCTGAAGACCAAAACTACATCTCACACAATGAGTTTGTGAATATGGAGGCATTGATTGCAGATGTTGCAAGACTGCTTTCGGGATTGCAGCGTAGTTTTCAAGAATCTACTGACGGACAAAAACTCAATAAAGTCGGAAAGAATTCCAATCATGGTACAAACAACTTATAACTATCTACTCTCCACTGCACTCAACGCTCAACACTCAACACTTAACCTCTTGCAACTATCAACTAATAAACGCATAAACAATCATGGATAACTACATAAACATTAAGGTAAAAGTTTGGCGCCAGGCAGGGCCAAAAGCGCAAGGTCATTTCGAGACCTATGAATTAAAGCACATTTTCCAAGGGGCTTCGTTCTTGGAGATGATTGATATCCTCAACGAGCAACTCATCAGCGAGCATAAGGACCCTATCGCTTTCGATCACGACTGCCGTGAGGGTATCTGCGGTATGTGCTCTATGTATGTCAATGGTCACCCGCACGGGCCTGACAGTGCTATCACCACTTGCCAGTTGCACATGCGTAAGTTCCACGACGGCGAGACCATCACCGTAGAGCCGTGGCGTAGCCGTGCTTTCCCTGTTATCAAAGACTTGATGGTAGACCGTCAGGCGTACGACAAGATTATGCAGGCAGGCGGTTTTGTCAGTGTCAATACGGGTGGTGTTCCGGACGCTAATGCCATACCAATCCCGAAGGCAGCCGCCGACGAGGCTATGGATGCTGCGTCGTGCATCGGTTGCGGTGCGTGTGCAGCGGCTTGCAAGAACGGTTCGGCTATGTTGTTCGTGTCGGCTAAGGTGAGCCAACTCGCTCTCCTGCCGCAGGGCAAGGTCGAGGCGGCTGCTCGTGCCAAGGCTATGGTGGCTAAGATGGACGAATTGGGCTTTGGTAACTGCACCAATACGGGTGCTTGCGCCGCCGAGTGTCCTAAGTCGGTTTCGTTGGCGAACATTGCTCGCCTCAACCGCGAGTTCATCTGCGCCAAGTTCCAAGACTAATCGCTCTTGTGCATACAAAAAAAGAGGGATTGCCTATCTGGGCAGTCTCTCTCTTTTTGTATGTATGTGCATAGTAGCCTTCAATCCTCCTTCTATCCTCCCTGTATTCTCCGCCCTGTCTTTCCTATATCCGTCTCGAGACCTGTATATAGGATAACCGAAGCATAACCGAAACATAACCGATACATACATATACCATCTCTATACTTTCAAGCATACTCGACCGTAGGAAAACCGTACCCAAAACATACTTAGAAGAATTCCTTATTTAACCTGTTTCCTCGGGTGCCTGTAACTCTCAACTCTACTCCACACTCAACCCTCAACTATAATTTGCACAATCCAAACATTTGTAGTACTTTTGCAGCGAATAGTAACAAAAACCCTAACAGCCTATGGTATAACCCCGCACCGATAAACGGTGCAAAGACATACATAAAATAGCGTTTTGCTTCATACTTGTGCTCTTGAGAAAACTCGACACTTTCTTTAAGACATAAAAAATGCACCAAGGAAAAAGCCAAAATGCTCATGCGCAAGCGTGGGCTTTTTCCGTAGATATATTTGGTGCATTTAAGGTAAGTCGAGTTCCTTTCAAGAGCCGAATATCAATCAGTAAACGAAAGTTCACGCTTTTTTCGTGTCTATGCGAATGATAAACCACAATCCTCATAAGTTGAATTTTATTGGAATAGAAATACTTAACCAAAGTCCGGATAAGGAGCGGACATAAAACGAAATGCTTATGGATAATCAGACAACAATTGGTCGCCTTTTTGGTGAAGATATGATAACTTTTGTTATTCCGAGTTATCAACGAGCCTATTCATGGAAAGTAGGAAGGGATGGCAAGAGCGGTCAAGTTGATATGTACCTAAATGACATCAAAGACCAGCCAAGAGATTCTGAATATTTTCTCGGTCACTACCTTTTTGAAGAAACTTCAAAAAACAGATATGAAGTGATTGACGGTCAGCAGAGGTTGACAACTACGGTCATTTTTATGAGTTGTTTAGTAAAAGAGTTGCGAGAACGCAACATCGGGACATTTGAATACAATAATACGACCTATGCTACCGAGCAGATATATGAGCGCTATCTTCAGCCTCGCTACGGAAGTCAAAAGTTTGAAACTGTTCCAGAAGACACTTCAGTCTTCAATAATCTGGTCATCAAATGTGGCAGTGCCAATGATAAGAAAGACACTGGGAGAATGTCCGAACAACGCATCCGTGAAGCCGCCATCTATTTCTTGGAGAATATGAAAGAACGGACAAATGAGATCCTCTATAGATGGTTTTCTATCATAGATAATGCTATAATAACCACCTTTCTGTTAAGCGGAGATTCGGCAAAACTTACTGCAACTCAAATATTTGCCTTCCAAAACGACCGAGGCTAAGCCTGACGACATTAGAGAAACTGAAGGCTTTCCTAATGCACCAGATATATCGTAGCGATGCCAATAATGCCATAAGCGATATCCGTTTTTTGGAGACAAAATTCGCTACGATCTACAACTCCATTGAGAGGATTGAGACTCGGGAGGATACTGTATTGGGCTATCATTGCTCCGCCTTTCTATCATCTTCCAAATCACCGTTGGACGCGATAAAGGACTCGCTCAAGAATGAGAAAGATAAGGCACAGTGGATTAACGATTTTGCAAGTGCCCTATGCAAATCCTATTCTCTCATGTGTGAAATAGAGAACACTTGGCGACAATTCAACAGCCCGATATCGGATGTATGTATTCTCGATAAGGCCAACGCTATGCCATTGGTACTTAAACTTTGTCATTATAATGCTAATGGGATAGAAATAAGAAATATTTCTGCTATTGATAATGTGTTAAGATTAGTGGAGAGAATATTGTTTAAGATGACTTATACAATTGGCAATTATCGCACTAACAATTTAATATCCATAGCGGAAAACTATAAGCCCGATGAATATGATAATCTTATAGCAAATCTCACAGACAAATGCGATAATGGGTTTCAGTGGTATTGGAATTTTAATGGAGATTGTCTGCGCTACTTCACCGAAAACAAGTATCATTATCGTAGAGAGTTAAGGTATATACTCTACAAATATGAGAATTATTTACGATCCCAGAAACGCCAGCCTTTGTTGTCGCCTGACGAGTGTACCAATGTCTTTCGTGATACATCTGTATCAAACACGATAGATCACATTGCTCCTCAAGATCCAGATTTTACGGAATATACGGATGAGTTCAAAAATGAATACCTTAACAATGTCGGAAATTTGTCGCTCCTGACATGGGGTAATAATTCTACCAAGAAAAATCATAATCCGGCAAGCGATAAGGTTATGGAAATCTATAACAGTGTGTTTTATTCGCAAAAGGAGATTTATGAAACTCTGAAAGAAAGAGGACACTGGGATGAGGCGGAGATAAAAGAGCGAAGAGAAAGAATTGTCAAATTTGTCAAGGACAATTGGGAACTCTCTAATTAATCCATCTTTTATGAGAGAAATATGTTTAATTATATTATAAATAAAATGAAACATAAACTACTTTTAGCATTCATACTACTATTTAGTTGGAATGCACTTTATGCTGTCCAAATTGGAAGTCTTTACTATGCATTAGATGATCTCGCAAGAAAGGCATATCTAGTATCTCCTGCTTATGGAGAGTATAGCGGGGATATCATTATCCCGTCTTATGTAAAATATCAGGGAACGAAATATAATGTAACGGCTATTGAGTACGCTTTTAGAGAATGTAAGAATCTTAAATCAGTTACTATTCCGGAAAGCGTAACATGGATTTGGGAGAATGCTTTCTATGGATGTACAAATCTTATGAATCTCACCATTCCCAATAGCGTTACACAGATTGAAGAGAATGCTTTTTTATAATATCCCCAATGTTATATATAATGGGAAAGCCCAAGGTTCCCCATGGGGTGCAAAGAGTGTGAATGGTTTCGTCGATGGTTATCTCGTGTTCAAGGATTCGACTAAAACAATTTTACAGGCTTGTAGTAGTAAGGCTACGGGTACAGTTACCGTCCCTAACAGCGTAACGAGTATCGGGGATAGAGCTTTCAATGGTTGCACGAGCCTTACTTCTATCACTATCCCAAACAGCGAACAAGTATTGGAAGCAGTGCTTTTGAAGGTTGCACCAGTCTTACATCTGTAGTTTGGAATGCTAAAAATTGTACTACATCTTCTCCATTCAATGCGATTGCTTCGCAAATTTCCTCTTTTACCTTTGGCGATGAAGTAGAAAGTATTCCAGCCAATCTTTGTGGTGGTATGACTCAATTAACCTCTGTTACTATCCCAAACAGTGTAACGAATATAGGAAGCAGTGCTTTCAATGGTTGCACCAGTCTTAAGAAAGTAAATTATACAGGAGATGTGCGAGGGTGGCTAAGTATCAATATGATAGGAGAATATAGTAACCCTATCTATTATTCAAGGAACTTGTATATCAATGACGCACTTTTAACTGATTTGGTTATACCCAATGGAGTAACAGAGATCTCATATTCTTTTGCTTATGATACCTGTATAACCTCCGTCACAATCCCGAATAACGTAACGAGTATAGGAGAAGAGGCTTTCGATGGTTGCACGGGTCTTACTTCTGTTGTGTGGAATGCCAAAAAATGTGGTGGCTGGAGTAGTGTTTATTATTCTCCATTCTATTCTGCACGTGGCAATATCACTTCTTTTACCTTTGGTAACGAGGTAGATAGCATTCCTTCCTATCTTTGCTCTGGTATGAGTAATTTAACCTCTATCACTATTCCAAATAGCGTAACGATCATTGGAGAGTATGCTTTTGAGGGTTGCACAAACATTCAAAAGTTTACTTTTCCTGCCAACCTGACTACGATAGGGTATTATGCATTAAAGGGCTGCACATCACTGACCTCCGTTGTTTGGAATGTGAAAAATATAGCAGACTTTTCTTTCGACAAAATGCCATTCTACAATTCTTACTATAAAATTGATCTCCGCTCGCAAATAACCTCTTTTACCTTTGGCGATGAAGTAGAATGTATTCCTGCCAATCTTTGCTATGGTATGAGTAAATTAACCTCTATCACTATCCCCAACAGCGTAACGAGTATTGGAGAGAAAGCTTTCAATCATTGCACGGGTCTTACCTCTGTTACTATTGGCAATGGTGTAACGAGTATTGGAAAATATGCTTTCTATAATTGCACAGGTCTTACCTCTGTTACTATTGGCAACAGCGTAACGAGTATTGGAAGCAGTATACTCTATGGTTGCACCAGTCTTACAGCTATAACTATTGGTAGTAGTGTAACTCGTATTGAAGAGAATGCATTTAAGACTTGCACAGGTCTTAAGAAGGTAAATTATACAGGAGATGTGCGAGGGTGGCTAAATGTCAATATGGAAAATGTTTATAGTAACCCAATCTATTATTCAAGGAACTTGTATATCAATGATGTGCTATTAACGGATGTGGTTATTCCCGATGGAGTAACTGAAATTTCGGCCGCCTTTGCTTATGATAACAGTATAACCTCCGTCACTATCCCCAACAGCGTAACGAGTATTGGCAATAGTGCTTTCTATCAGTGCAGGGGGCTTACCTCTGTTACTATTGGCAATGGTGTAACGAGTATTGGAGATTATGCTTTCTATTATTGCACTGGGCTTACCTCTGTCACTATTGGCAACAGTGTAACGAATATTGGGAACTATGCTTTCCGTTATTGCACGGGTCTTACCTCTATGCGAGTGGATGCCAAAATACCGCCGCAATGTGGAGATAATAGTTTCTATAATGTTCCCCAAGATATTCCTTTATATGTTCCCTGTGGCACAAAAGAGGCGTATCAAGCAGATGCAGTTTGGTCTTCATTTACGAATATCATAGACCATGAGTATAGTGCCATTGTACAACCATCTGCGAATGGTTCTGTAGAAACTGTTTCATACACTTGCGGCAACGAACTGACGATTCAGGCTACCGCTGACGAACATTACCACTTTGCCCAATGGAGCGATGGTAATACAGATAATCCCCGCACCTTTATGGTGTTCCAAGACACTACATTGATTGCTGAATTTGCCATTGACCAACACACCATTTCTGCATCATCTGAGAATGGGCGAGTAGAGGGTACAGGTCTGTACGACTATGGTTCAACTGCTGTGCTATATGCTTACGCTGACGAACATTACCATTTTGAACACTGGAATGACGGAAATACCGACAACCCGCGCGTAGTACCGGTTGAGGCAGCCGCCGCTTATACAGCCGTGTTTGCCATTGATCAATTTACCATTACGGCTACGGCAGAGGGGAATGGATATGTGTCGGGCGATGGTACTTACGATTATGGCGTAGAGGTCATATTGTATGCTATTGCCGACGAGCATTATCATTTCACACAATGGAGCGATGGCAATACCGACAATCCTCGCTCGATGATATTAGAGTGTGATGCTTCGTATAGGGCAATCTTTGTGCCTAACCAATATACCATTTCTGCTATAGCGGAAAATGGTTATGTAGAGGGTACAGGAGAATATGACTATGGCACAACTGCCACACTAACGGCTATTGCCGACGAGCATTATCATTTCACCCAATGGAGCGATGGCAATACCGATAACCCCCGCACGGTATCGGTCGATGGAGAGGCAACCTATACCGCAATCTTTGCGCCTAACAAATATGCCATTTCTGCTACCGCAGAAAATGGTTATGTTGAGGGTACAGGAGAATATGACTATGGCGCAACTGCCACACTAACGGCTATCGCAGATGAACACTACCATTTTACACAATGGAATGACGGCAATACCGATAACCCCCGCACGGTATCGGTCGATGGAGAAGCAACCTATACCGCAATCTTTGTACCTAACCAATATACCATTTCTGCTATAGCGGAAAATGGTTATGTAGAGGGTACGGGAGAATATGATTATCGCACAACCGCTACTCTAACGGCTGTTGCCAACGAACACTACCATTTCACACAATGGAGCGATGGCAATACCGACAATCCTCGTACTGTGTCGGTTGAGGGGAATGCCACTTATACTGCCGAGTTCGCTATTGACCAATTTACCATTACGGCTACTTGTGATATTCAATATGGTGAAATTACCGGAGATGGTGTCTATGATTATGGTACCCGTATCACTTTAACTGCCATTCCCAATAGTGGCTATGAGTTTAAGCAATGGAGCAATGGCTTGACCTATAACCCCTATCGCTTCACGGTGGTAAGCGACCTCACCCTTGAAGCCGAGTTTATCCCCGCCACAGCAATAGACAATATCTCAGCCGATACGGATACAACCACCCCACAAAAGGTTCTTATCGACGGACAAGTCTATATCCTCCGCAACAACAAGACCTACACTACAATGGGCATGGAAGTGAAATAACCTCTCTATATGAGGAGCATAAGCCCCAAAGAGGCTGTCTAACAATGCAAAGTTGTTAGGCAGTCTTTGTTCTTTCGCAGT
>CAVEXR010000064.1:0-10451 GCA_963619585.1 Azospirillum sp. CAG:239
GCAATCTACTATATCCTCACGCAGAATGAGTTCGTCAAGTACGAGCAGACGGGTGCAGGAAAGTTCGACCCCAAGCAGGTGTTCCGCCACAACAGCGGCAAGTTGCCTGCATGGAAAGTGGGCGGTCTTTTCAAAATCCGCACCAACAATGATACAGTCTACGAGAGCCGCCTCGCAGGTATGGTGCCTGACCTCGACGAGGCGGCACGCGAGTACTCCGACCTGCAAGCCGAAATCATTCAGCATATCCACTCCGAGAAATATGCCTACACCAATACCGAGTGTCCGCACTGCAAGGGTACAGGCGTGGAAAAAGATAAAGACGGCAAACCGACCACCTGCCCGCACTGCAACGGCTCGGGACATGTGCTCAACACATCGCCTTACGGCATTCATCTTATCGACGCAGCGCGTGCAGGCGAACTCCAAGTACCTGCGCCTCCTATCGGCTACATCCAGAAAGACACCGCCATCGCCACGCTCCAAGACCAGCGGGTGCGCAACCATATCAAAGACGCGCTCGCAGCGGTCAACATGGAGTTCTTGGCAGAAACACCTATCGACCAATCAGGAGTAGCCAAGGCGTATGACGCCAACGAACTGAATAACTTTGTCAATTCCGTTGCTGAAGACCTCATTCGTAATATCGACCTCGTGTACTACTTCATCTGCGAGTACCGCTATCGCACCATCGTGCCGAACGAGCAGACCCGAATCAACATGCTGCCCGCTATCAATGTGCCGACCAAGTTCGACATCGCCAATACCACCATACTCATGCAGGAACTGCAAGGCGCACGCCAAGCCGAAGCCAACCCCGAAACGCTGCGAGTGCTCGAGACAAACTACGCCAAGATGCAGTTCACCACCTCGCCCGATGTTGCCAAACGCCTCGAGACCGTCTTCGACCTCGACCCGCTCTTCGGTATCAAGGAGGAGAACAAGATGACTATGCTCCAGAACGGCGGAATCACCGAGACCGCCTATATCATCTCCTGCAATATCCACGCCTTTGTGCGCCGTGCCGTGTTCGAGGACAATGAGTTCTACAAGAAAGACTACAAGGAGAAACTCAAGGTACTCGAACGCTATGCCGAGGAGGTGCGCAAGGAGGCAGAAACCAAAGCCACCGAGAAAGCCCAGCAGCAAGCCGATTTCGGCGGGCTCGATAACCAACCCGCTGACGACAAGAACGACCCGCAGAACGCATCCAAAGACCCCACAGCCGAAGAGAACACGGAGAACGGGTACACCCGAGACGCAGAAGACGAAAACAACCAGCGTAGCGACAACAACGACAAGCAGAAATGACCGAACTCCAATCCGTCATAGACACCCTCGACAATGCCGCTGATTCGTTCGACGGCATTGCTACTAAGGAGCAGAAGAAGATATACGACGAGGTCATCACCCTCGCCAAAGACCTCGACCTCGACGCGCAGGGCAAGGTCAAACAATCCATTGCCAACCTCAAACGGCTCACCGAGATAAAAGCCCGCCTCGCTGCCCTCTCCAAAGACAAAGAGTGGGTAGCGGGCATCAGCGGCTTTGCCAAGTATTTCGGTGTCCTCCAGCAACAGCAGAACGCCTATTTCTCCGACCATTTCCCCTCGCTCACACTCTCCGAAACGGCGAAAAAGAAACACGAGATGATGAAGCAACTCGCCGTTCAGAACACCATGGAGGGACTGATGGGCAGCGGGCTGAAAGCCAATGTAACGGACAAACTCAACGATATTCTCCTGCGTGCCGTTACCACCAATGCCCGCTTTGCCGACCTGCAAGAAGAGTTGCGTGCGCACCTGCTCGGCAAGGACGGCGGGCAGGGCGCATTCGCTCGCTATGCCACCACCTACGCCACCACGGCACTCTCGCAGTTCACGGGGCAGAACAACAAACTCCTTACCGACGACCTCGGCTGCGAGTGGTTCATGTACACGGGCAGCAACAAGGAGACAAGCCGTGAGTTTTGCATACAACTCACAGCAAAAAAGTTCATACACAAGTCGGAAATCCCCACTATCCTCACAGGGCGAATCGACGATCACCAATGCGCCATCTACGAAAAGACTGGACTGCCCTACGGCATGATAGAGGGTACAACCGCCGACAATTTCCAGTGCAACTGCGGTGGTTGGAACTGCCGCCACCAACTTGTCCCCATAGCCGACGCCCTTGTCCCCGCCGCCCTCCGCGCCAAATTCGCCAAAGGCAAGCAACAGGTCGCAGAGAATCCTACGGGATACTTGTCACAAAAGAAAGGCAGCGAGGCGTTCTATACGCTCATGGACAAGACTGGAGCGACAAAGGAATATATAAATGATGCAATAAATCAAATGGCATGGTTCGGAGTAAAATTCGAATTTAGCGAGGAAATGACCGCCTCGCAGATAAAACGCACATTCGAGGATGCTTGTCTGAAAATGCAGAAAAATACAGATGCGTATTACCAACTAAGTGATAATATCAAGTCGTTAGAATCTACGCTTCGACAACTATTCCCAAACAAATACGGAGATATTCTCCAAGAGAGTAACATTGCATGCAATCTCGCTACATTAAAACATAACGGCTACAGCAAAACAAAGGAAAGATTGAGTAAGATTTATAAGCGCATGGACGGGATAGTAAATCGGTATGCCGACATCGGCTCACAAAAGAACCAATACAACCGCAGAAAAATAGAGCAGGCAGCAGAGAAACTCGGTGTAAAATTGGAAGACTCTATGTCGTTCACGCAAGCGAACAGCGGGCATGTGAATCCATTAGATGAACGCATGAATTGCCAGCGTTGTGCGGTTACATTCGAAATGCGAATGAGGGGATTGAATGTAGCAGCAAAATGGAGACCAGAAAAAGATGACCCATTCTTTGATAGAAAAAAATATGGGGAAGATGCTTATCTGTCAGCCAATATATGGAGCAATACTCGAACAGGCGAAGCACCTATCAAGCATTTTGTTTTGAAAGACACCTACGAAAAATCACTATCTGCGTTTAATACTGCTACCCAGAACTCAGGTAGGTACATATTGTATGTCTATTGGAATGCAGGATGGTCGCATGTTGTTAATTTCATACGCAACAAGAGAGGTAATGGCTTTTTCTATGATGGACAAATTTGCACCTATAACACATTCGAGTATTACTACACTGAATGCAACAAAAAGGTTGCTAATGCTTTAGTGGTTTGGAGAGTAGATGATTGTGACCTCGACAAAAGCCTCATTAATAAGGGTACTTTCCTTATTATTAATGAGTAGATTGCATATAGTTCTCAAACTCCGCCCAATTTCCGCGTATCCATCCAATATGTATATCGCAACACTCCCAATATATAGGATGACCTGTAGGGGCGACCTTCCCGCCCACTAAGCAGGGGGGGTATACATACCGATACACATAAGAGACAATGCCTTCCCGTTCCCACATTCCGCGGAACTCGAAATAATGTTCGTCATCAAACTTATAGCCTTGCAATTTTGCAAAGTAACGAACCAAATAATCTGCACTTTCTCTGGTCATAGTACACAATAATTTGCGGGCAAAGGTACACCATTTCTCCCACCCGTGCAAGTCGAGGCAAAAAAAATACACGCCAAAAATAGAAATTATTTGTTAGTATAGTATTTTATTCGTAATTTTGCACGCAGAATAATAAATCTTATTACACTATGTCTAAGTTCATCAAAGTAACGCCCAAGGGAGAGACCTCCCCGCGTATCGTGCTCGCGAGCCTCAAGACTTTCTACATCGCACAGGGGGCGAAGATAGAGACCCCTACCGATGAGGAGGTATATGCCGTCGAGCCAAACGAGCGTCCTGCGGACAAGCAGCCTGCCGCCAATGCAGACCAAGCCGCCGAAATCGCTCGCCTGCAAAAAGAGGTAGCCGAGGCGCAACAAGCCCGTGCCGACCTCCAGTCCCAAGCCGACCAAGCGCAGCAGACCATTGCCGAGTTGCGTGAGAAACTGGCTGCCACCGAAGCGGAGGTTGCCGAGGGAGAGCGGGTCATCAACGACCTGCGCAAAGAACTTGCCAAGACCCGCAAGACAACCGACACCACCAAAGAATAACTACACATTGCTAATTACACATTAGTATGACACTCGGAGATTTACTCAATAAACTGGCAGCCAAAATTGGCGTGCAAAACGAACCCGCCCTCATCGACCTGCTCTCGTCGCAGGAACTCGCCCAACACGAAGTAACCGACGACCTTGCAGAGCGTTTCGATACAGGGCTCATGTCGCTCGATGGAGCGAAAAACAACCGAGAGGTGCTCAACCATCTCAAGCCGATTATCCTCAAGGCAGCCGACGACAAGTTCGCCGTCCTCGCCGAGAAATACGGTATCGCAGACAGTATGCAGGCAGAGCCGTCAACCTACAAGAAGATAGACCTGCTCGAGAATGTCCTCGCCGCCCGTATTGCGGATACCGAGAAGAGAGCGCAGAGCAACCACTCCACCCAAGGCGAAGAGAATGCGCGACTGACCAAGACTATCGCCGACCTGCAGAAGCAATTGGCTGCTATCACTGCCGCAAAGGATACCGAACTGAGCGAGTATAAGAAAGCCACAGCCAAGCAGCAACTCGATATGTTGGTCAATTTCGAACTCAACGGAAAGCGATACGCCAACCAAGACCTCGGCGATACCAATATCACCATTGCTCGCGCACTTATCGACAAAGCCCTGCAAGAGCAGCACGCCACGCTTGTCAACGACGGCGGCACGCTGCGCCTCAAGCAGACCGACAACCCGTCGCTCGACTTTATCGATAGCGGATACAAGCCCGTCTCGTTCAGCGATTTCGCCAATCGTATCCTCGCCGACAAGCACCTGCTGGAGGTTTCCAACGAACAACCAGCCAACGACGGAGGCGGTGTACAATACACCCCTCAACAGCCCCAGTCTGTCACCCTGCCCAACGGCAAGACGGTAGACACAGGCAATATCGATGCAGCCGCTGCAGCCGCTATTGCCGACCTCGAATCATAAAAACAATAAGCAACTATGGCTATCACACTCACAGGGTTTGCTCAAGCCACCATCAAGAACCTCAATCTCGTGGCAAAGCAGAACGACCCGCAACTCAAACTCACCCCCACTGGCTTCCTGCGCTTGCTGCTGGAGAATAACGCCACCACCGAAATCAACAACATCGAGGAACTGCGTAAGGGATTGAAGCGCACTATCAAACTGCGCTATCTGCAGCGTGGTCTCGAATCGGAGGTCACCGACACCGACGATTGCGAAACACCGCTCGGCGCAGATTGGAAAGAACACCAGATCGAGCAACCGCTCTTCTCCAAGATTGGTATCTTCATCTCCGATGATGAGATGCGCCAATACGAGGAGGAGGCTGTTCAGACCCTCGCTCTCGGTGATGCACAACAGTCACCGCTCATGCGTGGTCTCTACGAGGTGCTGCTCTCCAAACTCATCGGCTTGATTGGCAAGATAGACAGCAACCTGATTGCTGCCCAAGCCACCAAGTGGGGCGCAAATGCCGCATACAGCCTTGCCACCTCTGCCCAGACGCTGACCATCGGCAAGTCGGCAGATTTCAGCACGGGATATGTTAAACTGATGGAAGACGCTCTCGTCAACGAGGTGAACGACAAACTGCTCATCTGCGGTAACGGACTCATCACCCGCTACGACATCTTCCACAAACTGAAGACCAGTGCCGATAGCGAGGGTATTGCCGCCCTGCCGCTCAACGCCTACTACGACCCCCGCACCATCACGGGTTGGGGCAAAGACCACTTCGGCGCATTCGCCAAAGGCTCTATCGGCTTTGTTGATTGGAATCGCTATGTCGGCGCATTCGCAGGCGAGAAAGCAGGCAGCGTCTTCTTCACGCTCCCCGTACCCGTCGAACTCGATGGCACACTCACCTCGCTTGTTTTCGACTGCCAACTCAAGTATGTCGACTGCCCCGAGTACGACGCAGAGGGAGCAGTATCGCAGGCACGCGGTTGGAAACTCATTGTGTCCAAGAACTACGGATTGTTCTCCGCACCGACCGACGCATTCGCCGCAACGGATGTGCTCAAGGGCGTGAACGGCTCGTTCCACTATATCGCAGCAGAACAAGCGTAGAACCATGCTCGACGAGTTGAAAGGATATATCGGACTTATCAGCGGCGGGTCAACCGAAGCCCCCAGCGGGTTGTACATTGATGCGCTGCCCGATATCTCCGTATCCCTACTCGAGGACATCAGCCGCACCGACGAGGACGAGACCGACACTTGGTCGCGTCTCGAGTGGCGAGGCATACTCAAGTTCCGCACCCTCTTCATCTCGGAGGTCAACAAGTGCCATAAGGTAACAGATATTGGATTGTGTGAATGTTTGATTCTCAGCAACAAGGAGATACTCGCAACCGCATTGTGGTATCTCCTTGGGGCAGAGGTCATGCTCACCCGCCACGCTTCCTCGCGTATCAATGCGGCTACCATAGACCGCACCAAGAGCAAGGAGTTGCGTGCCTATTTCGAAGACCAGTTCGCCAAGGAACTCACCACGGCGGTCAACGGCATTGACATCCACGCCTCCGAGTGCTTCGGAGAGGAAGAACACCCCGAACCCCGCCAACTCATCACCTACGGAACACCTATCCTATGACCTACTCCAACAACCTGCCAACGGTTCTCAATACACTCAGTTTCAAACTGACCGCATTGCAGAAAGACCAGATGACCCGCCTGCAGGCGACCAGTTTATTGGCAGTGTTGCGCGACCGCATTCATGTACAGGGCAAGGATAGCAGCGGTGCTGCCATAGGCACATACACACCCGCCTACATCCGCACGCGTGTCAAAGCCAAGCGAGGTAGCAGTAGCAAGGTCATTCTATCGCTCACACGAGCCATGGAGGACAGTTACGAGATTTATCCTATCGAGAACGGCTACGGCATAGGCTTCAATACGATGGAGAATATGCAGAAAGCCCGCTGGTGCGAGGACACCTACAAGAAGCCTATCTTTGCGCCCACCGCAGAGGAAAAGGCACTCGTCAAACAGATAGCCGACGACTACATCCAGCAATTATGCAACAAGTAATCGAACATATAAACGACGCTCTCGCAGACCTTTTGCAAAACCTCGACCTCAAGGCATACAGCCTTGCTGAATCGGTCAGCCTGCGCAGCGAGAATGAGGTTACATTGCCTGCGTTGGTATTGCCCAATGGCGAGTGCATCAGCGTCTATGGCGAGACCGACAAGCACGACCTCACGCTCTACCACCGCCTCAATGGCGTGTCCTATCAGGAGAACACCGCTTCCTCTTTCGGCAGCGGCAACGGCTATACGGAGACCGATGATATGTCGTGTATCGTCTTCGGCAAGCGGGCAAGCCTGTCGCCTTTGGAGGCAGAGCGAGCCGCACGCCAAGCCATCGCAAAGCAGAAGCAATGCAGCCTCTCGCAGAGCGATTTTGCTTCGTTGCAGATATTTGCTTCCGAGTATGTGGGCGTGTCCTACTTCATGTCCCCAAAGTACTACCTCTTCAAAATCAACTATCGTATAACCAGCACCTACAACCCAAGGTGCAACTAAAACAATACCCACTATGTCATTACAACGAATCACATGTGAGACCGCATCGGGCGAGGCATTAATCCACTCCTGCGACCCGTGCAGTAGAGAACTTGGTCGTATTCGTGGCGTCTGCCTTGTAGACGGCTCGCTCGACCTCACCGACCTCATCGACAAACTCAAGACCGCCACCGAGACCTCTACCACGGAGGCACAGACGCTCTTCGAGAAATACATCGCCGCAGGTCAGATACACCTCATCAGCGAGACGACAGGTACTTACGATGGCGGTTCTGCCCAGACGGGCGACGGCTACGGCGACGAGGAGACCCGCCTGCTCGGCTACCTGCACACCCTCTCGTTCAAAGACCCGTCGTACAGCGGCAACAAGGACTTCTACGAGAGCGTAGAGAATGCCCATTGGAAACTGATATGGCGCACCGAGACTTTGCTCCACTTCACGGACAAGCCCGCCACCATTCAGGCTATTGCCCCCGTAGAGCAGGACTTGACCTCTGCCGTAGCATGGAATGTCACTGCCACTTGGAAGAGCAAAAAGAAACCCGAAATTGCTCCGCTCGAGGCACTCGAGAAATACTTCGAGGGCTGCTGGGTCGAGAAAGAGTAACGCAACAAACAACCTCTTTTTTCATGTAATAGATTGTTTTTCATTTTGTTCAGCAGCGGGCGGGGCAGCCGCCCTCCCCGTTGCTGTTTTTATTCCCAAACGCTTATGATACGATACCAAGGCGAAAATATCGACTTTTCGTTGGAGATAGAGAAACTGACGGGGGCGCAAGTAAAGGATTGGTCGCCATTCGCAGGCGTGGTCGTCTATTTTTATACACATACGAGTTTCATTGCCAAATTCAATAGTGCAACCACCGACGGCTATGGCAAAATCACCTTGAGTAGCGACAAAAAGACCTACACAGGGCGGCTGCTCTCCGACGATACAAAACAGATGAGCGGAGCGTTGCTTTTGGATATCTATGTGTACAACAGCACAGGCGTTTATAAGTGCATCAAATCGCTAACCACGGGCGTGCAAATACTCTACGCCCCAATCAAACAGGAAACATAACTATGGCAGACATCAATGTAAAAGTCAGTTTTGGGGCTACGGCTGAAAGCGCGCAAAGCACCGCCGAAGAGGCTCTGCGCTATGGGCAGCAAACCTTACTGCCGCTCATCAATACCAACAAAACCGCTATCGCTACGAATGCAACCAACATAGCGACCAACAAAACCGCTATCGCTACGAATGCAACCAACATAGCGACCAACAAAACCAACATAGCCGTCCTCGATGAACTGGCAGACATACAGAGAATTATGAACTATATCGAACTTCATATCTATGAAGGACATCTGTATGTTATTATTCCATCTGTTAGTACTGAAATTTCCAAACGAACGACCCACACATTCACTCTATTGCGAAGTACCAATGGGAAAATAAGATACACCCCAGAGCGTTTTCAAGAACTTGATGAAAGTATTTGGAAGCGGCGTATCGGCTGGACGGCGGTAGGACAAAACGCCAACATCACCCTACAAGGGAAGAATACATTTGGTAATTTTTGGGATATTCGAGTAGCAGGTATTTGCGATTCGGATGAATACGAAGAAATTGGAGGTTCTCGCACGCCACAAAACCTCGGCGAGGATTTGGAGTGCGCAAATAGCGGTAGAGGCATACAACGGATATGCTTCTTCAATGGGCAGTATGTTCATTTGATAAAAAACACTTCAACGGATACATGGAGTGAGAATAGCCAAGATTCGTTCTATTACACAGAAGATAGGGATAATGTTTCTTTTATATCCAAAAATGTGAAACTTGGGTTGCAAGTATGCACCAAATACACCACTACAAATGGGAATGCGTACACATTCAAATCGTCAATACTGCCATTTGCTGTAAACCGATGGTACGAACAGGAACTGGGTACTCAACAATATCTTGTGCCACGCTTTGCTGTCGGGCGGTGGGCATACTAAACAAATGAGAGCGAGAATGTTTCGCCCTCAATGTTTGTAGAGAATGTTTCTACACACGATGCTGTAGAGAATGTTTCTACACCTGCCACAAAGGTAGTAACAATTTTTGAATCGAGCAAATAAGTAGCAAAAAAAATGAGACGCTGCACGCTTTTTTATATATTTTTTATTCTATTTTTTGCCGCCTGTCGTAGTGTTGCGCCAGCCGTGCAAGAAAGCACACGCGAGGTGGTGCGCGAGGTGGTGCGTACCGACACTATCATCACCATTGCGCCCGACACCGCTACGCTGGCAGCGTTGCTCCGTTGCGACAGCGCGGGGAATATACTCATTGCACAACTCACCGAGGCGCAGGGCAAACGCCTTGCACTCGAACTGCAACTGCACGCCACGGCTGGCGGACAGACGGCATTGCGCATCGACTGCAAAGCCGATAGTCTGCAACGCTTGCTCAATGCACTGCGCACAGAAACTACCATTCGCGATAGCACACACACCACGCAGACACTGGTGCAAAAGGTAGTACCAACATTCTATCGTAACTGCACGCGTGGATTTTGGCTGCTGCTCTCGGCAATCGTACTCTACTTGGCAGCACGGATAGTCATCAAATTTTATTTGCGGAGGTAGCGGTATGGAGTGGCTGAATGTAATTGTAACGGCTATCTGCTCGCTGCTGGCAGCAGTAGGAGGCGGTAGCATAATCTATTTTAAGCAGAATAGAGCAATGAAAGAGGTGGAGGTTGAAATCAAGAAACAGGAAAGCGAAAGCAACGAAATTGCGCAATGGAAAGAGTTGTATCAAGAAGTGAAATCGGAAAACCGACGGCTCTCGGATAAGGTGGACGAACTCTACAAGCGTCAGCACGACCTGACGAACGAGATGGTCAGCCTGCGTG
>CAVEXR010000065.1:0-10224 GCA_963619585.1 Azospirillum sp. CAG:239
GCCTATTAAATCAGGGCTTCCGGACGATTTCAGACTGCAATTTGACTATTACGCCTATATCACTATTCTAAACAACAGAGCGGGGTGTTTTGATGCGCATCTATATGACAAGCGAAATTCGTCTATCTATATTGATGGAGCGTTTGGAAGATACAATATTTACAAATCCACATTCGAAGGTAATTACAAACCTTGGGAACAATGGTCGGGATATATAGAATGGAATTATTATGAACGATTCCAGAAAGGAAAAATATGCCATGCTACTTTCTATTTTGCTCGTGTTCCTGCAGGGATAGAGTCTGTTAATTTTCATTTTTACGGCGGATGGGCAAATGAAGACGCAGAGTGTGACAAGTATGAGTGTCCACGATTTGACGCGAGAGAATTAGAGGTTGTTGGTAATTCAAATACTACGTTGCAAACCAATTGGACAGAATTTAAATTACGTGACTATTGGTCAACACATACACCATCAGCCATTGAAGGCATATATACATTCTTTACTACCAGTGACTTCAGATTTCCGTAAAGTTTGGTATTCTACGAATGTTTTTGGAGTAACGGAACGTATCGAAATGGCATCTGAGGGCATTTCAATTAAGTCTATCACAAAGATCATTGCAACCTTGAAGGATGCTAAAACAAAATTGGAAGTAGAAGTTAAGTAACTTAAGTATAATAAGGAATAGATGATAAGGGTGCTTGGTTAACTGCCAGGCACCTTTTTCTTCTCTCCTATTTTGTTTGAATGGTTGTAATCCGAGTGATATAGTACGATTTTTTTTCTGTTGCGATTTTGTCTCGATTCTGTTTTTAATTTTTAGGAGTATCTGTAATGTGCTGATTCGTAAGTGTTTAGATGTGTGGTTCCTCGAGTCCTTGGAATATTTGGGAAATATAGAAAACATCTCCGCAGATTATCGCTAATCAATAATCTGCGGAGTTGTTGGGGGTGGAGTGTGGGGCTCGAACCCACGACACTCGGAACCACAATCCGATGCTCTGCCAACTGAGCTAAAACCACCATAAACCTTTTGCTGAAACAAGGTACTCCATAACTTCTACGGAAACTTCCTTTTCAAATTCGGAGTGCCGAAGCCTCTTTTTTCGATTCGGAGTGTAGAAACAATCCCTTTTCGTTTCGGGGGAGTACAGAAGCAACCCTTTTTCGATACGAGCAGTAACCATTCAAATAAAAAATAGCCCCACTTGCAAAAACAAGAACGCTCTGTTGCCCTATTTCTCAAAAGCGGGTGCAAAGGTACGACAATTCTTTGGATTATGCAAGCCCGGCGGCATTTTTTTTGTAAATTGTCTCAGTCGGCATGCTCGCCATTGCGTATTTTGAAAACAAGTTGTATCTTTGTGCCACGAAAACAATGTACAATGTATAGGTTGTAACGGAGTAATGAAATACCTGATATGTATAGGTTATAATTAGTAATGAAATACCTGAAACAATTATAGGTTGTAACGGAATAATGAAATACTGATATCTTCGTATGTCAGAGAAATAGTACACTAATTGTTAATAAATCCGGTTTGACTCCCTACGATTTGGCATATAATTATGTGCTGCATACCAACCGCAGCATTTTCCTTACCGGCAAGGCGGGGACGGGGAAGACTACGCTTCTTCGTCGCCTCTGTCGTGAGTGCCAAAAGCAACTTATGGTATGCGCTCCGACGGGTGTTGCTGCCATCAATGCCGAGGGGGTAACGATTCATTCTCTTTTTCAACTCCCGCCGCAACTATTTCTCCCGACGCCCGAGGCACGCCGCAAACTTTTCTCCGAGATGCAGATGCGCCGGCAGAAGCAGCGTTTGTTGGCGAATTTGGAACTGCTTATTATTGACGAAGTGAGTATGGTGCGGGCAGATTTGCTCGACACCATAGATGCGGTTTTGCGTCATTTTAAGCACCGCGGGAACCTCCCTTTCGGTGGTGTGCAAGTTCTTTTTATCGGCGATTTGTATCAGTTATCTCCCGTGGCGAGGGAGGAGGAATGGAATTGTCTGCGTGCGTACTATTCGGGACCGTTTTTCTTCCAAGCCCGTGTCTTTCAAGAAATTACACCCGTCTATATCGAGTTGAATCATGTCTTTCGCCAGAGCAATGCGCAGTTTATCCAAATCCTAAACGAGGTGCGAAACAATTGTCTTTCTCCGCAATCGCTCTCTCTCCTCAATAGCCGCTATCAGCCTGATTATCAGCCGCAGAAAGGCGCACCTTTTCATATTGTCCTTTCGACGCACAACCGCAAGGTGGATGCCATCAATACCCGTGAACTCGACGCATTGCGTGGAAAAGCCTATACTTTTCGTGCCACAGTCCGCGGCATTTTCTCCGAGTCGCAGTATCCTTTGGACGAGTCGTTGGTGCTGAAGAAAGGTGCGCGTGTGATGTTTGTGCATACCGATTCGTCACCCGACAAGGCATACTACAACGGCAAGTTGGGTGTGGTGGTAAAGGTAGATAGCGAGCAGGTGGTGGTGGAGTGCGAAGAACCCGACGGCACAACGCAGCGTATCGAAGTCCACACCGAGACTTGGGAGAACATCCGCTATACTTCTGTAGCGGGTTCGGACACCATTGAGCCGGAAGTGATTGGCACTTTCACGCATCTCCCGCTTCGTCTGGCGTGGGCGGTTACTATTCACAAAGCGCAGGGGCTAACTTTCGACTCGGTGGTTATCGATGCCGCCGACGCTTTTGCAGCAGGGCAGGTATATGTCGCTCTTTCTCGTTGCCGCTCGTTGGAGGGGATAATCTTGCTTTCTCGGATTCCGGAATCGGCACTTGCCAATGCGCATGAGGTGTTGACTTTTGCAGCATCGCAGCCCGATATCGCCGCCATAGAGCAGGCTTTGCCGTCTTCTGAACGCAGTTATTTCTTGCAGATACTCAGCGGGTTGTTCGATTTTCGTGATGCGATGGTTCGGGTGGAATCTTTGCAGCGACTCGTCAGTGGTTCTACTTCGTTCAATCAATCGACAGCCTTTCCTTTTCTGCGTGCGATAGCCGATACGCTCTCCGCATGGCAGCAGACGGCAGTGTCTTTCCAGCGCCAATTGCAGCAGATTTTTGAGCCGGCGGCGGTGGATATGGACTATCTCTCTGAGCGCCTGCAAGCCGCCTCAGCCTATTATATTCCAAGGATGGAGCAACTGGATTCTACGCTTGTCGCCTCGCCGGTATACGCTGACGATAAAAAAGATGCCAAGGCGTTCGAAGAGCAGATAGAGGAACTCTCGGTAGATTTGAAGCGTCAAATGTGTGTTATGCAGCGTGTCTCCGCTACGCCCTCTGTAGAAACTTATTTCGCTGCCCGTCAAGCGTTTGTGGCGCCTGCCGTGCATATCTCAGCCCGTGGAGAACAGCAAGCCGACAACTCGCAGGATTCGAACCATCCCGTACTATTGAAGCGGCTTTTTGCGCTACGCCGCACGCTTGCCGCCGAACAGGGTAGGGAAGATACCTTGTTTGTTATTGCGCATACCAAACTCTTGGTGGCAATCAGCAATGCCCTGCCTCGGACGAAGAAAGAACTATTGGCAATCCCCGGTATGGGGCAGAAGAAGTACGCTCTCTTGGGTTCCCAAGTCTTAACCTTGGTCTCCGAATATCTGAAAACATCTCCCCAAAATACCCCGACAGCCCGGACTGTAAGCACCCCCAATTCTGCCGAGATTTCCTCTCTAAGCGCGTCGCATGCGGATGTGTTGCAGACTTATCAACTTTTTATGGATGGCTATATGACGGTGGCGGAGTTGTCGGAGTTGGAACATAAGTCGCCGAAGGAAATAGCCAATCACCTTTCCATTCTCCTTCGCTACGGACTGATTTCCCATGCCGATATAAAATAAAGGTTATTTTTCCGTTGCTGTGATTTCTATGGCAGCCCACCCCCATTGCGCCTTTTTCTTATCGTATTGGCGGACGGCTGTGCCTGCAAGTTGGTCGCCCGTGTGGTGGTCGGTCAGTAAGCGTTCCGGAATGAAAACATCTGCCACAAAGCCAAATCCCATTGCATTCTTTTGCAGCCTGCCCCGGAACGGTTTCTTTTCTTCTGTCCCCTTGCCCGTAGAGGCATGCTCCCTGCCTGTGGGTTTACCTGCCTTGTGGGCTGCGTTTCGTTCGTAAGGGACGCAGCCTGCCTCTGACTTGTTCTTGCCTTTGGCTTCTTTTGGGCGGAGAGTATGCCCAAAGAGAAGGTACTCGGCGTATTGGCTTTGGATTTGGAGCCAATCGTTGTCCGTTTTGGGCATAGCGGAGGCATACCACGATTGTTGTTGCAGCGTTTGCAGTTGGTTGGAAATCGCCCATTTGTGGGCTTGCCGAATACGGCAGATGTTCTCCACAAGGTAACGAGCCGTGTTGTATTGCCCCGCTTGGGCAAACAAAATGGCGGCTTTCTCGTACATCCGTATTGCCATTTCTTCTTTTGTCTTGCATGATAAAGCACGGCATAGATAGGCTATTCTTTCCTCTTCTCTTGTGGCAGCCTCGGCAAGCAGTTCCCACACCCAAAATTCGTTGGATTTCTTGCGGGCAAAGGGCTTGAGTATTGCTATGGCTTGGGCGGATTGCCCGATAGCGATATACATCTCGGCGAGAAAATAGGGCGGGTAGGTGTAGTCCTTATGCTGCTCGCAGAGAGAGAGTTGGGTGGGTAGGAAGGTTTCTATTTTTGTGCGGTCGCCACACGACACGAGGTATTTGCCTATCTTGCAGTCCAACTGTTCGGCAAGCGACATCAAGCGTTTTCCGTTGTCGAGTTGAAAGGGGGCAAAGTCTTCCGGGCGAAACGAATCCAAGCCGCACCAATAGGCAAATGCTCCGACCTGATTCCAACCTTTGGCTTGCAAAATGGTATGAACCAAGACAGACCACGCCGTACATGGACGGCGTATGGGCATTTGTTGCAGCAAAGGAAATAACTGATTCAGGGCAGCGGCTTGCCGGTCTGGGTTGCGGGGAGAGTTGAGGTAGAGGCGGATGTTCCAAAGAAGACTTTCGTAGACTTTTTCTTCGGTTGCAGGAATGTGCAGCGTGACAAATTCGTTCAGTTTGCCAAAGAACTGCGTGTCGGTTTGGGTCGCAAACTGTTTGAGTTGGTCGGAAAGCAGGAAACCCAACAAACGCAGAATTTCGGTGTTGGCGGGCGTAGCGGAATAGGCCTCTAAGGCCGCTGTATAGGCTTCTTCCGTTGCGCCATTCTTGCGTAAAACGGCAATCTCGTAGGGCGTTATCATGGATGAGGGGTGATTTGAGACCTCCCCAAGCCCCTCCAAAGGAGGGGGGGAGAGAGGGAGGGGAGGTGAATAATCCTTATTTGGAGTGGAATGGGGGCTCGGAGTTGTACCAATTCATTCATTATCACTGCACAAAGGAGAGTCTTAATCCTTCTTTGGGTGGAATAGGGTCTCGGAGTAATTTTAACATTTGCAAAAATCGAAATACGGATGTCTTAATCCTTCTTTGGGTGGAATATGGTCTTGTAGAGGGCGATATAGACGACATAGACGGCATAAATATCAGTCTTAATCCTTCTTTGGGTGGAATATGGTCTTGTAGTATTTATCAATATGGCAAAGACTCTAAGAGTTGCTGGGTCTTAATCCTTCTTTGGGTGGAATATGGTCTTGTAGATGTGGGTCGTATTGAATCTGGAGCTCCGGCTGTCTTAATCCTTCTTTGGGTGGAATATGGTCTTGTAGTGGGCAGCAACAGCCCACGTTTGGACAAGAAGTTGACCTGTCTTAATCCTTCTTTGGGTGGAATATGGTCTTGTAGGAAAGGGTATAATAATAAATGTAAATATATATATGTGTCTTAATCCTTCTTTGGGTGGAATATGGTCTTGTAGTGAAGTTTGCTATGTAACAGACAACGCCAAGCCGTCTTAATCCTTCTTTGGGTGGAATATGGTCTTGTAGCGAGTTGTCTGTAACTGAGTTCTGCAAAGAGGGCAGGTCTTAATCCTTCTTTGGGTGGAATATGGTCTTGTAGTGGTCCAATTTCTGTTAAAGCAGAAGATTTCCTGAAGTGTCTTAATCCTTCTTTGGGTGGAATATGGTCTTGTAGAGCATACTATGTAATGCGCAGAATTTCTGTTAGAAATGCGTTTTAGTTTCCTAATTTTAACAGAAAAAATGTACAAATTAGGAAATGAATGTTCTATCAAAATCAGACAACAGAACCATAATTGTGCCTGCAAAGGTACGGCTTTTTGCGCATATGTGCAAAATAAAATGAAGATAGTTGGTTTATACCTATTGTATGACACGGATTTGATTCGAAATTGGGTCGACATTCTCTATTGAATCACATACGAATCACATACAAATCACATATAAATCTCATATAGTAATATGTTAGTTACACGGGAGATGGTAATGGGATAATAGAGGAATAGAAAAAGGAGAGAAGATATGAAAAAGAGTGAGAATAAAGAAAATAGACGATTGGTAATGTTTGATCATATCGTTAAAAGTGGTGAAAAAATGGGGGGGGTATTGGTGAATACAAAATAAAGTTGTAACTTTGCAACCGCTAAATCGAATGAAGAACCTTAAAAGCACTACAATACCATTGTTAGACCATATTCCTACATTATTGATTTGCTTTGAGAACGAATTAGCGTTGGCGGAACTGACGCTATTTCGGGGTGCAGTGGCATCGAAAGTGCCACCGCAATTGGTGCTATTCCACAACCACGAGGGCGACTCGCTGCGCTATCGCTATCCGCTGATTCAATACAAACGCATCGGCGGCAAAGCGGCGATTCTCTGCTTAGGCGAAGGGACGGACGAGATTTCGGAGTTCTTCGAGGTAGGAAACCTGAATTTCCGCATCGGCAACCGAGAAGAGGTATACAAAGTGGAACGAATGGCAGCCGGGCAATGGCTACTGCAAGTATGGGACACGGATTTCACCTACACGATACGGAAATGGTTGCCGTTCAATAGTGAGAACTACGCCGCCTATCAGCAGTTGACGGGGTTAGCAGAACGGGCGACCATGTTGGAACACATACTGACGGGCAATATACTCTCGATGTGCACCGGACTCGGAGTGCATCTGGAAAAACAAATCCGTTGCTCGATACTATCGCTATCAGAACCGCGACTCTATCGGTTCAAGGGCGTGAAAATGCAAGGTGTGGATGTAACATTTCGGACAAATGTGTACATGCCCGACTATGTGGGGCTCGGGAAAGGAGTCAGCCACGGGTTTGGGATGATATGTCATACGAACTAAAAAGAATAATGGCAATGAAATATCTATATGGTGCCTCTGTGCAAGGAATACAAAGTTTTATATTCCAAACGAATACACTGCGGGATATTATAGGTGCGAGTGAATTAGTTGATGCGGTATGCAATGATAAATTCAATGACTACAAAGGTAATGGGGAGGTCTTGTTGCATGCGGCAGGAAATATAAAGTGTATCTACAACACGGAAGAGGAGTGCAAAAAAGTAGTGCGAGATTTTCCGAAAGAGATATTTCAGTTTGCTCCCGGAATTACAATCAGTCAGGCTGTAGTTGCGTTTGACGAAACTTGTGACTTTGCTGAGGTGGTCAATGAGTTGGAACGCAAGTTACATATACAGCGTAATCGACCGATGCGCAGTCAAACATTAGGTTCAATTGGAATTCAACGCTCCCATTCGACTGGGCTGCCGAGTGTGGATGAAAAAGGAAATGATGCTGCCGAATTAGCCAAGCAACAGAACTATAATCGAAAGAAACTATGTGCGCTATGTTTTGGCGAAGAATGTCCGGATAAGAACTTCCCGTATAATATAGAGGACATAACGCAACAGAACGATTGGGTGGCTATTATGCATATAGATGGGAATGGATTGGGGCAAGTGGTACAGAAAGTAGGGCATAAACGAGAAGTATTCAGCAAATTCTCTGAAGAACTAAATATGGCAACCATCCGGTCGGCTCAGGAAACTTATGCAGATTGCAAAAAGAAATACGGTTGGACAGAAGTCGTGCCCATTCGCCCGGTAGTTTTAGGAGGGGATGATTTGACTGTGATATGTCGTGGAGATATAGCATTATACTATGCTGAGCAATTTATGCGCCATTTTGAAGAAAAAACGAACCAGATGGACAGTCTACAAGGCGAAAACCTATCAGGGTTGACTGCATGCGCAGGAATCGCTTTTGTGAAATCGTCTTTCCCGTTTTACTATGGATACCAGTTGGCAGAAGAATTATGTAAATATGCCAAACAGGAGACCAAGAAAATTAATAAGGATAGCGCCCCATCGTGCTTGATGTTTCATAAGATGCAAGATGCTTTTTCCGAAAAATACGAAGATATACGGAAGCGGGAATTGAGACCACAACCGAATGTCTCATTTTGTTTTGGTCCTTACTACCTGTCGGAACAAAAAGAAAAATGGACCATAGAGCACTTGTTGGCTATTAGCAATACTCTAAAAGACACAGAAGAGAAAGCTGAAAAATCGGCTAACGCAACAAAATCACACTTGCGTCAGTGGCTTACGGCAATGCATGACAGCGAGGGCAAAGCACAACAAGTGGCAAAACGAGCGTGGGAAATGGCTGCAAATTCGACCCTAAAGGATTTAATACGCGAAACTACCAATATGGAACAGAATCCTCCATCCGATGAACAAGATAAGGTTTATCCAGTGTACGATATACTCGCTGTGCATACCATTCTGGAGCAAACAACAAAATAAGAACACACCTAAAAGGCGAAAAAGATGAAAACGATTCGATACACACTTACATTTCTCTCGGATTGGCATTGCGGAGCAGGATTGTCTGCCGGAGCAGATGTGGATGCGCTGGTAGTAAAAGATAGGTATGGACTGCCTTATGTACCCGGACGAACAATCAAAGGATTGCTCAGGGAACAGGTAGAGCTAGTCGCTCTGGTACAAGGTCTGTCGAATATGGAGAGAATAGATGAAACATTTGGGGCAGAAGGAAAACGAGAGGGAACTCTGTTTGTAAACAATGCACAAATACCTCAAGCAGAGCGAGATAGCATAGTAGAAAACAAGTTAACGGAATTTCTCTATCGCACACAGGCTTTCACGGCAATTGATGATAAGGGAATAGCAAAAGACCATAGCCTGCGTAAGATGGAAGTGGTAGTACCCTGTGCGTTGGAGGGAACAATAGAGGGAATATCGGACGAATTGTACGAGGTTGTATACAAGGGACTGAAATTGATAAAACGCTTAGGCACGCATCGCTCTCGTGGATTGGGGCGTTGTGAATTTACTATAAAGGAGGGCTGATTATGATAGAAAAAAGACAATATACCTGCCACCTATTGACGGATGTGATACTGAATATCAAATCTGCTTCTGAGGGAAATAATAGTACGCTTGATTTTATTCCCGGTAACTGCTTTTTGGGCATTGTTGCCCGGACACTCTATCAAACGGAAACGGATGCATTGTGTGGCGTGCTATTTCATTCCGGAAATGTACGATTCGGGGATGCCCATCCGTTGTGGAAAGGAGTGCGTTCTGTCCGCATACCGGCAATATTCTACAAACCTAAATTAGAGGCTCAAAATGGTGGTCTGTATGTACATTCGCAGGTCAATCATAAAGAGAAGTTGATCCGCGAGTTACAACTAAAACAATGTCGCGAAGGGTTCTATGTGTTTGATAACGACACAAAAAAAGGCGAAGAGTGTAAGCAGGAACGCAATTTTGCCATAAAATCAGCATACGACAAAGAGCGCTTATGCTCAAAAGATGAATGTATGTTCGGGTACGAATCTCTACAAAGCGGGGCGGATTTTGCTTTTGACATCGAAATAGATGAATGTGTGCAGAATAAGGCGAAACTATGGACGAAAATAGAAAATGCATTGGTCGGAATCCGCAGTATAGGGCGCTCACGAACAGCACAATATGGGCGGGTTGCTATCAAGCAAGAAAACTATCGTGAACAAATAGCGTCAATCGGCTGGGTAAAAGAAGAAGTGTTTGTTTATGCAGACGCACGATTGATATTCTTGGACAAATATGGAATACCGACATTTCGCCCCACAGCCGATGATTTAGGGTTGCAAGGGGGGGAAATACTATGGGACAAATGTCAAATTCGGACTTTTCAATATGCGCCTTGGAATGCAAAACGCCGAGCATTCGACATGGATAGGTGTGGCATTGAAAAAGGCAGTGTATTCGTGGTTAAGTCCTCTACTT
>CAVEXR010000066.1:0-9888 GCA_963619585.1 Azospirillum sp. CAG:239
GCCTATTAAATCAGGGCTTCCGGACGATTTCAGACTGCAATTTGACTATTACGCCGGTTATCCGCAAGAGCGGATAACACTCATAGTGGTACCCCCATAACTGCGAAAGAACAAAGACTGCCTAACAACTTTGCATTGTTAGACAGCCTCATGCTTGTATTGCGCGGATACTACTTTGACATATCCCAGAGGTGGGTATCCTGCGGTTTATCCCGATAGAGGGGAAAATTACTTCTCCTCTTTCTTTGCGGCTTTCTTGGGAGCAGCCTCGGCTTCCATCGATGCCTTGAGGTTAGCGAGTACGCTAAGATCACCCAGCGTGGTCTTCTCTACCTTAGGCAGCTCGACTGCAGCCTCTTTCTTCGGCTTATTCTCCTTAGGAGTCTCTTTGCGCTCCTCCCATGTACGGAGGTGCGAGAGAAGGATACGGCGTGCATCGCGGTTGAACTCAATCACCTTGAAGTTCAGCGTGTCGCCCACTGCAACCGACGATTTGTCCTCCTTCTGGAGATGACGCGTGGTGCAGAAGCCCTCTACGCCGTCCTCGAGCGATACGACTGCGCCCTTGTCGGTGAGTTCGATAACCTTACCCTCAACAATGGTGTCGATACCATATTTAGCCTCGAGTTCTGCCCAAGGATTGTCCTCCAACTGCTTATGACCGAGCGAGAGACGACGGTTATCCTTATCGATATCCAACACAACGACATCGATGTTGTCGCCCACATGGGTGAACTCGTTCGGGTGCTTAATCTTCTTAGTCCAACTCAGGTCGCTGATATGGATCAGACCATCTACGCCCTCCTCCAACTCAACGAATACGCCGAAGTTAGTGAAATTGCGTACCTTAGCGGGATGACGGCTGCCTACTGCATACTTGGTCTCGATATTCTCCCAAGGATCGGCCTTCAGTTGCTTCAAGCCGAGCGACATCTTGCGCTCCTCGCGGTCGAGCGTCAGCACAACAGCATCTACCTCGTCGCCCACTTTCAAGAAATCGTTAGCCGAACGGAGGTGTTGGCTCCACGACATCTCGCTGACATGGATAAGGCCCTCTACGCCCTCTGCAACCTCAACGAATGCACCATAGTCTGCCATAACAACCACCTTGCCGTGAACCTTATCGCCCACTTTGAGGTTAGCGTCGAGTGCATCCCATGGGTGCGGAGTGAGTTGCTTCAAGCCAAGAGCGATACGCTTCTTCTCCTCATCGAAATCGAGGATAACGACATTGAGTTTCTGATCGAGCGAGACAATCTCGTGCGGATCTGCCACACGACCCCAACTGAGGTCCGTGATATGAATCAAACCGTCTACGCCACCAAGATCAATGAAGACACCATAGTTGGTGATGTTCTTAACCGTACCCTCAAGCACTTGTCCCTTCTCGAGTTTGGAGATAATCTCTTGGCGTTGTGCCTCGAGTTCTGCCTCGATGAGTGCCTTATGCGATACAACGACATTGCGGAACTCGGGATTGAGTTTGACAATCTTGAACTCCATGGTCTTGCCCACGAAGAGATCGTAGTCGCGAACGGGCTTAACATCGATCTGGCTGCCGGGGAGGAAGGCTTCCATGCCGAGGATGTCGACAATCATACCGCCCTTAGAGCGCCACTTGATGTAACCTGTAACGATCTCGCCCTTGTCGTATGCCTCGTTGACACGCTCCCACGCCTGGGCAGCGCGTGCCTCTTTGTGCGACAGAACGAGTTGCCCCTTCTTGTCCTCTTGGCTGGCGATATATACTTCTACCTCGTCGCCTACCTTCAAGTCGGGATTGTAACGGAACTCCGCTGCGGGAACGATACCATCCGACTTATAGCCGACATGAACGACTACCTCACGCTTGTTGATAGAGATAACCGTACCTTTTACGACTTCGTTGTCCTTGATTGCATTCAAGGTCTCGTCGTACTTGTTGATTTCCACTTCGTTTTTTGTGCCTTGTTGTTCTTTCTCATAGGCATCCCAGTCGAAGTTCTGGAGAGATTGATTTTCTGCCATAGTTTGGTAGAACCCCGCGCAAGCGTTATTCCGCAAAAAATGAGGTCTGCGCCCTCTGCGGGGAGGATTAATTAGTTAAACAATGTTCTGCTTTTTCTCCGTGCGAGCCGATGGCCCCACAAAAAGCGCACAAAGGTACGACATTTCTACGATATACGCAAGAAATGATGGGGGAATTTGTAAATTGAGCATTGTTACAACGCTATTTTGGCGGAGCGGACACCTTGGGCGGTGGCGGTCAGGGTGCAGGAGCCCTCCACTATCGCCGTCAGTTCGCCCGAGATGAGATGATGTTGCGGGACTTGGAAAGCGTCCAAGTTCGCCGCATCGCCATTGGCAGCCGCCACGAAACGAGCCTTGCCACCCGAACGGGGACGGACGCCAAAACGCACCAAACGCCCGTCGGCAGGGCAGAGGTTGCCATCCCTATCGCAGACACGCACACGGACAAAATGCAGGTTGCTCGCCGGCAGTGCTTCCTCCGCCAACTCGATATGGTGGGGCGCACCTGCCGTGCGGCGCACCGCCTCACCCACGGGTGTAACCACCCGCAGTTCGCCCTCCTCGTACGGGACTGCGTCCCAGATAAGGCGGTAACGGCGTTGGAGGGCGAGTTGATCGCCGGCAAGAGCCGCCGAGTCTGCCTCCTCGCGGGTGTATTTGTGCCGCTTGCCGAGGCTCTTCCCGTTGAGGAAGAGTTCTCCCCCGTCGGCATCGGTGTATGCCATAACGGGCAGGGTATCGCCATGCTGCCAATTCCAATGCGGCAAGAGGTGGACAGTATGCGCTGTGCGGTTCCACTGCGAGCGGTAGAGATAGTATCGATCTTTAGGAATACCCGCCAAGTCGATAATACCGAAATAGGACGAGTGCGACGGCCATGCATCGGTGTCGTAGGGCGAAGGTTCGCCGAGGTAATCAAAGCCCGTCCAGACGAACTGCCCTATCGTCCACGGATAGTCGTCCATATTGCGGAAGTCCTCGTCGGGAAGGTTGCTCCACGGGCAGTACTGCAAGTCGTAGCCCGAACACTGGTTGGTCCGGCTCGTGCCGCCGGGGTGGTTATGGTCGGTAATAGCAGCCGTATTATCGGGCAGGGCAGGCAACAGATACACGCCGCGGGAAGACACGGTGGACGCCGTCTCCGAACCCAACACCAGCCGCTGTGGGGTGCGGTTGTACGCTTCTTCGTAACGGGCAACACGATAGTTCAAGCCCACCACCTGCAGGATAGACGCAAAGCCGTTCTCCAACACGCAACTCACCTGGTCCATGCCTGCCGTAACGGGGCGGGTACCGTCTTCGCGTGTGCAGATGTCCTGCAACATCTTCGCCACCCGATAGCCGTCGGGGGAACACTGCGTAGGCACTTCGTTGCCCACCGACCACATCACGATACTCGGACTGTTGCGGAAATGGCGAAGCATATTCACCATATCGCGCTCCGCCCACGCATCGAAGAAGCGATGGTAGCCGTTCTCGCATTTGCCCCAATCCCACTCGTCGAAAGGCTCGCACATAACCATAAAACCCAGCGAGTCGCAGAGTTCAATCAGTTCGGGTGCAGGCATATTGTGCGAGGTACGAATGGCATCGCAGCCCATATCGCGCAGCAGGAGCAGTTGACGCAAGACAGCCTGCCGATTGACCGCCGCACCGAGGGGACCTAAGTCGTGGTGGAGGCACACGCCTTGGAACTTACGCACTTTGCCGTTGAGCAAAAAGCCCACATTGGGAAGTATCTGTATTGACCGCACGCCGAAGGTAGTTGCTACCGTATCCACGGCTACGCCGTCCGCCAAGACAATGGTCTGCGCCGTATAAAGCGCAGGGTTCTCAGGCGACCAAAGGGCAGGACGAGAGAGGGTGAAATTCTGCTCCATAGGCAAGTTGTGGCGCACATCGTATTCGGATACGAGCGAGTCTGCCACAACGCCCGTCTGCTGCTCGATAAGCGTGGTATGGAGCGTGATATGCCGCCCTAAGGCGTTCGCCACCTCGGTCTTGAGGTTGACCGACGCCATTGCCTCCGTCACATACGGTGTGCGGACATCGACGCCCCAGACGGGGACATGGACGCGGGCAGAACGGATCAGGTGTACATTACGGAACAGCCCCGCACCCGGGTACCAACGGCTACTCTGCGGACGGTTCTCGAGGCGCACCGAGAGCAGGTTGTCGCCCGCACGAAGATAGGGTGTAATATCGCAATGGAAGGCGTTATAGCCATACGGCCACTCACAAACCTTCTGCCCATTGACATAGACTTCTGCCTCGGACATTGCCCCGTCGAAGAGCAGCGTATAGACCTCGGCAGTATCGAGAACGGCAAGCGGGAGGGTGTACTTATACCACGCCTTGCCCATATAGGGAAGCCCGCCCGTACGCCCCGTCTTAAGCGAAGGGACAGTCTCACCATTCTGCCAGACCGTCACATTCTGCAGGTCGTTCGCGCGGTCGAACGCACCCGTGATCGCCCAATCGTGCGGCACGGTAACTTGCGTCCAAGACTTATCGGCAGGCGCGGGCATCTGATGGTCGGTTTGCTCAAAAGCGAACTGCCACGAGGTAAGCAGCGTGGCAATAGAAAGAAGCAGTGTATTCATGGAGGTGTGTTTATCTGTGTGTGTACTACTGTTACAACAAACCGCAACTATGCAGTTGTAAATAGTTGATATTTATAAGTATTCTTTTTTTATTTGAACTCTATGTTGGCGTGGTGGACTCGCCATAATATGGTCAAAGGGCTACGCCCCGCGGGGACTCCCCCTACCCCTCAGAGGGAGGGGGATTGCAGACTATAGTCAACTGAGCCTGGCGGCTCATTTGTCGCGGGTGAGGACACCCACGCCCCCAGGTATGGCAAAAGACTCCTCTAGTGTTTCCAAAGGGCTTTGAGGGATTGGTTGGGTTGACCCTTGGCGTTGAACGCACCCATGTTGTAGGCTGCCCAACCGACAGTCTCGTACTCTTTGGGACGCCAGTCGTTATACACCTGCGGCTCCCAATAGAACACACCCCGCACATAATCGAGCGTGTCTATCCGCGCACGGAAATCCTCCACCACTTTGACACCCGTCGCCTCTTGGGCAGCGATAGTGCCTATCTCGGCAATCATAATCGGGCAACCGAACTCCTCATGGAGCAGTTGGATATTCTGCGCCGCCAACCGATTGACCTCCTGCCAGGTCTTGCCCGTCCACGCCGTCATCATCGGATAGTGGCTAAGCCCAATCATATCGAACTTGCCGCCGTTCTGCTTCATCTTACGGAAGAACCAGTTGTTGTTCTCGTAAGCGTTGTCAATATGCACGATCACAAGCGCATCGGGGAAGACCGCCTTGCAGGCATTGTAGCCCGAGAGGGTCAAGGCGGCGTAGTTCTTCCAGCCGTCCTTAATATCGCCGCTCGTATCCCACAGCCGCCCCGTAGGCCAGAGCATGCCGCAGCGCGTCTCGTTGCCCACCTGTATCCACTCGGGCGAGATACCGCTGTCGCGCAATGCCGTAAGCACCTCCGTTGTATGGTCGGTAACGGCTTGACGGAGTTGTGCAAGGTCGTAGTCTGCCCACGCAGCGGGCGTAGTTTGTGTACTCGGGTCGGCAAAATAGTCCGAGTAATGGAAATCGATCATCAAGCGCAGTTTGAGCGCATTGGCACGCTTGGCTTTCTCCAAGACATCCGCCTTATTACCCCACCCCGTAGAGTGATTGACCCACACCCGCAGACGCACGGCGTTCATACCCACACTCCGCATAAGGCGCATACCCTCGGTAGCCTGCCCGAGCGAGTCGTAGAAAAGGACGCCATCGTTCTCCTCCTCGGTAATCCACGAGCAGTCTGCGCCATAGGCATAACTCCCCACCACAGGATCAGGATAGTCGTCGCTCGACCCCGGACAGATAGCGATACAAGAAGAGAAGAAAAGGCTCACACCCAAGCCAACAAACAGCAATCGAAATAGTTTTTTCATGGTAGTATAGTTATTTGCTTTTCTGCGGCGATTCATTTCTGTGATGATTCGTTTCCACAGCGATTCATTTTGGACTACAAAGATACTAAAAAATCGGCGAAAATCCAAATTTTTCGTGGTTAAAAACAGATAAAGTTTTTGCTTATTCGTCCACGAGTGGGTGTGTGTTGGGGGCAACTATGTAAACAAATCATCCAAAAGGATAACGCTCTGGAAAGCCCCCGAGTAGGTACCGTACTTCAGCCCGAAAGTGGTAACCAGCGTCATCTGCACACTATGCCTCTTAGACACCCACTGCATAATACAATTTCGACGACGACGCAGCGTCGCCTCGTAGGCTTGGCTAACCGAAAACTCATCGGACACACACTTCATCTCGCAGACATTGACCACCCTATCTTGCCGCACGATAACAAGGTCGATCTGCGTACCCGATTGCTCCTCCGTACCCCGCATGACCCAAGCAGACTGCTCCGTAGCAACCCCCTCGATGCCCAAAGCCCGCTTCATCTGCTCCATGTGCGCCATACAGACCTCCTCGAAAGCAACGCCCCGCCAACTATTCAAAGCAGGCAAACTCTGATTAGTCTGCCAATAATGCTCGCTGCGGTGCTTTCCCTCGACTTGCTGCAGATAGAAACGGCAGAACGGATCTACCAGGCGATAGAGCCGCACACGCTGACTCTCGCCGAACGGATGATAAGTCTCGACGAAATCGCTCTGCTCCAAGGCACGCAGCACTTGCGTCAACCCTGCGCCCGAAGGGATATGCGTCTGCGTGGATATTTCCTCTCGCGAGAAGCCGATGTGCTTCGTCGCCAACAAACGCACCACCGCCTTATAGTCGTCCGGATTAGAGAACAAAGAGCCGAAAAGACGATCAAACTCATCCCGAAGCGGGGCTTTCTTACTAAAAAAGAGGTAGTCGATACTCTGCGCTATGCTGCAACCCGGTTCGACATAGTTGAGGTAGTACGGGATACCCCCCACCGCCATATACAACTCTGTAATGTCGTAACGACCCGCACAGACACCATGCTGCCGGAGCAGTTCTTCCGTCTCACACAGCGTAAACGGGCGGAGTTGCACCTCGGCAGTAAGACGATTGTACAAGCCCCCATGCGCATTGATAAGTTTGTTCTTAATCCATGCCGTGGCACTGCCGCAGACAATCAACATCAAGTTGTGCTGCCCCGCACCCCAACTATTCCAAAAATACTCGAACGCCGGGACAAACTGCGAACGAGGTGTATCCAACCACGGCATCTCGTCGATGAAAACAACCGCCTTGCCCGCAGCCAGACGCTGCTCCAAGAGACCACGCAAGCCATCAAACGCCGCAAACCAATCTTTGGGCGGCTCGGTATGCGTACTGCCAAACCGCTCGAGCGACACGCCAAACGCCTGCAACTGCGCAGAGAGCATATTGGTTCGGTTAAGCCCGACAGGCGATATGCCCGTATGGTAGAAAGCAAATTCGCCCGCAAACATCTCACGAATAAGGAAAGTCTTCCCCACCCGACGACGCCCATATACTACCACCAGTTGTGCCTCGTCGCGCCGATAGATCGCCCGCAGCAAATCCACCTCGCGTTGTCTTCCGATAATCGTAGCCATAATAAAAGTAATTTTTCCTTAATCGCCGCAAAGGTACACTAATTCTGCGAATTACGCAAATATATAAGGAAAAATTTGCGACTTAATTGTCCACGAGTGGGTGTTTTTGGGATGTCGTGGACAAATAAAGGGTGCTTAATTGTCCACGAGTTGGTATTTTTGGACGGTCGTGGACAAATAAGGGGAGTAATTGGGTAACCGCAATAATACGCACCGTATCATCATCTGCAGCAAATAAATTTCGGCACAAACAACTTTATCTTGATAAAAGTGTAATGGGTGGCTGCGAAGAATAGACTATCTCATACATCGATTCCGCATTGTTTGAATAAGTCATCTACATTCTTTGCGCGAAAGGCCTTGCCTTCCTCTATTTCTTTGAGAGAAATCGCTGCAGAACACATCTTTACCTTTGTAGAAATCTTGGCAGTCATCGTGGATGAGGTATATAGAAAACGGGATGTTACCGTGCAGTACAGATATTATCGTAACTACAATGCTGATAGAAATTGTTTGAGCGGAGCCAAATTAGGAGAATCTATATCCCAAAAGCGTGTATCACCAAATAACCAATCATAACTCAGATTATCTCTCTGCTTTTTGTTAAGCCCCTTTTGTGCAGTCATATAGGTGTACAATTTTCCCTTGCTGTCCGGAGCATTGTATGTGGTTCCTACACACCTTTCGTAGTCTTCAAAACAATCAAAGAACAAGTGGTGCAGCCCCCGCTGGGCAATGGATTCCAATAATGTCTCCACTTCGCCATCATCATGATTATTTGGCCATAAAAATATGTCGGCGGAAATGCCCAATTGTTGCAACTTGTTTTGCAGTTCTGCATGTCGCACGCAATATCCTCCGCCACTAGCAGGACTATCGGCATCAAATAATAGGATATTTTTCTCTCCTACTAATTGGTATTCCATCAGTTTGTTGGCAACATTTCCCAAATTGTCTTTCCCTCCCACACATGTTATATCAAAGTCGGGAAGTTGCCAATGTGTCAGCAATGCGTTGACAAAAACAAACTCGGGAGTCTTTCCGCTTTTTGCTTCTATGAAGATATGCTTTTTCATCGCATCTCAATTTCTTGGGTAATCATGTAATTCATATTTTCAGCAGTGTAGCGCAAAGTCTTCAGTTCGTCCTGTGCTGCTGTTCCAGAACTTTGTATTCTGACTAACTTGTATGCAGACAATAAATTAGGTTCAAAGCCTCCTTCTGAGATAGATGTGTTAAGCCCTTTCAGTGAGTCAATATTGTGCGTAGTTGCAAATAACTGTACATTGTTTTCTATTGCTGCTGTACATATCGCTTTCCATAGTAATGGCATGACACTATAGTGCAAACCATTGTCCACTTCATCTATCAAGACCACCCCATTAGCACAATTTGCGATTGTAATGATTATGTCCAATAGTTTGAGAATCCCGTCTCCCATTACTGCGATAGGCAAAAATCGAGATAATCCTATATCCACCAAAATCCGGTCATTGTTTGTGGTTATGTCTTGTATTTTGGGTTCAATAATGCGTAGGACAGAAAGAACTTTTCCGATTTCTTTGTTGGTAATCATTGTCGATAATTTCTGTGCCAAGTCTGCACTATTAAATGTGAGCCGTGGAGTTAGCAAAGTAGCCTTTAACTGTTCTTGATATGTCCTTGATTTATTTACTCGCCCTGTCGTCTGTTCGCTATCCTTTATGATGATCTCGGAGGATTGATTATGACCAAATTGCAGTTTTAGACCATAATATCCGTCTGTATCCATAGATGATGTATCTACTTGTTTTTCCAAGTTTACCTGCTTGCTTGAGGACACAATAGTGGAAATCTCCAGATCGCGGGATTCATTTCCACCCGCAGAAATATGAATAGGCGAGGTGGTATCTAAACCATAGAAATCAATCGATAAGTCATCCATACTATGTAAAGTACGATAACCTCGCAATATGTTGATATTAATAGGCAGTTGTGGGTTCGACTGCCCACAAACAAGAAAAACAGCCTCCAATAAACTGGATTTTCCACAATTGTTTTTTCCAAAGAACACATTGACCCTGCCCAATTCGGGAATATGGGCATACCTAATTCCCCGAAATCTCTCAATAGTAATATCGCTAAACATGGCAATCGAACTCTTACGGCATTAAGCCATTTTTAAGGGGATTTCTATAAATTGCTTTGTAGTGATTTTGGAAATTTTGGATAGCAGATACTTGGTTTGAACGAAGAAGCAATGCGTGGGCATTGTGACTGAGTGAAAGTCAAGTAGATGCAGCCAAAAAACA
>CAVEXR010000067.1:0-9396 GCA_963619585.1 Azospirillum sp. CAG:239
CGCAGCGTGGTTTCTTTGTTCTCATATCTATGTCTGTTAGTTTGCATACAAAAAAAGCGGCTATCTTCGTATCGAAAATAGTCGCTTGGTGCAGTCCCGTCTAACCTACACGAGTGAGGAACGCTATATCTTGATATTATTATCTCGCAGAAAAGTATTCAAATCACAATAAGGAACACCTAAGGCTTGGCAAACATCGGGTATCTTTACTCGTTTCCGACTGTTCATATCTGACTTTTCGTAAGTTATCAATGTTGCACCTTTGGCTTTCGCTGCGGCAATTAAGAATGCATCTGCAAGAATAGCAAAATCCTCTCGTGCCGTTTCCTTGAAATGCGGCTGAGTGGCTGCCCATTCTTGCGTTTCCTGATAGCAGAGTAATATATCATCGTCTAACTTTAAGAAGAAATTCGATGGCAAATTCTCTTTTATCCATTGTTTGAGTGTGTCATTTCCTTTCTCTATCTCCTCCTTGACTGCCGTGATACTGAATAAAAGCCCTGCATTTGCTGCCTCGGTTATCCTTTTCCAAAATGTTTCCCAAATATCCATCGGCATTTCGTGGTAGGAACGGATAAAGATATTGGTATCTACAATATACATCATTATCAAATCCCTCCCATAAATGTTTTGTATGTATCTCCATACAACCCAGTCAAACGATATGCGTCTGTATAGGATAGTTGCATATTATTTACTGCGGCACGGATATGCATGGCAAATGTCAAACCGATACGCTTAATGGAAGAACGATAGAAACTGCCACCACTGCTTTTAGAAACTTGCGTTTTAGGTCTTGCTTTATACTCAACAAAAAAAGCACGGAAATCCTTATCGGACATCAGTCCTAAATCGTGTGCCCTACGAGCAATAACCAATTCACTGACTTTGAATTTATGGGAGGTTGTTTGGGTTTGCCCGTCCCAAACTTCACGCAGAACATCCGCAGGTACAAGGAACTCGGCTGCAACCTTATCACAATATCGCTCCACCTCGTCATCGCTCAATGTGTCGGTTTCTGCGTGTCCTGCACTCACTCCAAGCATAATATGTGCTGTCTCGTGTATAAGCGTAAACAATTGCGCTGTCTTTGCGTCTTGACTGTTCACGAATATATACGGAGCGGTTTTGTTCACAAGCGCAAAACCTCGGCATTCTGTTACTTTTATTGGGCGGCGGGTATTGTTTCCAACTACTCCGTTGTATGCAATAAAAAAGCCTGCACACTCTAATAACTCTGTCAGTTTGTTTACTGCGACCTCGGAATTTCTTAGTCCAAATGCCCAACGAGGCTCTAACGATAGTAATGCTCGGAGTTTCCCGACAGTTTCCAATATGGGTGTCGTTTTAGAAATGGAACCCACAATCTCGCATTTGTCTAATTCGTTTTCCTCAATATAATCCTCTAACCAATCTTGTCTTCTCTGTATGATGTTTACTGTATCATATACATTCAAGTCAAAATGGTCATTCTTTCCTGCCTCTCCACGGAATACGGGGAAAGGCAATGTTTCGTGCGGGATTTGTTTGAGGAATAAGTAGCCGAATGGCAGATTGACGGATTTTGCAAAGTCCTCCAACTGCTTAATTGTAGGCTGTTTCTCACAAGACATCCATTGCTCCAAAGCAGACTTGGGATGGCTATTCAAATAGTTCTCTAAGTCCATACCATTCCTTTGTATAGCCCAAAGAAAACGGTCTGCCGGAATAGTTATGTTGTTCGTACTTGCCACCATTGTTCTAATTTTGCGCTGCAAAATTACTCCTTTTTCGCCACATACGCAATATGCTCTGCAACATAGCGGGCAGTTATTTCCATTTTGGAAACAACCACTTTGCGACTATTTTCAATACATCAAAGAACGCTTTTGAGCCTTTGGCAGGACTTGAACCCGCAACACTCTCCTTACAAAGGAGACGCACTACCATTGTGCTACAAAGGCATTATGCCGCTACCAACTATACCCGAAGCCGTAGGTCAGTCCTATGCCTACATACGGCTCGAACCTCGCTTGCATAGTGGTCGGCTGTACGCCCAAGCCATAGCCTGCTTGCAGCCCCACAACGATACTCTGCCCCCATTTGCCTTTTCTCTTGCGCCCTGTGGCTTCCTGCGGCACATAGCGGGTCAATGTATCGGTGCGGTATATATCGAGGCTGTAATCGTACATTTTCACGGCTTGCACCCGCAGGCGATAGTCCGCTGTGCTGTCCGTATAGTCCTGCGGTATGTCGGCTATATAGACCGTGTCGTGCAAGACTATCGTGTCGTAGTGGTGCAAGTCCTGCCGTATCGTGCGGTGTTCCCGCAGGATGTCGTGTTTGACCACCACTATCGTATCGTAGCGCACCTGCTCGGTCGGCTCGGTCTGCCTGTCCGTTCGCTTTGCCGTGAAACCCAATAGCCACACCAACAAGAGGACTGCTGCCACTCCTATGGTCGTGCATACTATTTTCGTGAGGTCTAACTGCATATTTTTGCAATAAAAATCGCCCTATGTCTTTGCCGTTCCAAATAATTGTCGTACCTTTGCGGCACGGTCATAGGATGTATAGCCGTAGATGTTGCTAATAGGAAATTAACGCACTAAAATGTTGTAATAGGATTATTTATGCAACTTATGCTTTCTTTTGCGGAAAGCATTTTTTTTTGTGCCTATCTCGCCCAACGACCTATGCCGTCAGAAAATACTATCTCTACATCATTAGCGTCTATAGAAGTCAGGTATCTATACATAAAGTGGATATAATCGGTAATCCACTCTCCGCCCCGCTTGACACGCAAGCCTAATTTCTTATTTACGAGTACCAAAGTCGTTTTGCTACCTTCCAATTTTACATTATTACGGCACATATCATTGAGCGATGTGCCGTCCTCGCCCTCTACATACCACACATCTTTCACGGCGGCTAATTTCTCGACAAAATACTCCTTTGCCTCATCGCTGCTCAACTTATGCATTACAAGGTTCACGGCAGGTTTGTCGCAGTTCATCGGTATTTGCCACCCCGTGCGGCGGTTGTAAAAACTAATTTCCCCAAATTGTTTCTCAAGGTCTTGTCGCCGATTATATACTCGACGACTATTCTTTCGGCTATAGCGGAAAAGGTGTATGCTGTCGGTGTCCCGCAATGCACCTTTCTTGGTTACGAGAAAGAGCGTACCGTCCACGCAGAGCATTTCGACATCAAGATAATAATTGCAACCACCGTCTGTGATATAGGCGGTGGAGGTATTGGTGCGTATATGAATGTTTGCCATAATCAGTTCGAGGATTTAGAGGTAGTTACTATGCGTGCAAAGTTATTCTCGTGCTTGACCATTGCGCCGTTGGTGTCGTATATTTCGAGGTGATACACGCCTGCGGACGCTGCTTTGGTTGCAGTTGCCGAGAGCGTAAAAAGATAGGAGATAACGCCGTCCGTTGTGCCATTGTCGGTTACATCAAACAGCACTTTCTCTTGTGTGGCGGGGTTGAATAGACAAGCCGTAGCGGTGTCTATCGCCGTGTCGCTATCCACATCCCACTCGTATAATGCGCCTTTGTAAATCGTTTCCATTGCTTTCCTTTCTTCTCCCTTTTCGCCCGCAAGGGAAAGGGCTATGCTCTTGCAACTCCTCTCCGTCGCGGGGTACTCGGGAAACAATCAATCAAATAAACACAATGACTTGTACACTAAAAAAACAAACTTTACCTACTATCGTATGAAACAACAAAATGTGCGGTTACTTTTGCCGCTTTGCCCAACGCTCATAGCGGCAAGCGGTTGTCTTGCTTACACCTGCTTTCGCCCCTGCCGCTCGTATACTCAACCCCTGCTTACGATAAGCGATGTACTGCGTGCGGTGAGTGGCTGCAAAGGCAGCAGAGAACTTGTTCTCCTTGGTCTGCGGCTTGTCTGCGGGGGCTTGGGGCTGCTGCTCCTTGGGTTTGGCAGCAGGCTTGACTTTCTTCTCGGTCGGTTGCTTGGCAGGTTGCTCGGTCGTGGTCGGCTTGGCAAACTTAGGCAATGCAAGTTCCGTTTCGATAACCACCAACTTGTGATTGGAGAGCGGTTTCTTCAACGCGTCAATCTGCTTTGCCAAATGTGCCATATCGGCTTTGAGGGCGTTCACCTCGTGGAATAAGTGGTTGGTGTTAAGTTCGACTTGTAGCAAACTGTCTTCCCACGCACGAATGCGCTTGTGCTGCTTGCGTGTTTCTACTACCCAAAGACCGAATAGTAGCGCAACGGCTACCAAAAAGACAATAAAAAGAATGGTTTCCATAATACTTTTCTTTATTTGTGGTTCTTATTATCGGCAAAGATACTTACATTTTTAGTTTCATACAAGAAATTGTTTGGTTTGTACAATAACTTTTTGATAAAACACAGAATACACTCGTAGTTTCAATGTTATTTTTCTTTCGCAAAATGATATAAATTCTTTGCACTTTTGAAAATTTAATCGTACTTTTGCAACAAAATCCAATCATTGAATGGCAGTTCGGTTTGACATAGACAAGTACAATAAGGTTCGGGACAGTTATATCTCATATTTGGGCGGAGCAAAAGTTGATACCCAATTTATATCCCTCTATGATACATACAAAGCCTATTGGCAAAACGACCCCGAAGTTAAGGCGGCAGAACAAGCACAAAAGGAGAGAAAAGCAAGAAAATCTACAACAATTGGCAATTCAATAACCTCAACAAAGGGGACTAATAAAAATGGGAAAATACCTGCAGAACAAAGGATAACGGCGAAAATAGACAAAATACACACTCGGTATAGGAAAGAAGCCCAATCTACTCGTAAAGATGCTCAAGGTAATTTAATTATAATGCGCCAGAGGCACACACAAGATGTGAATAGTAGCACTCAAACTACAGACGAGCAAAACAGGAAAAAGAAAAAGCCAAAAGTTCGATTTCGTGCAGGTATAGCTGCACTTAGTGGACTTAATGATGTAGATTATGCAGTCCAAAAAGCGTTATACGGTGTTACTGGGTCAAGAGTAGAGGCTATGCGTGCCAAAAATGAAGAAAGTGAATATATCTATAAAAGAAGACCACAAATTATTTCAATTCCGTCTGGCGGAATGAACAAAAGAAGATAGTATTTGTTTGAATGGGACAGCACAAAATAACTAATCAACATTATGAAACACTACGCTTATTTACTAATTATTGCCATTGCCCTCATCGGCTGCGAAAAGAACACACAAGAGGTAGATAACGACGGCATTCTCTATCCAGTGTCGGGGAGGACATATATTGAGGAAAAATATGGCGGCATAGAGTTGCATTTTGCTGAAAAGGGGAACTCACTTGTATTGGTCGAACATTCGGAAGCAGGGACAACAGACAAAATAAATCAGTATTTTATTATGATAGATGATACAATACGCACTTACAACAATACAAAGTATGATGATGTCCGAAATGCGTATATTTACCACGATACATATCTAACAAGTTGGTGGAGTCATGGACGAGAATGGGATGATGATTATCGACTAATTGAGCAATAGATAGGAAGCAGGATTTTTTAGTCCTGCTCCTTTTTTTACACCGATGTAATGAAAATATCATCGGGAAGAGCATCAACAATGTCATCGAGTGCCGTTGAAAATCCACTGTTTTTGGAAGTATCTTTGATGTATGTGTGCATAAAATCCCGCAGTTTGCTTCCAAATTCTTTATATGCTCCCTTTTTCTTAACCAATTGTCCGCTACTACCACTTTCGCCTAATCCTTGTACATAAATTTTTTGCTCAATACCACTATTGTCAACCATAAAATACTGCTCTCCATTCTGCGCTATGAGAATACCATCTTCGCCGATAATAGTTTTGCTTTGGTAGGCAGGATAGTAGTAGCCTTTGGCATACCAGCCATTAGTGTTAATATATACATAGGAACTTGTACTACCTGATTGCTGTTTCACCTCAACATACATACGATATTCCCCTGCTATCAAATGGGTTTTAGTTACTGAATAGGTCTTGCTAATATCAACAAAGTTTGTTCCGCCTGTCGGGATAGTAACAGTATTTGTTTGTCCACTTGCAAGCAGTATTTTAACAGTTGGGTTGGAAGAAATCCGTTCAAGATAGATAGCATATGTTGCATACCCTGTCGTTGTACCTCCATAATAGAAATAGATAGTTGCATATAATTCACCACCGATAGTAATCTCGTTCTGTTCTGTAGGGATAGAGATTGTTTTACCTGTATAAGTATAAGTTCCGCTTGCTTTTTGGTCTTCTATGCCGCCACTTGTTGAAATGGTTACCTTATCTTGGGGCTTATAAGAACTTATCGATTTAGGAACGAGGACTATCTTATTGCGTTTGCTACTGTCTTGGACGAAGATACCGCCATTTTCTTCGCTTGCGTCAATGACCACTGTCCCTTGATTGGGTACATCAACGATAGCCTGCGTGTCGGAAATCTTGAAGATACCTATCTTTCCCGTGCCGTCTTTCTTGAGTAGGGTCGTTATGGGTGTTGTGCTGCTCGACGACTTGTAGTAGTTGGCATTGTTGGCAGCATAGAACGCCTCATTGTATGTGCCACCGCCCCACATCAGGACTTTGTCCTCCGTGGTTGTCCCCTCTGCCTGCGTCAGTCCGCTCATACCTGCCATAACCGCCCCTTCGAGGTTTTTCAGCATTAGCACATTAGTCATCAGCAGACCACCAGATACCTCGGTCGAGCCGTCTGTCAGTGCCTTTTTGAGGTAATCCAATGCGGCAATTTCGACCTCAATATCCTCAGGGGCTGCCGACCAATCGGTCGATTTATTACCGAACACCATTTGAGCGCAACAAACAGTAATATATGTGCCTTGGGTTTTGAGATAGATATACCCAAAATCATCACCGTATGGATTGGTTGTATCGTGCAGTTTCGTTCCGCTATAACAGATACGCTGCCACCCATCAACAAGAGTGAACTCTTTTGTTCCTACACCATCTGTGCTGTTTAATTTACCGTCCCATATCGGTTGTAGCATAACTTTAACGCCTGCCGCACTCGGTTTCACCCAATAGGACAGACATACGGTATCGCCTGCTTTGAAAGATACAATGTTAGTGTCCGTTCCCGTGGGATTTCTGTATCTATCTTGCGCTATGCCTATTGAAGTTGAACCACTTGACGGCATAGATATGGCTATACCTTGCGTAACGCCCGCCACGGGTGCGTCCGTTAGAGTGATGTTCTGTATAGTTCCAGTACCACTCTTTCTAAAAAGACCATTGCACCAATAGCCACCCGAAGCAATATAAGACATAGTCTGCGTGCCACGCAAGATATTCCGTCCTCCGACCTCCATATTGTCGATAGCCGTTTGTGCTTCGAGTTCAGCCACTCGTGCTGCAATGGCGTTCTGCAACTCTATGCTCGCTGCGTAGTAGTCGCTGAATTTTGCATTGAATGTAGCGGACACGATTGTCGTATCTTCTGCCACGCTCAACTTTGTCGTGTCCGTGAGGTAAGTACTCAATGCGTCATAGGCTTTCTTGTAGGCGGTGTAGGTGCTATTAACCAAGTATGCGCTATCTCCCCAACAAGCCTTAGCGTTGGCGGTGTGCTTCTCAAACTCCGCTTGTATGCTCGCCCACTCCGTGCGAACTGAACATTTCTCCTGAGAGGTGAGAACACTATCGGACGCTATGTTAGCAAGGGTAGTCTTTGCTGCGTCGGCTGCTGCTTGTGCGTCCCCTGCTGCACGCAAGGCACTGCTTGCCGATTCCCAATCGGACGCTACATAGTTGCCGCTCGCTCTCGCTGTCTTACATTTGAGTATGTCCGAGCCGTCCGCGCTACCCTGCGCCCACAAATCGCCGATGTCGTACGGAGTATAAGGCGTGGTTACAAACACACGCCGCTTGCCGTCTGCCGTGTCCTGCGCTTTGGCTGCGTTCTGCAACGCACGCACAGCATCGCTGTCCGCTATCTCGTGCCAATGCCAAGTGGTGGCAGGGCTATCCCCCGTCCCTTTGCACCAACGCCAACTATGCCCTGCGGTAGGGGTTGCCGTGTCGCTCACATACTTGGTTATGTCTGTATAGGTATCCCCCTCGTGGCGGGCTTTCTCCGTGTCGGTAGTCCAATCCTTTGCAGGGGCATTGGTCAGTGTCGGTGCGCCCTCCATAAAGTAACTATCCACCACACCGTCTATTTGGTTTTGCAGCGTTGTGCCAAGCGTATCAACAAGCCCCTTTGCATAGGTCTTGCTCTCCGTTATCTCCGCCTCCACATCTTCGGGCGCAGGTGTCCAGTCGGTGGGCTTGTTGCCAAACTCTAACTTCGGACAGCAAACTTCTATTGACGCATTATAAGTCGAACAAAAAACATATCCAATGCTATCACCGTATGCATAAGTAGTATCGTGTGCTTTTGTACCCGAATACCATATACGCTGCCATCCCGCTACCAGCGTAAATGATTTGTCTCCCATACCATCCAATGGGTCAGAACTTCTTGCATTATCATTTAATGCATGTATTCTACATTTTACTCCTGCTGCACTTGGCTTTACCCATACCGAAAAGCATAAAGTATCGCCAGCCTTAAACGAGACAACACCAGTTTCACTTGATGACAACCGACGGAAATAGTATTGCGCAATACCGCATTGGGACGATGAGGTTGTAATTGTTATGCCCTGTGTGCAACCTGCTACAGGAGAATTTGTGATTGCCGTATTAGCAATTGTTCCTGCGCCACTTTTACGCCATGTTCCCGCGTACCAATACCCACTGCCAATCGTTAATGCTTGTGTCCCGCGCAGCAAGTTTCTCCCGCCAATCTGCAAGTTGTCGAGGGCTGCTTGGGCTGCGTCTTTGGCATAGGTCTGTGCAACGCTCTCTGCTTTGGTCGAGATAGCATTGAGTGCCGTAGTGCGGGCGGTGTAGTATGCTGTCTGTTTGGTAGAGAAATCGCTCGGGATAGTGATATTCTCGGGTGTGGTTGCGGACAGCGTAACAAGCACTGCACGATAGTTTGTATAGGCGGTGTTGTATGCCGTGGGCGTACCCAAACTATACTGCGTATAGCCGTTGGTTATCTGTGTCTTGTCAGCGTCTATGCGGGCTATCTCGTCTTTGATACCTTGTTTCTCGGTTGGGCTGATTACTCCGTCTGCCGCCCAATCATCAAGGCGGGCAGTGGCAGCGTCCGCAACCGACTTGGCATTATCCGCTGCGGTCTTGGCAGTAGCAGCGTCTTTTTGCGCTTGGGTAGCAGCGGTGTCGTCCGTGTACTTGACCTCTTTGCTCCAATGGCTTGCCATATAGGTGGTGCTGTCGGCGTTGGCGGTTAGTATGTCGCCTTTCTTGCCCGCGGTGTGGTCGCTGTCGGTCTGCAATATCCATAGGTCGCCTTTCGAGTAGTTGCTCGGCT
>CAVEXR010000068.1:0-9058 GCA_963619585.1 Azospirillum sp. CAG:239
CGACCTGAAAACCCGCAAACTCAATCTTCTGTACCAAGCCCACAAGCAGGTAATGAGCGAGTAGACGCAGAGGACTACACTCGCAAACAAGCCGAAAGCAAACAGCAGTCCGCCAAAGATAGCACCCAAGACGCACCAAAAGGCGAGCAGACAGGCAGCAAAGGCAGCAAACAGTCCGGCGAAAACAAAGGACAGAAATCGGAGAACAAGATATTCACCGAGGACGCTTATGAGGCAGCACGCCGCCGTATGCACGAACGGCTGAACCGCCTCAATGCAGGATTAGACCCCGAGATGTTGTCGGACGGTCTTATCATGGCGGGCTATCATGTAGAGAAAGGCGCACGCAAGTTTGCCGACTTTGCCAAGCGAATGATAGAGGAGTTCGGCGACAAGATACGCCCCTACCTCAAATCGTTCTACAATGGTCTGCGTGACCTGCCAGAAGCCGCCGAGTTGTCCCGAGAGATGGACGACTACGCTACCGTGGCGCAGTTAGATGTCAAGGCTATCTCCATTGAGGAGCCTAAGGCACAAGACAACAAGCCGAATGGCATAATGGAGCAGTACCGAAAGATTAAGGAGCAATACCCGGATGCGCTCTTGTTGTTCCGCAGCGGTGATTTCTACGAGGCATACGCAGACGATGCCGTCCGAGCAAGCAAGATACTCAATATCACGCTCACACATCGTAGCGACGGAACAGGAGATGGCAAAATATATATGGCGGGTTTCCCGTTCCATGCGTTGGATACTTATATGCCCAAGATTGTGCGTGCAGGTTTGCGCGTGGCAATATGCGACCCGATAGATGCCTCCAACCTTGCCAAGAAACTTGTAAAACGCCCCGAACCAATAAAATCTACTGAAAATCTGCAAAATACTTTGCCAAGTGAAGAAAAAGTTGTACCTTTGCGGGAGACAGAGAAACGGTACGAGTGCAATGGCAAGTCGATTGTCGTAGATAAGGCAGACTACAAGACCTATATCACGGACGAGGCAAAGGCGTTGTTTGCCGAGTTGTCGCAGCAGAGCGAGAAACCTTTGGCAGTACCCACATCGGCTTATATCTCTTTTGCGTCGATAGACGGTGCCAAGATACCCGCCGAGGTATTGCTGCAAGACCCGAATATCCAAGCCGCACAAGCCAAGATAGACGCACGCAGCGGGCAGAGCCTCAGCCTTACCGACGAGCAGATAGCAGACTATGCTTCCCGCTTGTTGGACGCAGAGCACGGCAGTGCAGTACTCAATGCCAAAGGAAAGATAAACAAGCGCAACGGAGAGGAAGATTTCAGCGGAGAGGTAGCACAAGAGCGCAAAGCGTTGTTTGTTATCGGTCGTCCCGCAGGCGGAAAGAGCAGCGTGTATGCCAACCCGCTATCGGCTCAGAACAAAGCGCGTATCATCGATAGCGATGTCGTAAAGCCGTGGCTTGACGGGTTTGACGGAGGCGATGGCGCAGGCTATGTGCAGGAGGCAAGCGATAAAGTAGCCAAATTTGCACTTGCCAAAGCCGTAGAGAATGGCGATAATATCGTCATACCGAAAATCGGCGGCAAGAGTGTCATCAAAATGGCAGCCGACTTGCGCAATGCAGGCTACTCTGTTGAGTTGTACTACAATGAGGTATCGGAGGGGTCGTCTATCATGCGTGCCGCCGCTCGTTTTGCCGAGACAGGACGCTACTTGTCAATAGGCTACCTTACGAGTATCAAAGACAAAGCAGAGAAAAATTTCATCAACTACGCAAACAAAACATTAAAGGAGGTTCAAGATGAATTATCTACACAACAAGTACAAGACCTACGAGGAGGGACTGGAAGCGTTCAAAGATTGGAGGAGCAGTTTCTTCCGGGATTGGGACGAGAGGGACGAGCAGGCGGCGGAGAGAATGTTCAAGGAACTCTGGAGCAGGGAGGACTACGACGGGAAGTCAATCTACTAAACGACTACCTGTTCGCCAAAGCCGAGTGGAAAAACAACGATGTAGCATTTGGCGAGCCTACCCGCTTGGTATGGTCGTCCGAGAGCGAAGACCCTATTCCCGGAACAGGTAGTGCCCGCACGCATCGTCAAATCGGCGAGGTACGCAAGTCCACACACACCAAGACGGGCGAGGACATTTGGATTGTAAAGCCCGCAGCCCGTGTCAGCGATGAGGAGTTTAAGTTACTCAAAGACCGTGCAAAGGCGTGTGGCGGCTATTATAGCAATTTTGCCAAGAATAGGGGCTTTATATTCAAGTCCGAAGAAGACGCAAACCAATTTAATCGCATAAACGATGAAGATATTACAACAAACCAAACAAGCGCAGATACAGAGACTGCTTGCAACACGGGAGAAATTGTATCGGGAGAGGCGTCGTCTGTTACAAGAGATAGACGAGATAGTAGCAGAACAGAACGAGAGCCCGGCACAAAAGGCACTGAGGGAGGGGTACGAGAACCTGAACAGGTAGAACTCACCCCTGAGGAGGCAGACGCAGAGGTCAATACCCGTCTGCATACTATCGGCAAGATAGACGAAGCGGCGGATAAGATAAACAACCAACTCGCCGTGCTTGGCTACTACGAAGCCGACACCTCCAACCCGAAAAAATTCAACGAGCAGTACGGCTACCTTAAAACGGCAGAAGCCAAAGCCGTTAAGGACATCGACCGCCTCGCCAAGCAACTTGCAAGCGACCTCGGCATAGAGGTAAGCAAGCGCAAGGTTATTACCAAAGCCAACATCGCACCTGCGGGTGGCGACATTTCTTTCCGCCTGCCGTTGGAGAATGGGAAAGAGTTGTATTTAACAATAGCCCTTAATAGTACGATAGACGAGAATGCATTGGACGCTCAGGGCATTATGTGGAGAATAGAAGACCCGCAAGCGAAAGGGACAGTGCGTTACATAATACCGAACCAATGCTATAGTGCTGATTTCCGATACATCGACCTGCTGAATAGCATCCGAAAGTATGCCGGAGAGTATCTGCCCAAGACGAACGCAACCAAGTTAGAGGTTGCCAAGAAAGTAAAGGAGCAGACCGACCGCAAGAAAAAGGACACCACGAGCATACCGAATAGTCAGCCCGTACTCGACCTCTTTGGCGATGTCGCCGACACGCTGAACGATGCAGCAGCGCAGCAAGAGCAGGCGGAAGAAACCACGCAAGAGGACTTGCACCACGGCTATAAGGTGGGAGATACGGTCAAGCACAAGAAAGCAGGCGAGGTCAAGATAGTTGATTTTGAAATAGACGGCAGACCCGTTATCGACTCTTTCGGTGCAAAATGGCTAACAGAGATTGCTGATTGGGAAGACATAGAACCGGTAACCGAACAACATCGATTTACAGAGGATGAGGTTACGCATGGTCGTGTGCGATTGAAAAATGGAGAGGCAAAGGATATTCTTATGGTTTCTCGCACCCAAAACATGGGTGAAGAACCTAAAATTTCCGACATAACATTTACAGACGGCACAAGAGCCAAGTTTGAGGATATTGAGGCAATAAATGTACAGCAAAATACAAACGACAACAATGGAGAACTACGAACTAATGGGCGGGGAGAAAGTAGCACCGCGCAAGCAGGGACAACCGGACAACCTCGGAACGAGAATGGAGCGTTGGGAGGAAGCCAACAACCGCAAAATGAAAGACCTGTCGGCGGACGAGTGGGTACAAGTGGTACATCACATCGGCTGCATGACGGAGAGCGAGGCGGAGGAACTCCTCTACAGCCTGCAAAACAGACTGTAACGCCTGCCGAACCGACGGACGATATAGAGCCGTCGCAATGGCGTAACACCCGCAATTTCCAAGCGCGTGGCGAAGAGCGTCTTGCTCCTACCACGCCCAAAGCACGCTACGAGGCGAACCTCGCGGCTATACGCTTGTTGAAAAAACTGCAAGACGAGGACAGACAAGCCACTCCGCAGGAGATGGGCATTCTGTCGCAGTATAGCGGTTGGGGCGGATTGGGCGAGTTCTTCAAGGGCGAACCGGGTACAACCTACTACTCGCAGCACGGTGAGAACTCCCCGTACCAGACACTTGCGTCTATCATGACACCCGAAGAGTTAGAGGCAGCCCAACTGTCGCGTAACTCTGCCTACTATACACCGGAGAATGTTATCAATGCCATGTGGCAGATAGCAGAGCGGTTAGGCTTTAAGGGCGGCAATATATTAGAGGGCTCTGCGGGTATCGGTAATATCTTTGCGCTGATGCCAGAGAGTATCTCGCACCGCAGTAATCTGACCGCCGTAGAGATAGACGACATCACGGCAGGCATACTTGCACAGCTCTACCCGGACGCTACCACGCACCACGCAGGTTTCCAAGATGTGGACATACCTAACAACTCGCAAGACCTCACAATTACCAATGTGCCGTTCGTGACCGACCTGCATGTGTATGACAAGCAGGAGAAAGACTTGTCTAAACGCTTCGGCAGCATTCATGATTTCTGTATCGCCAAGAATGTGCGCAAACTCAAACAAGGCGGCTTGGGCATATTCATTTCTACCAGCAACACCCTCGACAAGTCGAAAGACCTGCGTGTATGGCTCAACGATGGTCGTGGTGGTAATGCCGATGTTATCGGTGCTTTCCGTCTTAACAACGAGACCTTTGGCGGTACAAACGCCACCTCAGATATTATTGTAGTGCGCAAGCGTGTAAACGGGCAGTTAGACCAGCGTGCTATCAATGTACTCGATACATCGACAGAGCGTATCGCCAAACAGCCGCAAAAAGAGGAATGGGACAAGAAAACCAGAACATACAAACGCCCCGAAGATAAGGATGTAAAAGTTATTTATAACGACTACTTTATCTTGCACCCCAGTAATATGGGTGGTGTCATGGAGTATGCTTTCGAGCATGGCAGCACATGGCGGGAGAATACATTGAGTTGCTACCCATCCGCCGACATCAATCAGGCAGAACGCTTGAAAATGTGGGTGGAGCGCATGGAGAAATCCGACCGCCTGCAAACCTACGAGGAGCAACCCCAACACGCACCAACCGGAGATTACGAAACCGTCGAGGGTGATATACCATACGGCGGACTTGCTGTCAATTCAAAGGGCGAGATATGCAACGCCTATGGTAGTATAGGTGGCAAAAAAACATTAGTTCCTATTGAGGGTATCAACTCGAACAAAGTAAAAGGTTACCCCAAGTCGCAAGTAGCCAACGACTACAACGCAATCAAGCAAGCCATTGCAGACCTGTTGCAAGCACAGACCAAGGACATATCGGATGCCGAACTCAAACCCTACCTGCGCAAACTCAACAGTGTATATGATGACTTTGTCCGCAAGTACGGCAGCCTCAACCGCAACACCTCTCTGTCATTCCTGCGCAACGATGTGCAGTGGGCAAGTATTGCCGCCATCGAAAAGGTAAAAGAGACCGTCGATGTCAATGGCAAAAAGAAAGTAGAAGTTAGCAAGACCGACCTGTTCAACAAACGAGTGGTCGGTGTGCAAGCAATTCCGAAAGCCGAGAATGCCAAAGACGGCGTCATCCTCTCTATGCAGCAGTTCGGTACTATTCAACCCGACAAGATTGCCGAGTGGTTAGGCAAACCAACCGAAGAGGTAGAGAAAGAGATACTCGATACCCACTTGGGTTTCCGCAACCCGCAGACGGGCAACATTGAGGCACGCCACCAGTATTTGTCGGGCAATGTACGAGAGAAATTAGCGTATGCCGAGGAGCATAACACCGACGGTTCGTTAGACGCTAACATCGAGGAGTTGCGTAAGGTTGTCCCCGTAGATATTCCCGCCCACCTGATAGAGTTCAGTATCGGCTCTACATGGATACCCGCAGAGTTGTACAAGCAGTATGCAAAAGAGAAATACGACATCCAAGACTTTAAGTTGAACCATGTAGCCAGTTCATGGGTTGCCAACGAGGTATGGGGTGCAGGCGAGAAAGACCGCTCCGAGGGCGTATATTCCGAAACTATCGGAAAGCAGGTCTATGGGCATGAGTTGATGGTCGCTGCTATGAACAATGTGCCTGTTGTGGTCAGCAAAGTCGAACGCCACTACGACGGCACAACCGAGACCATTACCGACAAAGTAGCCTCAGCCGCTTGCTCCGACAAGATTAGTCAGATAAAAGACGACTTTGTCGAATGGGCGCGTGGCAAAATGCAGCAGGACAGCGAACTTGCCGACCGCGTACAAAAGATATACAACGAGCGTTTTAATGCCGTTGTTCCTATGCTCAAAGTAGATGATGTATTCTTGTCGAAACATTTGCCCGGACAAAACAGTGCCAAGTACGACCTCTATCCGCACCAGCAGCAAGCCGTAGCGCGTGGACTGACACAGCCGCTTATGCTTGCGCACGAGGTAGGTACGGGTAAGACTATCTCGCTCATCTCCACGGCTATGGAAATGCGCCGCTTGGGTACAGCCAAGAAACCGATGATTGTCGTGCAGAACGCCACCACGCAGCAGTTTGTGTCGGACGCAAAGGACTTGTACCCGAATGCTAAGATACTGACCGTCAGCGACCGCGACCGCACCGCAGAGGGGCGGCAGGAGTTCTATGCCAAAATCAAATACAACGATTGGGACTTGATAATCATTCCGCAATCGGTATTCGATATGATACCCGATAGCGAGTCGCGTATGCAGGACTTTATCAACGAGAAGATAGAGGAAAAAATGCACGCTATCGAGGCAGCCAAAGAGGCGGGCGTAAATTCCACCGTAACCCAGCGTATGGAGAAAGAACTCGTATCGCTTCAAGGCGACCTCGAAACCAACAACATGAGCGGCAAAAAGACCAAGAGCAAAGACAAAGACGCAAAGAAAGAGGCAGAGAAACGAGCGAACGCCCAAGCCCGCGCCAAAGAAATGCTCGACCGAAAGACCGACCGTTTAGAGGACTTTGACGATATGGGTATCGACGCACTCCTTATCGACGAAGCGCACAACTACAAACATCTCGGCTTTGCTACTATGATGCAGCGTGGTGTAAAGGGCGTTGACCCGAGTTACTCCAAGCGTGCAGCGGCTCTCTATCTCAAATGCCAATCGGTGTACGAACGCACCGGACACAAGAATGTCATCTTCGCTACGGGTACGCCTATCAGCAACACCGCCGCCGAGATATGGACTTTCATGAAATACCTCATGCCCAAGTCCATGCTCAAAGAGAACGACATCTACTATTTCGATGACTTTGTGCATAACTTTGGCAAAATCAACGAACAGTTGGAGTTTGCCACCAATGGCAAGTACAAAGCCAACAATCGTTTTGCGCAGTACAACAATGTGCCGGAGTTAATGCGTCTGTGGCTGTCGGTTGCTGACTGCACCCTCACACGCGAGGTCGGACAGGTCAACGACAAAGTGCCGGAATTGGAGGGCGGAAAGGCGCAAGATATATTCTTGGAACAATCGCCGACGCTTATGGACATTATGGCAGCCGTCCGTTCCGAGTTGGCGAAGTTCGAAAGAATGAGCGGCAAGGAGAAAAAAGAGAATAGCCATATTCCTCTTACGATGTATGGTATCGCCAAGCGTGCCGCCATCGACCCGCGCCTTGTGGACGAGGATGCTGCAGATGAGCCGTTGTCGAAAACCAACCGAGCCGTTACGGAGGTATTGCGTTCACTCAACGACAGCAAGAAATACAACGGCACGGCGGCTATCTTCTGCGATAGTTACCAGAACAAGCAGAGCGGGTTTAATCTGTTCAATGACATTAAGGACAAACTGACAGCGCAGGGCGTACCCGCTAACCAGATAGCCATTATCCGCAGCGAGATGTCCGACACTGCCAAGCAGAAAGTATTTGACGCAGTGCGTGAGGGCGATATTCGTGTCATCATGGGCAGTACGCAGACCTTGGGTACGGGTGTGAACATACAGACCCGCCTACATACGCTCATTCACATGGACGCACCCGACCGACCGATGGACTACACGCAGCGCAACGGGCGTATCTTGCGGCAGGGTAATATGCACAAGGCATGGGGCATTCCCGTTCGTGTCTTGCGTTTTGGTGTCGAAGACTCTCTCGATGTTACCTCCTATCAGCGTCTAAAAACCAAAGCAGGCTTCATTGACAGTATTATGAACGGCAAGTCTATGATAGACAACAACCTCGAAAACCGTGTCTTGGAGGATGTCGGTGAGGGTATCTATGATGATATGCTTGCTGTTGTTTCGGGTTCGCAGTATATGTTGATGAAATCGCAAGCCGAGCGCGACCTGCGCAAGTGGAAAGCCCGCGAGCAACAGCACCGTATCGACCAGATACTCATTGCAAAAAAGACAAAAGACAACGACACCATTATCGCCTATCGTACCAAAAAGATTGCCGACGACGAGAAACTGATAGACCTGCTCGAAAAGACTTTCCATGACGGAAAGGTCAGCGAGTACAATATCAATGGCACTGTCTGCCATTCCGCCGAGGAGGTCAAGAGCGCACTCAAAGAACTCAACAAAGACATCGCCGCCGAGAGCGATAAACTCCGTGCAGACCGTTGGGGTGATAAGAAATCGTTAGCCTATACGCTGTCGTTCAATGGTATGCCTTTCCATTTCTTTGTGAACCTTACTCGTAAGGCAAATTGGAAAGACGGCAAGACCGTTATCTCTATCGAAAAGGACTTGTCGTATTCTGCTGCCCCGTTGGGCGAGAAACCTATTGCGTCGCTTACCAAAGTCCCAGACCGCCTTTTAGAGACCATCGAGAGTGATGTTCTTTCGGGCAAGCAGGCGAGAAACGAAATAGCCCAATCTAAGGCAAGTATCGAGCGTGCGCAAAAGGAGAGCGAACTAATGCGTGCGCGTGAGGGCAAACCTTTTGCGCACCAAGCCGAGTTGGAAAAGGCACAAGCGTTGGTCGATGAATACACCGAGAAGATGAAAGTAGAGATGGCAGCCAAAGAGGCAAAGTACGCCGCCCAATCGCACAAAGCCGTCAACCTCGATAAGTTAGACAGCGAGGACGACACCACCGACACCTCTGCGGAAGCGCAGTACGATGCATTGGACTATGATACCGACCACCTTACCCCAGCCCAAC
>CAVEXR010000069.1:0-8539 GCA_963619585.1 Azospirillum sp. CAG:239
AAACGCTGCAAAATTACTGCTTTTCGGGAATATATGCAAATGTTTTGGGTTGTGCAGGGGAATTAGGGTACAATCACTCTGCCCTGTTCACATACTCCTTGAAATAATTTGCACGGATGAGTTTGTCCGACAGCATATATGCCTCTTGTTCCGTAATCGGGCGATGGTGCAGGGCGGCGGTGTCGGTCAGGTTCACACCAAAGCCCCGCCAATAGTAGTTCTCCGCACCTATCATATTCAAGATGGTCGGATAGACATCCATTTGGTAGGTCGGCTCTTCTATCACCACCTGCTGCGTTAACTCGGGCGAGTACCCAACGAAAGCCGTACAACCCTCACGGGGCGTAAAGTCCAAGCCCTTACTATCGCAGTAGTCTTGAAACTCCCCGCGCATGATAGGGTCGAAGATGATATGGTCGCCCATAAAGCAAACGACACTGTTGTGCAGCACCGAGTCGGTGTCTATCCGTTGCAGGAAACTGCCCCAACACGAGTCGGTGTAGTTCATACAAAGCAGATAGTTGCGCATATTCTCCGGCATATCCTGCGGCAATGACAAAGACGAATAGTGCGAACAAGCCTGAAAGGGCGAGTGCGTCGCCATGGTGATAGCAAGTATATAGTCGTACTGCCCGATGATGCTGTCTAAGATAGGGAATGAAACATGGTCTAAGACGGTAGGGTTCTCGTAGGTGGTGTCGATATGATAAGCAATGTTCATATACACTTGGTTCCACACGCTCAAGTCGCCGGGCATCACGAGTGCTGTGGAGTCGTAGCAATCCGACAACGAAGGGAACACATTATCGGGATACAAATCACATACCGTACCCTCCTGCACAGGCAACAAGCCCGTGTTGCATATCATCTGACCATCGGAAGAACAGCCGGAGCGGATTTCACTGCCTACTCGCATAGCATACACCACTTCGTGCGTCTCAATAAAACGATTGAGGTTCGGCATAATATCCGGACGAATAGCCCAGTTCTCGAGGCTCTCCACTAACACCAACACCAACGCCCGCGTGGGTTTCGGAGCCACTGCAGCGGTGTCCATAAAAGGCTGCACTGCTTGTATGTCCTCTTGCGTCATCACATAGCGTGGTTGGAACGGCGCAGCAACAAAACGCAGGGTACAATACAAGAGGCTATGCAAAGCAGATGTCTGCATAGGATAGCAACTAATAAGAGTATAGTCAAAGTGCCTGTCAATAAAACCATGCTGAAGGTAAGATACATAGAAATGATTGTCTTTGGGGTGATTGCTCTTAACGAAATTCACACCGCCTATCGTCAAAGCGATACTCAAAGCCAGTCCTACGCCAAACCACCTCCACTCACGGCGGCGGTTGTCGAACAACCAAACAGCAAGTATGGTAAGTGCCGTAGGAATAAGCAGCAACAGCAGGTCGGGCGTCATATACATACCGATACTGCTCTCGAAGCCGTGCAGGAACTTGAGCAGCATGATAGAGTGGTAGTCAAGAAAGATATGCGTTGAGCGGTAATAGATGACTTCCGCCAATATCCAGATGTTCAGCAGAACGGAGAAATAGATAGTCCAGTACTTGCGTTTGAAAAGGAATACCCCGCAACCGATGAGCATGGCGATACTCAGTTTCGGCAGGTAGAACGACCAGAAGTACAAAGGATTGCGCCACAGCGAACTGATGGCGATAGAACGAAAGGCTAACCAATTAAATAGAACGCATTGTAGAAATACCCCCCCCGCGAATAGTAGGAATAGCCACAGATTAGCGGTCTTCGCATTTCGTGTGCGCTCCAACATACCTCTCGTACGAGATTTTACGGAATTCATTGTTTCAGAAAATTTGTGTTTTAGATGTTTACGAATATAGCCGATTGTATAGAAAGTCTAAACTTATTTTACTCGCACCCCCGCGCGGCGCAGGCGATAGCGGTAGCCTTGGCACAGCCAGCGCAAGCGTTGGCATTGCGTGAGTTGCGGCGTGCCGTCTGCCTGACGGGCGGCACCCTCTTGCGCTTTTTGCCACAGCCAACTATACAATGTCCTCCGCAGGCGTTCCGGTTGCAAGAAACGGTTCTCTGCACAGAATGCGGACACCATACGGGTAGCCTGTTGCCACTCCGAGTAGGTGTAATCATCGGCAAACAAGCGCAGGAAACCATCCAACAACGCCGTATCGATATGCGGGCATATCCGCAGTATATAGCCGCGTTGTATCTGTCGGCAACGCGCCGCAGAGCGTGTGTCGGTGGCGGTTACCTGCTCGGGATAGATACGGTAGCGATATAGCACATCGGGTATATTCACCATCGTTCCCTCGAATATGGCGCGTGTCCATAGCCCGTAATCCTCGGCGGGAAACTCCTCCTGCTCAAACCGCAGCCCATGCTTGGCGAAAGCCTCACGCCGCCACATCGACGAGGCATGCCCTATCGCCGACGAGAACAGCATATCCACTTTCACTTGTTCAAAATCGCTGCGCCCTACCATTAGATGGTCTGCTGCGCCGAACTGTTGTATCGCACACGAGCAGAGCATCACCTCCGGATGTGCGTCTAAATAGTCCACCTGCACGGCAAAGCGTGTCGGCAGCGAGAGGTCGTCGGCGTCCATGCGGGCGATAAACTCTCCTTGTGCCATCGCCATTCCTTTGTTCAGCGTGTTGGCAAGCCCTATGTTCTGTTCGTTGGCGATATAGCGTATGCGCTTGTCGTTCAGCGACAGGGCTACCTGCTCCGTATGGTCGGTGCTGCCGTCGTTCAGCAGCAGCAGTTCGAAGTCGGCGTAGGTCTGTGCGAGTATGCTCTCCACTGCCTCACGCAGATATCGCTCGGCATTGTAAGCGGGCAAAAGAACCGATATTCTGGGTTTATGCATACATTCCAAGATTGAAGATATAGGTATATCGATAGTGCATGTTATTCATCAGCAATGCCAAGCAAGTACCTCCGCAGTTGCCAGCCACGAGTGCCTCGCAGCGGGAGAGTATCGCCATCGACGAGAGGTACTGAATGCTCCGCCAGTAGTTCGCATCGTCGCGGTGGAGGTTCACATCGGTTATGTCGCGCCGTTGGTCTTGCCGATAGAGAGTCTCGAAGGCTTTGTCGAAGTACTCTCGTCGGTTGGTCAGTATCCGCCCCGGAAAGGCTTGCTCAAAGCGTTCGGCTATGCGTTGGTCTTCGGTGGCGAGATAGATAGCCTCATACTGCTCAGTCTGCATCTGTTCCTGCACTTTTTCTATCACTTGCTCCACCGTCGGCTGACGGGGGTGTCCCTTCGGCTGCAAGGTGGTATAGTCCGTGCCGCGGCACAACACGCCTAATATATGTTTCTTGCCCTGTATCGTCGCCTGACAGTCTGCCTCTATGTATTGGCGGGTAGCGTCATTCGGGTGTACGAACCATTCGTAGGCTCTGCACCAGCGGCGCAACTCCCGTGGCTTCCACGCCATATCGAGCCAGTAGGTATAGTAGCCTCTCTGTCGGTCGTTGGTTGTGGTACACTGCGTCCGCTCCGTCCCGAAGGGTTGCTTGAAGAAGGTATCCCAGTTGGTGTATCCCGCTTCCCGTCCATTGAGGTCGAAATGCGGCACATACCCCCGTACTATACTATACATAGCGAGCGACAGCATATTCTGCACAAAATAGGCGTTGAAGAATGGGTACACATATTCGCCCTGCTCGATGAGCATAACGCGTCGCCGCCGACATACATACATACATACATACATACATACATACATACATACATACATACGCGGTTGCCCAGCAGCAGGCGTGGCATGGTACGATAGTAGAATCGTTTCAGTTTTCCGACAATAGCACTCATGGTTGCACAATATAATTACGATTCAGTATATACGGATTGTCCCCTCGGCGGATAGTGCCGCCATAGCCCAAGGTTGCCGTCCGATACCCGGCTTTTTGCACCTCCTCTGCCACCTGCTCCGAGTACGAACTATGCGGATAGGAGAAATGCCGCACCTCTATGGGCAATATCTCCTCAATGCGTTCTTTCGCCCCTTGCAGTTCGCTGCGTACCTGCTCTATGGGTATCTTCGCCAACATAGGGTGTGTTACCGTGTGCGAGCCTACCGTCAGCAGCCCCGATGGCAGCATGGTCTGCAAGTCGTCCCAACGCAGCAGATAGGGTTCGGCACTCCACTCGGTGTCCTTGGCTATGGCATCGGCAAGCAGCGTATGGAATGCCCTCGTCGGCGTATCGGTGTTTTGGTATATTCGGTCGCATAGAGAGGCGTAGGCAGCCTGCCGTTCCGCCGTGGTGGCGCAGGGTAGCACCTCGCCCGTCGGGAGTGTTACGCTCGCCTGTGTCTCGAGTATATGCTCCAATCGTATCCACCAGAGGTCAATCTGTCGGTCGGGGAAAGCCGTCGTCAGGTAGATAGCAAAAGGAATGTGATATTTCTCAAAGAGCGGAAATGCATATTGGTATATATCCGAGAAGCCGTCGTCGAAACTAATCGCCACCCGCTTCGGCTGCCACGGCAAGCGGAAACAGGTGCGCTGTGCCGCAAAGTCGTCCAACGATACAAACCGATACCCACGCTGCCGATAAGATAGTATCATTTGCTCCAGATAGTCGGGTGTAATCTCCAATTCCCGATTGGCTGCTGCCCAACTGCGTTGTGGCACAACACGGTGCAGACACCATATCTCTCCCACCTGCGGATGAGTTGTCTTATACAACCGATGATATATTTTCTTAAGGACAGACATAGATTAACTTAACGAATAAGACTGCGCAAATGTTCTGTATAGAGACCAAATTTTATCAGCATAACCCATTGGTGGCACACCGTTCCCCAAGTCGGACAACACACGCGAAACACACTGCGCAACTGCACATAGCGCAGGTCAGAGCCAAACAGAGCAACTACCGCCCGACTGTCTTCGTTGCGGAAAGCACAATATTTGGTATAGAATTGTGCCGATAAGCAATCGGACAACAAGTTTTGTTTCTGTTTTTTGTCTAACAAATTCGTTGTAGTTACTGCTTCCTGCACAACCGAAAAGAAGGCTTTCAACGCTTGTATATCGAATGTGGATTGATAGTTCGCCGCCGTACGCTCCGCAGTCAAATCCCAATGATAATACGCTTTCGGTATGCTCGTATATCGGTTGGTTTGGGTATATACCTGCATGTTGAACAGCGTATCTTCTTCCAGATGGGTGTGCCGGTCGTAGAACCGAACCGCATGATTTTGCAGAAACTCCCGCCGATATACCGAATGCCATACGCTGCGTGCCAACCGATTGATACACCGTATAGAGTATTCCGGATAGAGCAGCGATTGCAATTGTGTATAAGTCGTTGTTTGGTCGGATATCCCGATGGTTTCCGTATGGTCTGCATACTCCACCACAACACGCGAGGATACCACATCCATCTCCTGTTGTCGGGCTACTCGGTATAGGTCTTCGTAGTATGTTGCACCTGCTATATAGTCGTCATCGTCGCAGAAGCCTATATATTCGCCTCTCGCTTCCGAAATCCCCGCATTGCGACTTCCTCCCACTCCCATGTTGTGTGCATTATACAGCAAGCGGAAACGCCTGTCTTTTGCCGCATATCGCTCGGCTATTTGCTCGCTGCCGTCCGTCGGACAATCCAGCACGCACAGTATCTCCATGTTCTCCAACGATTGCTCGCACAATGCATCCAAGCAACGCACCAAACGCTGCCCGGGGTTGTAGATAGGTACTACAACCGAAACTAAGATAGGAGGAACATCTTCTTGCATTTGTGTACTACACGAGCCGTTAGTCGCTTCAGTATACATGGTTTCGGTTTGGGTACCTCATACCCCACCCCGTTCTTTATATACCACTGCCAGTTGTCTGTCATTAGGTCATTCACTACCTTTTCTGCCGATATATGACGCCTTTCGCAGGCTTTGATGATAACATATATCTGCCAATACATACTCTTGAAATCGCCGTGTGTGGAGATTTGCTTGTCGTGTTGGCGGTAGTAGTAGGTAATATCCGGCAAGAACATCACCCCACCCTGTTCCTCCAATTTTACATACAGGTCGAAGTCCACCGCACGCTTCAGGTCAGGGTTGATACCCTCTGTTTTTTTGTACCTTTCGCCTTTGTAAGAGGCGAAAGGTATCGGCGCATGAGTAGTAGTAGTAGTAGTAAGCCAAGTGCCATCGGGGGGCAGCACTTTCTGCCCCGAATGCCACATCGGTTTCATATTCTCATCCACACACCAATAGCACGAGCCTATCAGTGCCACCTCGGGGTGTGCCTCGTGGGCGGCCACCATTATCTGCAGGGCGTCGGGGGTCAGTGCATCGTCGGGGTCGAGAAAGCCGCAGAGGTCGCCGGTTGCCAAGTCGGCACAGCGGCGTTTGGTATAGCCACAGCCGCGGTTGGTCTCGTTGTAATAGACACGCACCCGCTTGTCGTCAGCCAACGCAGCGTAGAGCGACTGCGACTCGTCGGTCGAGCCGTCGTCCACGATGATTATCTCCCAGTGCGTATAGGTCTGCGCCTGCACGCTGCGGACAGCCTCCATGAGGTACTTGCCATTATTGTAGTTGGCTATCAGTATAGAGAACAACGGAGAGTACATGATTCTTTCTTTTTTCGCCTCCATGGGCATTTTTATCCCGCAAAGGTACTACAATTTTTGCTATTATGAAATTCTCTTTAGGGGACTTCTATAAATTCTCTTTAGTATATGTTTCTCGAACTTATGCTTTGCCCACCGTTTCCAATACCGGCAGTAGCACCTCGCCGAGCGCAGGCAGAACAGCAGATACGGGCAATGCGTCTGCCCCCACCCTGTCGCCACCCGTGGCAGGAACTGCTCCAAGTGGGGGATGTATTGCGGGCGTGCACCGTACATTAGGCGGTTAGCCGCATTGATGCCCGTAATAATCTCTATCCACCCCCCCCCATTAACATTTGCTAACTCTTTGTAGTTCTGCAACTTATCGAGTTCCGAGTGGTCGCAAAGCACCGTTTGTATGGCGGGCGTCAGTGCCTCCACACGGCTTATATAGTGGCTGCTTGGGTAGTCCATCGGGTAGGACACCTTGGTGCGGGTATCATACTGATAGCCGTAGCGGTAGTTCACGAATAGGTCTTTCGTCTCGGGCGAGAACGCCTGCTGCACCATCTGCAGATAGTCGCGGCGCAGCACATCGTCGTTGTCGCAGCGGGTCGTGATGATATGCGTATATTGCTCCTTGGGCGTATGGTCGAGTATATACCCCCTTACCAAGGCATTCTCGTCGCCGTATGGCTCTAAATAGAGGGGCGTAAAGGCAGGGCATTGCTTGGCATACTCCGCTATACGCCGGCGGTAGCGTTCGTCGGTCTCGCTGTTGAACAGCACGAGCCACACAAAGTCTTGGGTTGTCTGTTGTGCTATCGAGGGGAAGCAGTACAAGTCGAACAGGCGGAAGCGTTCAGCCAGCCACTCGTCGGACTGTATCTTTATGCCGCTCACGGTCGTGTACTGCCCATACCACGCCTGCACGATATTAAAACGCGTAATGAGATAATGACGAAACATGTTACTTGTTACTTGTTACTTGTTACCTGTTAATTGTTACCTGTTAATTGTTAATTGTTACTTGTCCCCCTGCCTTCATGCGGGAGAGGCAGAACTTGCGGACGGCATACCCCACGGCCCGCAGTCCGTAGAAGCGGTAGGTGTATTGTAGGAACTCCGTCAGTTCGCCCGCATGGGCTTGGCGGTGTTGCACGGCGCAGCGCAGGTTGTCCCGATAGGCGGCATAGAGTTCGCCGAAGTAGGCGGCCAACTCCGTATCGTCGGCATTCCGTTGCAGCAGTTCGGCATATATCAGAAACGAGGTACGCTGTTTCTGTGCGCTGTTCAGGCTCGAGAACACGCCCCCTTGCTGCCGCCGATAGACGGCCCCGTTCCAGGGTAGGCAATAGCCGTCCCCTTGTTGGAGCAAGTGATACACGCGGTGCACATCGCGGCTGTAGCGGTATTGGTTCAGCAGGTCGTTGCACAAGGCGTTGCGGCGATAGAGCAGCGTGTTGGTCTTGGCTATCCAGCAGCGCAGGTTGTCCGCTTGGGTGAAGGCAAAACCGTCTTTGTTCTTTCCGTCGGCAAATCGTTCCGCTTCGTAGTCTTCGTCCCATGTTTGGGTATCTTCGTTGTAGATACGGTAGCGATGGCAACAGAGGCTGTATTCGGGGTGTGCCTCCATGAAGTCCACTTGTTTTTGCAGTTTCTTCGGGTCGGTCCAGTAGTCGTCGCCCTCGCACATCGCCACATACTTTGCCTCGGTGGCGGCTATCGCTGCGTCCATTACCCGTCCGAGTGCACGATTGGGCTTGCGGTACTGGTTCTCCGTTTCGTAGATAGGGTGTATGAGGTCGGGATATTTTTCCGCATACTCCCGAATGATGTCGGCAGACTTGTCGGTCGAGGCGTCGTCATGCACCACCACCACAAACGGGAAATCGGTTTGTTGCATTACAAATCCCTCAAAACACTCCCTGAGGTAAGGCGCATGGTTATAAACCAAACAATCAACTGCAA
>CAVEXR010000070.1:0-8270 GCA_963619585.1 Azospirillum sp. CAG:239
TGACAAAAACCGGAGGGAAAAATCATTCAATGATTTTTTCTCGTTTCAGTCTGTGGGTTATCCGCAAAAGCGGATAACACTCCTAGTGGTACCCCCATAACTGCGAAAGAACAAAGACTGCCTAACAACTTTGCATTGTTAGACAGCCTCTTCTAACAATGCAGTGTTCTAATTATATTTACCAAAATCGGTTGCCGGCAGGGTCGTAGGTATAGCCTGCGGCGGAGAGTTTCTCTGTGAGGGCGGCTTTGTCGATATCAAGGTCGTTGCAGAGTGCATCGAGTGAGGCATATTCGTCCCGCAGTTTCACGTTTACTACGCTCAGCAGCATGGCGGGGTTATTCGGCAGTTCCATACAATCTGTTTTTATTACCGGATTACTACTGTTGAAATAAAATAAGGAGAGTGCCTATTTTCTTCCATTTTTCTTGCCGCTTGCGGCATAGGAGACACCCTGCATTACCAAACCAATGCCAAATGAAAGTCCATACTTTCAGGGTTCGTTGTCGTGTCGTATTTCGGGTCAGAGTTGGTGAGCGCAATCTCCACTTGCCCCGTGAGATACGAGAAGTCTATAAACTGCTGATAAGTCTCTGCGCCATCTTGTTTTGTAAAAATATACGGCAGCGCAATCTGGTAAGCGTCCGCTGTACCTTGGTTGAATTCCCTGTAGCAGTGCACAGTACCGTAGTCGTAAATGGTCTGCGTTAGTTCTGGCACATTGAAAGTGTAGAAGTAGTAGCCATTGTTCGACCACTGCCAGTCGTTCGATTCGATATGCAAATTTAGGTTTGTTTTGTTGTACTGATAAATGTATTCGGTGGGGTAGTAAGTATCGCCCTCGCAGGCGGACAAAGTGAGCAGGCAAACGACGGCTGCCATGAGATAATGAATCTTTTTCATACTGGTTTTTGTGTTTTTATCGTGTTTTGTTCTGCAAAGATAGGTCTTTCTTTGTAAATTCGCAAATTATTTTATAATTTTGCACGCAAAATTAGTTCTTCTATGCAGAAATATCCTCTTTTGATAGCCTTTCTGTCGTGTGCTGTCCTTTCGGTACATGCCCAGCAAACAAAATCTTATTTGGCATATATTGCCGAGTGGCGTGAGGTTGCGCTGGCCAATCAGCGTGACTATGGTGTGCCGGCTTCCATCATTTTGGCACAGGGGCTGCTTGAGTCGGGCGCAGGCACCAGTGAGTTAGCGCGTGAGGCAAACAACCATTTTGGTATCAAGTGCACCAGCGATTGGTTGGGTGGTTCGTACTACCACGATGATGATTCCAAGGGCGAATGTTTCCGTGTCTATCGTGATGCGGGCGAGTCGTACAAAGATCATTCCCTTTTCCTTCAGCGTCCTCGTTATGCCACCTGTTTCGAGATAGCCGTTGAGGATTATTCCGGTTGGGCATATCGCCTTAAGCAGTGTGGTTATGCCACCGACCCGCTCTATCCCAAAAAACTTATCAAAATTATCGAGGATTACCGACTCGACACCTTAGCAACTCCCGAAGCATTAGCTGCCGCATCCGCTGCTCATCATACCGCTGCTGCGCAGAATACCAATAAAACCTCGCAGCAGGGGGCTAAGAAAGCCACCGTGGTTACCCAATCCGACCCGATAGCCACTTTTAGCCGCAATCCTGAGCCGGAGTACGAAGAGCCTCTCTCCGCATACCAAGAGCGGCAGCAATTCTTTATTCAGCATCCCAAGAAACGCTGCAACGGAGTGCAATATGTAGTGGCTCGAGAGGGCGATACCTACGCCAATATCGCTTTTCGTTTGAATAAGCGGGAGCGCACCTTGCGCAATTGGAACGATGCCTTGGGGCGAGATCTGCAGGTGGGTGATCGTGTCTATCTTTCCCGCAAGCGTTGCTATGGAGAGAAGGAGAAATCGCCTCTTTGGGTGCATCCGGGTGAGTCGCTTTGGGAAATCTGTCAGCGTGAGGGGGTGCGTATGGCTAAGGTACAGCAACTCAATGGGTTCGATAAGTCGGTGCGTGTATTCCAAACTCGCCAGCAAATACTACTAAGAAAGGAGCGCAAATGAATCGAGGCAGTTCGATGTCTATTGGCGATGTGCTGTCGCAGTGTCTGCGTGGGACTGAGTTGGAAAAGTCGCTGCTCGAGACTCGTGTGGTGGAGCAGTGGCCTCAGGTGATGGGCGATACGATAGCCCGTCTTACCTCTAAGATAGAGGTCAAAGATGGTGTCCTCTATGTGCATATCCGCAGTGCTGCGCTCAAATCGCAGTTGTTTGAGTGCCGTTTCGATTTGGTGCGCAAACTCAACGAAGCCGTAGGTGGCTCTGTCCTTCGTGATGTCCGCCTATTGGGCTAATTCTTAATTTGTTGAATTTATTGTCTAACGGGGAATTATAGAAGTCCCCATAATTCCTAATTCTTAATTCCATTGGTTTTTCCCGATACCATAGAATCGAAAATCGATTTCCTCACCATTCGTGCCGAACTTGGTCGCTATTGTTCCTCTCCGTTGGGGCGTGAGCAGGTAGAGGCTATGGCGTTCTCTTCCGATTTTGAGCAGGTCAATCGTTTGCTTTACGAGGCAGAAGAGATGAAACAAGTGCAAGAAGATGCGTCGCTCAATTTCCCGCATGGGGAGATTCACGATGTGCGTGAGGCTCTCTCTCGTATTCGTATAGATGGGCTTTTTCTTGATGAGGCAGAACTCTTTGCGCTTCGTAAGACGCTCGATTATGCGCATTTGTTAGAGCAGTTTTTTGCATCGCTTGACCCGCAGCGTTTCCCGCACCTTTCGGCTTTTGCTCCTGCCGCTGATGCCAATCCGTATCGTGTGGGTGAGGTGGTGCGGCTGATAGACCGTGTGCTGGATAAGTATGGGCGTCTGTCCGATTCGGCATCGCCTGAGTTAGCACGAATTCGCCACGAGTTGACCATCGTGCAGGGTAGTGTGGGGCGTGCGCTGAACCAGATTCTTCGACAAGCGCAGGCGGCAGGCATTCTTGATAAGGACGCAGCGCCAACGCTTCGTGAGGGGCGGCTTGTGATTCCGGTTCCGCCTGCCTACAAACGCAAAATAGGCGGTATCGTACATGATGAATCTGCTACGGGAAAAACCGTTTATATTGAGCCACAACAAGTTGTTGAGGCAAACAATCATATCCGTGAGTTAGAAGGAGCAGAGCGCCGTGAGCGTATTCGTATATTGCAAGAGTTGACGACTACGCTACGCCCTTATATGCCCGCCATCCGTGAGAGCGAGGCTATGTTGGCACAAGTGGACTTTTTATTGGCGAAGGTACAGTTAGCGCAGTCCCTACACGCTATTCGTCCGGAACTTTTCCAAGAGCCCATTATTGATTGGCAGTCGGCTCGCCATCCGGTGTTGTACCTTAAATTCAGTCGGCTGGGGAAAACGGTTGTGCCGTTGTCCATCCGTCTGCAGTCGTCCGAGAATCGTATGCTCATTATCAGTGGTCCCAACGCAGGCGGTAAGTCGGTCTGTTTGAAGACGGTGGCGTTGTTGCAATATATGGTGCAGTGCGGTTTGCTTGTGCCTCTTGCTGAAACCAGTCGCATGGGGATGTTTTCTAACCTGATGATAGATATAGGTGACGAGCAGTCTATCGAGGACGACCTCTCTACTTATTCGAGTCACTTGCGTAATATGAAGGCGTTTGTCCGCTCGGCAGACAGCCGCACGCTGTTGCTTATCGATGAGTTTGGTACGGGTACCGAGCCGCTCATCGGAGGGGCAATTGCCGAAGCAGTCCTTTACCAACTCGTGGCGCAGCAGGCATTTGGTGTCATCACCACCCACTATACCAACCTGAAGCACTTTGCTGAGCAGACACCGGGTGTAGTCAATGGTGCTATGCTCTACGATCGTGGACAGATGCGCCCCTTGTTTCAACTCTCTATAGGTCAGGCAGGTAGCAGTTTCGCCGTTGAGATAGCCAAACAAATAGGCTTACCCGAACCGATTATTGCGCATGCCACAGAGTTAGTGGGCGAGGAGCATATCGACTACGACAAGCAGTTGCAGGACATTGCCCGTGACAAGCGTTATTGGGAAAACAAGCGTCAAAATATTCGCCAGCGAGAAAAACACCTTGAGGAGCGTATTGCATACTACGAGCAGGAAATAGCGGGCTTGAAGGCCAAAAAGCGTGAGGTGATGGAAGAGGCAAAACAGCAGGCGGCGGATTTGTTGCGAGAGAGCAATGCTACCATTGAGCGCACCATTCGTGAGATTAAAGAAGCCAAGGCAGAGAAGGAGCGGACACAGAAAGCCCGCCAGCGTGTGGAGACCATGAAACAGAAGGTTTTGCCGAACCACTCCCGAACCACTCCCGAACCAACTCCCTCTCTCCAACAGACCAACGGCAAGACTGTGATGCGTGATTTCAGCGATCTGCGTGCGTTGAGCAAGCGGGTACAAGCAGAGGAGAAGGCTGCCAAGACTATGCCCAAGAAGACGGGCAGTGGGGCAGGGTATACCTCAATGGTTCGTCAGCGTGTGTTGTCCTTTGAGCGTACGCTCGACTTGCGTGGTATGCGTGCCGACGAGGCGTTAGAGCGTTTTATAGCCTATCTCGATGATGCCGTAATGGTCAATGCAGGTGAGGTGACAATCTTGCATGGCACAGGTACAGGAGCCCTCAAACAAGTGGTGCGTGACTATCTTGACACCTATAATAAGCAGCGCCGCAAGCGAGGCGATGAATTGCTCCGTTACCACGATGGCGACCCCGACCGCGGTGGTGCCGGTCTGACAATCATCACAATAGATTGATTATTCACAACCAAATAGATTGATTGTTCCTAACATGGAGATAAAAGATCATCTACGCCATACCTCTAACATGTATAAAAACGATACGCATGCATAAACTTTTCGCTACATTTTTCGCCCTTTTGTTTGCCTCCTTTCTTTTAGCAGTCCCGAAGGAGTACACGGCTCGGGATGGTCATTCCCTGCGTGGTTTTGGCTCGCAGGGCTATCAACTCTCCGTGATGGGCGAGTATGCCTACAATCGTACTTGGGAGCATTTCGGCAATTTGGATATTCAGTCGCTGATGCCCATAAACCCACATTTCGATTTGCAGGTCAATCTCCAACTCTCCACCGCCAATGTCTATACGGGTGCTGCCATTTTGCGTCCTCGTTTTGCGTTGCCTGTCGGCGAACTATTTGCTGAGACGGAGGTGCTTTATAAGGCTGTTGCTCGCAGTCGTCAGCACGACTTGTGCACAGCACTCTCAGTGGGATACCGAATGGATTATGTGTCGGTGCAGGTGGGTATGTTCAGCCGTGTAATGGCGTCGTGGGATAGGGAGTGGCGCACCACAGAGGTGTTCAACTGTGAACCATTCAACTTGCTCTATCGCTTCGAGGTGTTCTGCCGTCCGCAGTCGTGTCGTTGGAACTTGTCTGCTTGTATGTCAAATATTGACGACTACCAAATGGAGCGTATGTGGCAGCCTATTTTCCTCTTGGGCGGACACTATGATGTGGATTCGCATTGGCGAGTGTTGCTGTCGGGGGAGTGCAAGCCCACGGGTATGTTTCACCTCAACGCTACATTCTATGCCGCATACCTTCGCACCGGTTTTACCTATACCTTCTGATAGAGTAACGCTTTAATCCACAATCACTTATGACAAAACATCTACACTATATATGTTTTTTTGCAACAATAGCGTTTGCTTCTTGCAGTTTTCCTAATTACGACCTGCCTGGTATGTTCAACGGCACGAGTCCCGAGGTGGCAACCCGCTTCTCCGAATCTATGGCGTATAATGAGCAGTACGGCGAGATACATCTCTCTGTGCCTGCCGACTATCGTATCTATATCTGTACTGATTCGCATATTGATACCACGCACCGCAATCTTGAGCGTTTTGTGTTGGACTACAAGACCGATACGCTCTGTCCTTTTGCCATTCATCTCGGCGATCTCATCAACGGCACGGGCTACTACGACAACGCGCTTCATGCCCTGCAAACCGAACCCGCAGTAGCCCACCACGATACGCTTTTCATCACGCCCGGCAATCACGATATTTATTTTAACCAGTGGGCTGATTTTCGCTCCCGTTTTCATACCTCTGCCTATTGGTTTGATACCTACGACCACGCCACTGGCGAGCGTCTTGACCTTTTTATCTGCCTCGATTCGGCAGAAGGCACACTTGGTACGGCGCAAATCAAATGGTTGCGTAACTTGCTCAAAGAGAAAAGCCAACAGCACTATCGCCATATCATTCTTTTCTCCCACACGCACCTCTATAAGCAAGACGGCTCGCAGGAGCATACCTCCAACTATGCCATGGAGGAAACCTACGAGATTACGGGGCTGATGGGCAAGTATGGTGTGGATATGTTTTGGTGTGGGCACGACCATAATCGGCAGGTGACCAACTATGCCGGTGCTACATGTATCATCGTCAATACCTGCCAAGATCCCGATCCGTACCCTTACTATATGGTGGTAGATATGGGTAGCCAAATCAACTATCAATTTATTTCTCTTAAGTAACACCCTAAATTCATTTGCCCTATGAACATTTCGTTTTGGTACTATGTAATGTTGTTGCTATCGCTCTCGTTCAGCAATGAACGAGGCGCACAGCAGCCGCGTCCGCTGACCCATACGGGCAGCGTACAGGTTTATTACTTCTATGATAGCCGCCTGCCCACTGATGTGAGCAATCAAACCATGTTCCTTACGGAGAATCTGCTCGCTAAGCAGTACCAATCGCAGATGGACAATGGTGAAGTTATTTTCTATAAAGTAGATTTAGCCTCTTCTACCGGACAAAAAATAGCTGCGAAGTGCAATATCGTTTTGACCGGATTGGTCGTCGCACGCCGTAACCGCATCTACGATCTCACACAGAACGCCTACCAGTATGCGCGTTCCGACCCGCAGAAGTTCCAAGAGAACCTTGCCTACCATATAGATAAGTTACTTCCTCGCAAGAAGAAGTCAAGCAGCGGGAAGAGTTGAGTGGGGAAGTACTCCATGGGGTATGTGTAGAGCCATCTGACAAACCATTTACTATGCTATGCATGTCCTCCGTACCAAGGAGAAAAAGAATGAAGTTAATATGCAATCAGAAGACAAGAAATTTGATATTCTTAAGAAGCCAATCGGCAAGTGTATCCTTTCCCTCGTGGTGTGTTTACTCATAAGTATGAGTATGTCTGCCCGAACGGATACGCTGCGCATAGCGGCACACGATGGACATCCATTGTATACGACAATCTATACACCGCCTGACTACTCGCCCGATTCTATCTATCCTGTGTTATATTTGCTGCATGGTATCCATGGCAACCAGTATGCGTGGGAGAAGAAAGCGCATATCAGTGCCCTTGCCGATAGTCTTATCCGTGACAGTCTCATTTGTCCCGTGCTTATCGTTATGCCGCTCTGTATCGTCCACGATACCACCTATGCGGTGAAGGTACCTTGCTACTTGCGTTGTATGCACGATTTCCTACACCATATCCGCCACGGAGAATTTGAACCCTATTTCCCTGAGATAGAGCAGTTTATTGACAGCCACTATTTGCCGTCAGATACGCTCGATGCCGTCTTTGCAGCAGCGTTCGATAGTACACTGCAGTGCCTTTCGTTATCGCAGCAGGAGATATTCCGTTATTTATCAGAAACTATTCAGGAAGCACAACGCTTGTCGGCACAATCCGCACCCAATACGATGCGCGACTTGCGTCCGAAAAGTCGTGATTGCTTGGTGGGTATATCGTCCGGTGGTAGGCAGGCTGTGCAGATTAGTGCCTCTACCACCGAGCAATTTGCCGTGGTAGGGCTTTTCTCGCCGGTGTTGATTGAGAGTCAGTTCCCCAAAGAGAGTAGGGGCTGTATTTATTGGATTCGGTGTGGAAAGGGGGATATTTTCCGCCGCCGTGCCCGTATTGCGAACGACTATTTGGAGCGTCAGCAGATGCCGCACGACTATAGCCGCACCAATGGTCGCCATAATTGGAGTGTTTGGCGTCGCTACATAGCCGATTTTCTTATCTATGCCTATGGTATCCCAGACGGCAAAGCCTTTTCTATCCTCGAATAAGAACACAACTTTATTAAACAATTTACAATCTCGGATTTGAAAATTTATTGTCAAACTGTGGTTTTCCTATAGTTTTATAATGGACAAAGCCGCAGAAAAAGAGGCTGTCTAACAAGTTTTGGTTAGGCAGCCTCTTTTAGTGTTATGTTGGGGATGATGGAGAGTGGTTATTCCGGTTATAAAAAAA
>CAVEXR010000071.1:0-7894 GCA_963619585.1 Azospirillum sp. CAG:239
AATGACTATTAGAGAGGTACTGCCTTTTTTCAGACTGCAAAATGACTATTAAGTCTAATTTTTGTATCGAACGCAAACAATACGGTAACCTCTACGGTAAAAGGCGACACCACGATTGTAGAGGCATCCCTGTTGGCTAAAGATGGCAATACCTACCATATCGTTCTGAAAAGTTATGTGCCGACTCCGACACAAACCGTGAAAATAGACTTTACGGACGGTGAGGTAGACGAAACCTCGTATGCAAGTTATGGCATTACCACCTTCTTGGCAGAAACGGATGACTACATACTGAGCCTTTTTGTCTATGCAGATGGCGCAGGCAACTACACAACGGAGGATATTGCTGTGCTAAACAGCACAGAGTATAGTTTCCTTGGCGACTACACGGCAGGATATATGGTAACGATTGTGGATGTAAAACTGACGCTGGCTGCAGACAACTCGTTTACGGCTACGCTGATTTCGAACACGGCTTGCCAATACAACATTACTTTCGCACCGGCAAAGACCGCTGTGGAAAATACAGCGGCTCAGAAAGCAAAGGCAACGAAACTCATTCGCGATGGTCAACTGATAATCAACCAAAACGGCGTAGAGTATAACGCACCGGGAGTACAACTATAGAGATTCAAATCAATACGAAAATAGGAGAGAAACGGCTGTTTCTCTCCTATTTTCGTTGATACAATTGCACAGGTGTGCGGGGCGTGGGAAATTCTATTATCGAAGAGAACTACCCTATCTCGGTAGTCAGCATATCGTACACATAGAGAGGACTTTGCGTATAGAGTAGCGTTTGTTCGTTGTCTAATTTGGCAAAAGTCTGTGAGGTATAGAATAACTGCATGGCGTCTTCAATACTTGCGCCACGCTCCGACATAATGAGTTTGACCACACCGGAAATAACACACTCTTTCATAAATTGCACATCGGCATTATGTTGTGCTGCACTTTGTGCCATTTTAGCCGCATCCTCTTTGATAGTCGTCAGGTAAAATCCTTGCCCAAAATCCTTACCAAGTCGCCCTTTATTGAGGTCAATGGTGTCAATATGTATATTAGAGCCGTGATACAATATCATAACAACAAGGCACCTCCTTTGCGCATACAAATTCGCCCCATATCTTCGACTGCCGTCTCTATACTCTGGGTGTGTTCGTAATCGTAGTTGTCGTAGAGATAACGCAAACCGCCTAACGACTGCAAATACCGATAGGCTTCCGCATTGCTGATAGAAAACTGCTTGGCAAAGGCACCAATGCAGCAAATAAAATAGTCTATGCGATTATTTTTCTCTTTCTCGTTCATAGTATTGTTATTTCTATATGCTATATCTCTATGACGCTATTTCGGCTGCAAAAGTACACTTTTTTTCCGACATGTACAAAAATTGTGTCCTTTGGGTATGGAAATCACAACAGATAGTGGACTATATCTACAAAAAAGGGCGAGAGGAAACCTCCCACCCTAAATGTTTACACATCGGAATAATCCTTATTGTGTATATCATTCAAATTTTATGCTGCAAAGGTACGCCTTTTTCGGGAAACTTACAAATAATTCGTCCGATTTTTTGTAAGATTTATATATTTTTCTTATCTTTGCACACAATTTAAGGGGGACTACAATACATCCCTCCCGACAGTAAGCGAAAATTCAGAATAATCTATACTGCTATTCAATCATCATCTATACCTTACATATCTTATGGCAACACGAAAAGTTTTAGGATTAGACCTTGGCGTCAGTTCAATTGGTTGGGCACTCATCGAAACAAACGAAGACACCCCGCAACAAATCCTCGCAATGGGCAGTCGTATTGTTCCGCTCACGGCGGACGATAGCGACCAGTTCCAGAAAGGGCAGGCAATTACAAAAAATGCAGATCGTACGCAGCGCCGCACAGCTCGCAAAGGCTACGATCGTTATCAACTGCGTCGTGCATTACTGACCGATGTGCTGCGTAAGAACAATATGCTCCCTGTGCGTATGGACGAGCATGTTATTGATCTATGGGGGCTGCGGGCTCGTGCTGCTCAAGAGCAAATCAGCCTGCAGGAGTTGGGGCGTGTGCTCTACCATATCAATCAGAAGCGTGGCTACAAGCACGCCAAAGCGGACAACTCAGGCGACAAGAAACAAACCGATTATGTACAGAAAGTCAACGATCGCTACAGCGCCCTCCATGCCACGGGCATGACGCTCGGACAGTATTTTTACGAGCAACTGCGCACAACGGCGGTGCATAACCCAGACGGCAGCACCTACTACACTTTCCGTATCAAAGACCAAGTCTATCCTCGTCAAGCCTATATCGAGGAATTCGACCGCATTATGGCGACACAGCGGGCGTTCTACCCCGATGTGCTGACGGACGACCTGATAGACACCCTGCGCAACCGCATCATTTTCTATCAACGCCCGCTCAAGTCGTGCAAGCATCTCGTGAGCCTCTGCGAGTTCGAGAAGCACGCCTTTACCAAGCCGAACGGGCAGACTATCTATATTGGTCCCAAGTGTGCGCCTCGCACTTCGCCTTTGGCACAACTCTGTGCGCTGTGGGAGAAGGTGAACAATATCGTGCTGACCAACCGAAGCAACGACACCTTAGAGCCGACCAACGAGCAGCGTGTGAAGATGGTGGATTTCCTCAATACCCACGAGAAGATGGGGCAGAAGGACTTGCAGAAAATTCTGCGCATTACGAATAAGGACGGCTGGAAAGTACGCAAAGACATAGAGAAGGGGCTAAAAGGCAACGATACATTAGCCAAAATCCGCAAGGCACTTAATGGCAAGTACCAAGACCTGTTGCGTCTGAACATCTGTTTCGACGATTCGCTTGTTGATGCCGCAACGGGTGAAGTGTTCCAAACCGTGAGCGAGCAGGTCGAGCAGGAGCCGCTCTATCGCCTGTGGCATGCGCTGTATTCGATTGACGATGAACAGGACTTGCGCCGTACGCTGACGGCACAGTTTGGCATTGATGATGAGGAGGTGCTGACCGCTCTCTGCCAAATAGATTTTGTCAAGGCAGGCTATGCCAACAAGTCGCACAAGTTCATCCGCAAACTGCTGCCGTGGCTCATGCAGGGCTATAAGTACAGCGAGGCGTGCGAGATGGTGGGCGTCAACCACTCGAACAGCCTTACCAAGGAGCAGAACGAAGCACGCGTGCTATTGGAGCGACTGCCGCTACTGGAGAAAAACGCTCAGCGTCAGCCCGTTATCGAGAAAATTCTCAACCAGATGATTAATGTGGTCAATGCGCTGCGTGAAGAGTATGGCGACATCGACGAGGTGCGAGTAGAGTTAGCCCGCGAACTCAAACAGAGCAAGGACGAGCGGGAAAAAGCCACTAAAAAGAATAATGAAAACGAACGGGAAAACAAGAAAATAGCCGATAAGATACAAGAGATGGGCATTATGCCCACTCGCCTGCGCCTGCAGAAATACAAGATGTGGCGGGAGTTCGACGGACAATGCGCCTACTGCGGCAAGCCCATTACGATGGCGCAGTTCCTAAACGGCGTGGATGCAGAGGTGGAGCATATCATCCCGCAAAGCGTGCTGTTCGACGATAGTTACAGCAACAAAGTCTGCGCCTGCCGGACTTGCAACCAAGCGAAAAACAACCGCACCGCCCGTGAGTTTATGGAGCAGCAGGGAGAGGGTACCCTCACGGCTTACCTCAACCGAGTAAACGAGGCGGTAGAAAAAGGAAAAATCAGCAAAACCAAGCGAAACCACCTGCTTTGGTACACCAAGGATATTCCCGAAGACTTTATCGAACGCCAACTGCGCCAGAGCCAATACATATCGAAGAAAGCGGTGGAGATACTGCGTGAGGGCTTCCGCCATGTCTATACCACGAGTGGTAGTGTGACCGATTTCCTGCGCCGCTTGTGGGGGTATAACGAGGTACTCGAATTGCTCAACCTCGACCGATACGAAAAAGTAGAGGGTATGACGGAGTGGAACGAACAGAAACACCGCGAGCAAATAAAAGGTTGGACAAAGCGTATGGATCACCGCCACCACGCCATCGATGCCGTGACGATTGCCCAAACGAGCCAGAGCATCATTCAGCGCCTCAATACCTTGACCGCCTCGCGCGAGCAGATGAGTTACGAGGTCGCTAAGTCAGCCGAAGAGCGGCACTACAACGAGAAACTATCGCTGCTTGAGAAGTGGGTCGTGTTGCAAAAGCACATCTCCGTAAGCGACCTACAGGCAAAAGCCGATGGTGTGCTTATCTCGTTCCGTGCCGGTAAGCGGGTAACCACGCCTGGCAAGCGTGCAGAGTACCACCACGGCAAGCGTATAGTCCGCCAGACGGGGCTGCTTGTGCCGCGCGGAGCGCTATCGGAGGAAACGGTTTATGGTAAGCAGGGAGACCGCTTTGTTGTGAAGTATCCCTTGGCACACCCGAGTATGAAAGTGGAGAATATTATTGACCCGACGATTCGCCGTATTGTGCAAGCCCGTCTTGATGCCTTTGGCGGCAATGCAAAGAACGCCTTTGCCGAGAAACTCTATTCCGATAAGGCGCAGAAGATGCAAATTCGTAGTGTGCGCTGCTGGACAGGATTGAAAGAAGAATCCATGCGTGCCGTGCATACCGATGCACATGGCAAGGAGGTTGGCTTTGTCAAGACGGGCAACAACCACCATGTGGCTATCTATGTGGATAAGGACGGCAAGTATCAAGAAAGGCTTGTGTCGTTCTGGGACGCAGTAGAGCGCAAACGCTATGGGTTGCCTGTCGTGATAGAAGACCCCAAAGCGGTATGGGACAAACTGACAACGATGAATGATACCGATCTCCCGCCGCAAGAATTTTTAGACACTTTGCCGCACGATGATTGGCAATTTGTCATCTCGCTGCAATCGAACGAGATGTTTATCCTGGGTATGGACGATGTGGAATATACCACGGCTATGGAGAACAAAGACTACCGCACTTTGAATAAGTATTTGTATCGTGCTTATCGACTTACCAATTTGGATTATTATTTCCGTTACCATGTGGAAACAAGCGTAGATGATAAATACGATGGCAAATTTAGTTCTACCAAGAGCATGGCATTGAGAAAACTAAAACACCCAACGAGTTTTGATGCTTTCTTCGCCCTTCATCCCCACAAGGTTCGTGTCAATATCTTAGGCGAAATATCCGAAGCGCATTAATTCCTTAACCTACCAAAATCTATTACCATGATAAAACGCGTTCTTTGTTTTACGCGCCCTGCCTACCTTAGTCTGCACCTGCGGCAGATGGTGGTAGAGCAGCCGGACGCATCCCCGCCCGTTGCGTCACGCACGATACCTGTTGAGGATATCGGAGTGGTCATTCTCGAAAATAAGCAAATCACTATCACACAAGCCTTGCTTGCCGCTTTGTTGGATAACAATTGTGCCGTCATCTCTTGCGATGACTACCACCTGCCATCGGGTCTGTTTATGCCGCTTGACGGGCATAATTTGCAGAGCGAGCGTTACCTTTCGCAGATTAATGCTTCCGAACCACTCCGCAAGCAACTCTGGCAACAGACGGTTGTGAGCAAGATACGCTCGCAGGCAGCAGTCTTGGGTACATTGCAGGTCGAGAACAAGAATATGTTAGCGTGGGCTAGCGCTGTGCGGTCGGGCGACACCGACAATCTTGAGGGGCGTGCAGCGGTCTACTATTGGCGCAATGTCTTTGGCGATGCCGATTTCCTGCGTGGGCAGTTCGACGACTTGCCGAATGCGATGCTCAACTACGGCTATTCGGTGGTGCGGGCTATGATGGCACGCTCCTTGGTGGCAGCAGGATTGCTCCCAACGCTTGGTATTCACCATCATAGCCGTTACGATGCCTATTGCTTGGCGGACGACATTATGGAACCATATCGTGCCTTTGTCGATTTGCGTGTGTTGGAATTGCTGCCGGAGTATGACGAAGCGACTACGCTCACGCCGCCTCTCAAACAGGCACTCTTGTCGCTCACAACGGCAGATGTGCCTATTGACGGGCACCGCAGCCCTATGATGATAGCCATGCAGACTACAGCCAACAGCGTGCAACAATGTTTCTCGGGCGAGGCACGCAAGATTATCTATCCCGATTGGTGATGGGCACACGCTTTAGCGAGTATCGGATTATGTGGGTGTTAGTTCTTTTCGACCTTCCGACGGAGACCAAGAAAGACCGAAAGGACTATGCTCTGTTCCGGAAACGCTTATTGCAGGACGGCTTTACGATGTTTCAGTTCTCTATCTACCTCCGTCATTGCCCGAGTGCGGAGAATGCAGATGTACATATTCAGCGTGTTCAGAACATGTTGCCGCCCCACGGGAAAGTGGGCGTTATGCGCATAACGGATAAGCAGTTCGGCGATATGAAACTATTCGACTGCCAAAAAGAAGCCATTGTCAATCCACCTGCCCAACAGTTAGAATTGTTCTAACGAAGAAATTGCCATAGTGGTAGTATCTCTCCTCACACCCAAGGAAAACACCAAACAGACAGATAAGAATAGAATTAGATTATATCAGATGTTTCAAAGATTTATTATCAGGTCTTCCTTGAATATCTTATCTACATTGATCGGAGGGAGTATTCTATTCTGCCATTCAGTACCTTCGGATTTGGCAAATAGTACCCCTCTTGCTGTTCCCAAGGTATGCACTGCCGTGTGCACAAGAAAACCTTTGGGAATAACCACTTTGTTTTCCTCAGTGAGTTGTTCCCAACTTTTAGCATCAATAGAGAAAGTGCATACTAGAGTAAGTGTAAGCAGTATATTTCCCTCTACACAATAATTGACACGCAAACGCATAAAAGTCATGTGATTTGCGACATCAGCACCTGCTGCGAAATTGGTTTCTATCTTAAACTCCGCAGGTGCTTTTTCCGATAAGATAGCAAATTGCTCTATCTTTATCTGTTGCATTCTAAACTCTATCATAATCAAGCAGCGTGAATAATTTCCCAACTAAAATTACTTTGTATAAATGTATCACTATCACTTGTCTGCGTACATACTAGATCCTCTTGTATGGTTTCCGGCAAGGAAATGAACTCTATATTTGGCACATAGCCTAACTTGACAGATATATCTGCTAATTTCTCTATGCTATAGTTGTAATCTCCCGCTAATATCTGTGTTACATAACTTTTAGATACGCCGAGATATTCTGCCAATTGTGTACGGTTCATTTTATGCTCTCGCATAAAAGTATCAGCACAGCGACAAATCGCTATTTGAATTTGAGTTACCCAATATTCAGGGGCTTTTAGTATTTCTTCTTGTGTCATAATTTTATCTTGTTAGTCGTTTGTTATTGTCAATTGTTGCGGCACTTGTTTCAAAAGTGATTTGATATGCTTGATGTCATTCTTTTGCTCGGTTTTATAACCTCCCAAGATTACAAATACATTCGGAGTTTGCAAAATAGCATACAATCGAAGATTGTCTTTCTTGAACTCAAAGACATCCGACCTGCCTACCTGCTTAATATGCTCTATTCTGGTACGCGGCATAAATGAAGTGGGTTTCGACAAACTCATCGAATAGGCACTTATCTTCAAATAGCATTTTGTAGAATGTGATGCCATTTGCATTGTGTATAATATCTATTTTCTTTGTGCTATATGCCACGAGATCAAAATGTTCAGTTATAACTAAACCTCTGCAAAGGTACGGCAATTATTTCAAACTTGCAAGGTTAGCCTATATTTTGCCCCTCTATGCTCGATTAAATCGTGATTTTTTGCAAGAATATAAATAACCGACAACATATATTCGTTGCAAAATTCCCTTCAAAAAAAACACATTTTTTTCTTGAAAAAAATACAGGCAAAGTGTTTTTTTCTGCTCACTCGAAAAAAAATACTCCCTAAAGA
>CAVEXR010000072.1:0-7816 GCA_963619585.1 Azospirillum sp. CAG:239
CACGCAGGCTGACCATCTCGTTCGTCAGGTCGTGCTGACGCTTGTAGAGTTCGTCTATCTTGTCCGAGAGGCGGCGGTTCTCTGACTTGACCTCTTGGTATAGTTCTTTCCACTGCGCAATCTCGTTGCTTTCACTCTCTTGTTTCTTTATCTCCACCTCTACCTCTTTCATTGCACGGTTCTGCTTGAAGTAGATGATACTGCCACCCCCTACCGCTGCGAGCAGGGAGCATATTGCCGTCACGATGACCTGTAACCATTCCATAACTGTTTCACTATTTTTTCAAATATACTCTGATTAGTATTCGTATTGCTGCGCCTATACATAACAAGGCGACTAATATCCAAAAGGCAAGGCTTACACCCTTGTAGTAGGTCGGGACTACCTTTTCCACCCGCACCACCTCTTTCTGCTTGTCCTGATAGATAGTGTCGTGCCGTTCGACTATCTTGTCTCGATAGCGTATGCTCCACCGCTCCCGCCATACCGTATCGCCCCGTTGGTGGATGTAGATACTGTCTTTCTCGTAGGTCTGTATCGTGTCGTGGTGGTAGCGTGTAACAACACTGTCGCGGTACTCAATGGTGGGTATGCACTCGCAGGTCTTGCAACCCACGAGCAGGCAGCATATCGTGAAACCGATTGCAAAGCCCAGTATCGCCATCAATGCTCTGTATAGTCCGCCGTTGTCCGTCATTCTGCTCCGTATAGTGTTATATACTCTTCGTCTGTATAAGGGCGTTCAATGTAATTGGAAATCGTGTCTTCAATTCCAAGAATAAGGGTCTTTCCCATTATCAATCCGTCCTCTTTGCGTACAAAGAATTGCCCGTCATCCGCTATATATGTGTTATTGTAATGTTTCATAATTTTCTATATTATACTTCAATAGTAGTTGTACCCGATTTACGAATAAATACTGTAGAGGCGGAATTATTCGGGGGTGTGAAAATCCCTCCGCCTGTCTTTGTCCCATACGCTCCTCCCGCAATGTTCAAATAGTGCGTAGGAGTATTGAACGAATAGGTGGCAGTAGATAGTTTATTGAAAATGGCATAAGATACTGCTCCGATAAAAACATTGTTCATAAAAAACGGAATACCAATGTTTACATAGTATGTATTGATGTATATATCGTTGTACAAAAAGTATCCGGCACACATATCAACACTTGGAGTATCTGTGAATGTCGGTGTTCCGTAGTTTTGAGGGAATGTAGCCTGTTCTATCCAATGGAAATCCGTAATATTCGTACCGAAATGATTGGACTGCGCACTGCAGCCATATAGACATATCCGAGCATTACAACCTGCAAAATATAGGTTGCGGAAATGCGAGTTACCTGCTACTATGAGATGGTCAACTCTATTGCCAATGAAAAGATTTTCAACCAAGTTTAGTGAATAAATCGCAACATCATTCACCTCTATTCCAAACTCAAAGTGTCGTATATAGGTGGCAGTAATATACACATTGTAAGCAAATTCAAATGTGGAGTTGTACATATAATTGCTCACATCTATGCTTATATTCCGACAATCGTTCCCGAACCTCATATTGTAGATAGATTGGGTAGAGTTGCCTGCCCGTAGCACAATGCAATTCAGATACTGCACACCACTTACTTTGTAGGGAAGTATTGTGTTGCCTCGCACTGACGAGATAAGGGTTGCATCCGTTCCGCTGGAAGTGGAGAATGTAAACAGATAGTTGCTACTATACGATAGGATACTTGAGATTGCTGCTGTTCTGCTTCTGTTGGAATCAGTATATACATTGCTTGGGGTAACAGCAGAGGCATTGATGAACTTTGCTCTGAACTTTATATTCTTAAAGTCATAAGGTGCGCTGTTGTTGAACTCGTCTTTCATATAATAGATTACACCTTTGCCTGTCGAGGCGTTCGCCCATATAAAACGGGTTCTATCATTATCAAGACAATATCTCAACTCCCAAGCCTCCAACTTGGAGTTCGCAAAATAGGTGTCGCCACTATGCCTGCAAGCGAAAGCGGTTTCCGATAGTTTATTGCTTTCCACAGCAAAAACAAGAATATCGAACGCATTGCCCGCCGACTGAACATAAGTGTAACTCACAACTGTTACAAAGTCGGTAATACGATACCACTGACCCGACAAGAGTTGTCCATTGTCCCGCAAGGTCTTTAACTCGGAATAGGTCAATGACCGTGTTCTGGAATAGTCGAGCATTTTCTGTATATGATTATGAACAACATCAGTCGTTGGTATCTTGTCGACAATCACACTGCCATCCTCCATTATGGTATCGGCGATGTCCCTAAAATGCCCGTTCCCTTGTACCAAATGATTTGCAGTACCGGCAATACCGTCAGCCTCCTGATAGAAGCCGTAACCATCCAAGCCTATATTGGAATCAAACCGCACAGTGTCATTGTCCCCACCACCCTCTATAAAGGTACAATTACTTATACCACTTTCCCCCATATTAATCTCTCCACCCTCCATATTGAGGTTATTGCCATTGAACCTTGCCCCGTTATCAAAACAGGTATAACTGTTTACCATCAATTCATTCCCGCTCGCTGCACCAATCTCGTTGCAATTTGTAATACAGTTTGTACCCATATCAAGGTCGCCGCTCATCGTGTCGCCGTCCTTGCTGACCTTGCCGCTGACCTCAACGACCAACGCGCTGATAGCCGTTTTGAGTTTCAGCCACAGAGCGTCAAGACCTGTCGTGTCGAGAAATGATTTTGCCATAGTTGTTTTCTTTTGTGAGTGCAGGCGAACCCAATCACCTGCACCCTAATGCTTACGACAATGCGTTGATATAGGTCGTTGGAATAGCGACAATATCGTCAGGCTGCAATGCCGTGTCGGCTTTCGCACCCTGTGCGGTGGTGGCGGCTTGCACATTCACTTTCTTGTTCGTGATGGTCAAGTCCGTGCCGTTGAACTGCACACCCGTCAGAGGTACACGGGCATCAATCTTGCTGTTCAGGTCGGATGACTTGACATAGGTGTTCGCTGCGTCCGTCTTCGTCAGATAACCCGACAGGTCAATGGTCGAGCCCAACTCCTCCCATTGCGTGCCGTCCCATACATACTCCGCAGACTTCTCCGTGACATGATACACATCACCCGTCTTGTTGTCCGTAGCAGGCAAAGCAGCGGTGGTCGCTACCGTGCCTTTGAAATTCAATACACTGCCCAATGCGGTGATTTTACTGTTCACCTCGCTAATTTTACTATCAACACTCGTCTTGTTGTAGTAGTTCGCTGCAAGGTCATCCGCTACCTCTGTAGCCTTTGCTTCGGCTGCCGCCTGCGCTGCTGCCGCCTGCGCTTTCACTTTCGCCCAAAACGCGTCAACACCCGCTTGGTCGAGAAACTTTTTTACTTCTGCCATAATCGATTTGTTTGAGTATAATTATTCTAAATTGTTAATGTAATCTATTGGTATCGCCTCTGCCTGCCCCTCCGCTATCTCCGCAAACTTCAACATCAGGTCGGTCTGGTTCTCAATGTTACCACCTATCGTACCCCACACCCCTATCACCTTGTAGTCGTCTGCCGTGAGTTGCAGGGTGTTGTCCGTGTCAGCAGTGAACGCAAGAGGTTCGGCTGCACCTATCTCCACATCGAATTGCTCTATGTCAGCCAATACATCTGCCATACATTAGTTCTGCAAAGAGGTCGAACGCACGGTCGCATAGTTCTCGTCGTACATCATCTGCTCTCTGTTCTCCGTGTCGTACACCTCGAATATCACTTTGCCTTTCGTCAGTTGTGCGGTCTGCTCCGGCGTGAAGTCGAACACGCAAGCCACAACGCTCGTTGTTACGCCGTCTATCTCCTGCTGCTCGGTGGCGGCTGTCTGCGTAACCTCTGCACGACCTTCTGCTTTGCTCGGCGAGTAGTACAACACTGCGGTGTAGTTCTTGCCTGCAACAAGTCCGCTGCCGTACACCCGTATCTTGCAATGAACGCCTTTGTTGATTATGTTCTGTGTCTTCATATCAGAATGGGATTTTTAGGAGGAGGGTCTTTTCGTCGGACGAGAGTATCGACCAGTATTCGCCTTTCGCACCGTCTATTGTCATAGCCACAATGGCTGCACCCGACAAGCCGTAGAGTTTCTCCAAGTACGCCGTGATGTCGTCCGTCAGGACTATCTCGAATGTAGGCACGGAGATGAAAGGCTCGGTCAGGTTCAATATCCTATCGTAGAAACGCATGAGGCACGGCTTGAAATACTGCTCGTGCTGCAACGATTGGCTATCGTCGGTGTAAAACAACGGAGAGCCTTTGGCGTAGAAATTTATATACCCGCCTGATAACTTGCTGAGTTGTTGTGCCGCGTTTCTTATTTCGGAAGCAGTGCCGATTTCCATCGCTTTATAGTAGTTGATAAAGAGATTGGCAAGAGTACCTGAATATACCACAGGAAAGCGTGGAAGTTTATCCTCTCCGTTACTGATAGGCATTCGAAACAACATAGGAGTATATTCTCGTACCTCGTCAATAGCGAGGGTGTTCGATGAAACATTACCCTCAATACTCGATATAGAGGTGGTGTGTTCAGCAACCGTCGTCTGCAAATCGGTAATAGATGTTTGCAAAGTGTCAGCAGTGGATTGTGCTGCTTCGGCAGCGGACTGCGCAGAACTTGCCATATCTCTCGCGTCATTCGCTATTGCATTGGCTGACTCGCCTATACGATGTGCGTCATCCGCCGTTGATTGCACTGCGTTGATTGATGATTGAAGAGTGGAGATGTCGGATGTGATTTCATTTTTTATTTCAACCTCCCGATTGTCTAACTCTGCTACTAAGTCCGTCTGGTCTGCGAGGTCGCCACTAATCTTGCCCCATATAGCGTCGGTGGTGTCGTCGCAGGTGCAACCACAAGTGTCCTTTTGGTCGCAGTAGGCGCACATACGGGGGTCTTGTCCTGTTGGGCATTGGGTAGGTATCATTGTAGTACAGTAGTTTTCTTTGTTTCAAATTCATCGGAAAAAGTCTTGGCAGCATTGGTGTCGCCTAATATCTCCTCTACATACATTGCGCACACAAGCACGATAAAGTCCTCTATGTACGACTGCACATTCTCGGCTGCTATATGGCTGTCGATATAATACAAGACAACGGGCATAGTGAATGTGTTACCGCACCCGCTGCAACCACAGCCTGCGGGGTAGGAATAGAGTTCGAGTTCGGAGGTGTCGGGCGAATAGACCACAACGGGTTTCGCACAGCCGCCTCGTGTGTGGGCGTTCTGCTGCAAGAGATAAAGCGGGTCGGCAGTAGAGATAAACATCGTGACATCCCGCTCCCATATATCTGCATTGTCGTGCAAACGAATAAGCCGCCAATACTCGTCTATGTTGGCGATATGCCCAACCCCTTTCTTATCAACCGAAGCAGTCGTTTTCCATTGGGTCACATCACGAGCAAGCAGTGTGAGTGGCAAGTTGTTAAGACAGAACCAAGCGGCTTTGTTCAAACACTCGTCAATGTACGACACGATAGGCTTGACCTCGTCGTAGTCGGTGTCGCCGTCAGCGGCAATGAACGACTGCGGCTCATCAAACGGACTTATCTCGTCTAACTTCGCCTTGACGGCAAGTATGTAGTTGTCACGGGTCATATTCGCTTTGCGTAGGGTTGGCTATCGCATATATCCGCTTTGCGCAGGGTTTGTATTAAAGGTTTGGAAACGAGATATTCAACGCCTCGGCGGCTTGGCGGATAGCGGCTTTGCTCGTCAGGGCATCCGCCGCCGCATGATACTTGGAAACAAGTATGTCTTTGGCGTCCTGCGACTTGGTAACATCCGGGTAAGTGGCAGCATACGCTTTCGGCTTATCGGCAGGAACAACAGACGGCTCGGACTGCTCGGTGATGACCGTTCCGAAATAGGGGTGCTTGCGTATAGCGGCTACCAAAGACGGGTCGCTGACGGCAAAAAGTCCATTGCAATAGGGCTTGTCGCGCGGGACAAAACGAATACGATAGATTGCACCATTCACCCGCATAGAGGTGGAGAGATTAGGTATAGTAGATAGGAATACAGCCATAGTGTAAGTGCATTAAGGAAAAGAATAGAGGACGGCGGCGTGCCGCCCTCTATTCCATTCGTTCGGTTAATCTATCAAGGACGAGTGCCCTCTTTGAAAATCCACAAGGCGTGTGCTTTCGGATACTTAACGACAGGAGCGGACATCTCGCACCATACACGGCTATTGCCATCGTATGTACCTGTCTTCTTCAATTCGAGTACGGTCTCCTCCATAGAGCGATAAACGCGACGCTCTATGTACTGACGGTCAAGTATCAACGCCCAGTTACGATAAGATGTACCTGCTTTGTCCATCTTATCAAACAGCGGGTGATGATAGAAACGGATATTGTACCCCATGAGGCTCAACTGCGAGAAGTCGTAGTTGAATGCTCGGAACTCCTTAATCGTTACCATCTTGGTGATGTCCTTGATACCCCAGATAGCAGGTGCTACATTGCAACCCATATAGCCATAACGGGTATTGCTGCCCGAGTTGCCGATAAAGGTGTCGTTGGTAGCAGTCAGCAGGTCGGAGAACTCGATGTCGCCCTTATAGAGTTCGACAACAGTAGAACCGCCTAACATCATCTGCTCGATGATACCGGAGCAAGTACGAGTGTAACGCTTCTCGGTCGGGTTGAAAGTATAGGACTTAACAGAGAACAGATACGATTTCTCAATATCCTCCAAGAGTTGGTGTACGATAACCTCGTCCACATCATTCTCCGTCCAGTTAACCTCTTTTGCAGACTGTTGGAATACGGTACTAACTTGCGATTGTACCATAAACTTTTGGATATACTGCTCATCGGGAGTAGGCAGAGAGAACCACGGAGTGGTACTTGCGTCTTCCTCAGCGACTGCGTGTCCCAAGTTTGCGATTAAGGTGTTGGCAGGAATTTCCAAAGACTTTGTTCCCGTAGCGTCGGTTTCGCCATTCAAGAACTGAACGGAAATAGTCGTTGCGTCCTTAATCTCCAATACCAACGCATTGAGGTTTACATTAGACAATGCAGTGAATACACCGTTCTCTACTTTGTAGCCCGGCAGACCTACGAACATAATTTGGTCGCTCTCATCAAAGATGTATGCGTCCACAACGGTGATGTCGGTAGGTTTCGGAATAGTACGGTCGAGGTTCTTCCCACTGATAGTTTGCTTCGCATTACCAGTTGCTCCGTCTACTACACGCAAGTCTACGCTCCAGTGTTTGAATACGGTGCTGTTCACTTTACGAGAACCCATGTCGCGCATCATCGCATTGATAGGGGTTTGCGACCAACCCATTTTTACGATGTTCTCATCGCTTTGGTCGCGGATAAGTCCGGGGGCGATATTGCGAGTTAAGTCCTCGCTCAAGCCCGCCCCATTATTCGGCGCAGTAGGGAAACTGCCTTGACCATGAATGCCTGCATTTTCAGTCCCAGCGGTTGCTTGCTGCGGCATTACACCTGCACCCGGGTCTGTCCCAGCGGTAGCAGGATTTACATTTGCTTGTGCCATAATTCAGTTTTGTTTGGTTTATAGTTTTTACGATTGATTATAGATTACGCGCTCTCGCACCAATCTCTGCCATACGAGATAACGGATTTTGCGTCTTTGTTACTGTTCCTGCTGCCGACGCTCCGTTTGCTTGTCCATCCGAACCGCCTGCAGACTTTTTACGCTGCGCTGCAATGTTAGCATTACGCCCTCGTACCTCTGCTGCCTCTACTGCGTTGTCGTAGTCCACCATTTTTAAGAATGCACGGACTTGCTCTTTGCATTGGT
>CAVEXR010000073.1:0-7004 GCA_963619585.1 Azospirillum sp. CAG:239
CAATGGCATAACATCAAAACTGTCACAATCTTCTTTGACAACCACATGCTCTTCCTTAGTCTTTTTTTCAAGGTTACAAGCAAGGCGTTGAAAATCAATATCGGGATTCTTTTGGGAAACCTCACGCAGGTTCTTGTAACGACGATATGTTTGGTTGATGAAATCCATAGCCTCATGTTCGATGATGAACATGGTATCTTCGTTACATGAACGCAGTCGATCCATATCTACCGGCTGCAGAATGATACTCTCAAAGCCTTCTTGCCGGATAACGGTTGGCGCATCAAAGACATTGCCACCTTTCACCTCAAGAACACACTCCCCTTTATAGAAATAGCGACGGTCGCACGCCCACAATAGGGGTTCATCAACATGAGGATATATCCATCCCATTTTGTTGAGTCCGAGTAGGTCGAGTTCCTCCCAGAACACCGGACGAGGTGCCACATTCAAGGCAGCCCCCTTCGATGATATCGTGAGTTGAACGCCGTTATATTCTGTGTCCCATATTACTTTGAACATAATCTGTATTTAGTGATTCGTTTGATTTTAATGGTTTTACTTATGTAGATAGGTATATATAACAAAAAACGCGGACTTTCGTTCGCTTCATTTGACATTTTGAGGTTCTGGACTACCTGAGAGAATCAAATTAACTACGCAAAAGCCCACGCCATAGGCGTGAGCGTCATACGGCTTTTGCTTGATTCTCTGTTCGAATTTTAGAAGTGTCCAGTTTCCAAAATGTCAAGTGCTGCTTATAACGCTTTTCTAAATATGTCGGTGCACCGCCTATCGGTGCGAGGTATTACATAGGCATTAATGATTTTACGAAATGATTGTTTTACCTTTTTACGCTGCAAAGGTAGGATTTTTAATCGATATAGGCAAGAGAATAGAAGAATAAATTTAGGGAATTTGATTCTATTGGGAACCCGATCCGATTAAGAATTCTATTCAATTGGAATTCGATCCGATTAAGAATTCTATTCAAGTGGAATTCTATTCGAGGGGGAATTCTATTTAAGTGGAAGTCGATTTGAGGGGGGAGGGTATTTAATTCAATTAGGGATGCGATTCAAGTGGGAGGTAGGAATGAGGAATTAGGAATTTGGGTTGGTGTCGGTGGGGCGGGACTGGGCGTGGAGAGTGTGGAAAATATAACCATACAGGGTCTTGATGACTGACGGACGGCGAGAATTATAGACCGGCACAAGATTCGAACTCGCAGGACGCTTCGAACGAGGATTGTAACGCTTGGTATATGCCGCAAACTCCTTCTCCCAATACGCCCGACGAACCGGGTCGGACATCTCTGCATGAACCTGCTTCGACAACGCTCCAAACGCTGCCGAATTCGACTTCTGCTGCTCCGTACGAGGCTCCGTACACGGGTTCTGAATAATATACGCATGCGTGCGACCATAACGCGTACGCATATACACTTTGTCTTTGCACGACAAACGACCACTGATAGAGGCTATCGGGTCAACGAATTCGATTTTTGCCATAGGCTTTAGTTAATTATGAATGATGAATTAAGAATTAAGAATTATGATTGTTCTAATTATGAATTATGAATGATGAATGATGAATTGTTAGTTTGGCGTGTGGTGCGGGTTTGGAATTGTTGGCAGGGTGGTAAGGAACTAATTGTGGGGTGGTAGGTAATTGGTTGGGGTTTAGTTTGGAATTGTTTGCGGGGTGGTTAGGAATTGTTAGCACATTGGGGCGGGGAAGGCAGGTAAAAACAGGGGTACAACAAGGGTAATCATAGTACAAAGGTAGTATCGAATATGCTAAATACTTTGGCTATGCTTCGGTTATGCTTCGGTAATAGTTCGGTAATAGTTCTTCATAACCACGACAAAGGTACGACATTTTTTGCATTCAAACAAATGGAAATTGCATTATTTGTGCGAAATTGGAATGGTAAAAATAGTTTAGTAATCGGGAGAGGGGAGGGATAGGATGGAGAATAATAAGGGGCGATGTGGGGCGGAGATGGGGAAGAGATGGGGAGTAATATGTGCGGAGTTGGGGAAAGTGGAGGGTGGGGTTGTGGGAACGAAAAAAAAAGCGTACCTTTGTGCGCTAATTACATAGACGCATGGAGAGCGGAGACTATACATCACTTATGGCAAGAAGGATACGGCGTATCCTGCTTGTATGCAACAATTACGATAGTTTCGCGCTGGAAGAAGACGGACATATCGATGTGCAAATAGCCGAAGAATATGCCGAACTCAACCTCTCTAACCCGCCCGCCATCATCCGTGCTGAGACTACTGACGACGCCCTGCAGCGTGTGGAAAAGGGCGAACACTACGACCTCGTGATTACCGTATACAATGTCGGCATAGAGGGCGTGTTCGACTTCGCACACCGCATGAAACAACTCTCTGCCGACACGCCCATCGTACTGCTCTCGTCCTTCTCGAAAGAAGTATTCAGCCATATCCAATACCAAAATCAGCCCGACATAGACTATTTCTTCTGCTGGAACAACTCCGCAGACCTAATCATAGCCATCATTAAATTGCTCGAAGACCGTATGAATGCCGAACACGACATTCTTGAAGAAGGGGTTCGAGCAATTATTTTGGTGGAGGACTCCGTACGCTATTACTCCACCTATCTGCCCCTGCTCTACAAACTGATTCTGCAACAGAACAGCATTGCCATACGCGATGCCCTCAACGAGAAACAACAGTTGCGACGCAAACGAGCACGCCCGAAAGTGCTGATGGCTACCTGCTACGACGATGCGCTGGCGCTGTACTCACGATATAGGGACAACATCATCGGCGTTATCTCCGACATAGGATTTGTGGTGCACCGTGGGGACAGTTCGGAACAAGAGAAATTGGACGCCGGCGTAGACCTATGCCGGCTCATACGGCAGGACAATCCGACGATGCCCTTTCTGCTGCAGTCGTCGCAAGAGTCGATGCGTGCCATTGCGCAACAGTTGCGGGTAGGGTTCATCGTGAAAAAGTCGAAGACACTGACCCAAGAGTTGAGCGAATATATCGGGCGGGAATTTGGGTTCGGCGACTTTGTGGCAATAGACCCGAAAAGCGGTGAAGAGATAGCACGAGCCAACGACCTCGAAGGATTTGAACACATCATATCGACCATATCGGCACAAGCGTTCCGGCGGCTCTCGGACAACAACTACCTGAGCAAATGGCTGTTTGCGAGAGGACTGTTTGAGGTCGGGAAACAGGTCAGCCCGCTGAAAATAAAAGACGACAGCGACATAGAGAACATTCGTGCCATCAACATAAAAACGATTCACGACTACCGTATCAACCAAGCACTCGGCGTGGTGGCAAAATACCATCCCGACACCTACAACGACACGATATGGTTCGCCCGCTACGGAAAAGGGGCACTCGGCGGTAAAGGAAGGGGACTGGCTTTCTTGAACCACATACTGCAAAAATACGACCTCTACAACAAGTGGGAGAATGTGCGGGTGCTGGTGCCGAGAACGATGGTGATAACGACCGACTCGTTCGACACCTTTATCCACGACAACGGGCTGCAATATGTGATAAACTCGGACATCTCCGACGAGGAGATACTCTCGGAGTTTGTCGCCTCGACACTGCCGCAAGACCTGACAGAGGCACTCCGACGGTTTATCCGTGTGACGCACCGTCCGCTTGCCGTGCGCTCGTCGAGCAAGTTGGAAGACTCGTACTATCAGCCGTTTGCGGGGGTGTATTCGACCTATATGATACCGCACACGGAGAACGAAGACCAACAACTGCGACTGCTGAGCAAAGCGGTGAAATCGGTGTACGCCTCCGTATATTTTGCCGCCTCGAGAGGGTATATCACCTCGACGGCGAATGTGCTGTCGGAGGAGAAAATGGCGATAGTGGTGCAAGAAGTGTGCGGCGAACAGGAAGGAAACTACTACTTCCCGACACTGAGCGGCGTGGCACGGAGCATCAACTTCTACCCCGTAGGCTACGAGAAACCCGAAGACGGAATAGTGAAACTGGCTTACGGACTGGGCAAGATGGTAGTGGACGGAGGACAAGTGCTGCGCTTCTCGCCACGCTATCCGAAACATGTGATACAGACCTCGACGCCCGACCTTGCCATGCGAGAGACGCAACAGGCGATGTTGGCACTCGACCTCGCCCCCGAACGATTCAAGACCTCGATAGACGATGCGGTGAACCTATGCCGCCTATCAATAGGCGACTGCGAAGGGTTCGCCTCGCTCAAAAAAGTGGCATCGACCTACGACTACGAGAACCAACGCATGGTGGATTCGTGCTTCGGGCAAGGTATGCGGTGCGTGACTTTTGCACCGATACTGAAATACAACACCTTCCCGCTGGCGGACATACTGTCGACCCTGCTGCGGATTGCGGCAGAGGAGATAAAATGCCCCGTGGAGATAGAGTTTGCCGCCAACCTGCTGCACGAGCCTGCGCTATTCAATGTGCTGCAGATACGACCGATTTCGGCGGATGGGCTGACGGCTCAAGTGGACTGGGAACACATAGACCAATCGGATCCGATTGTGCTGTCGGACAGTGCATTAGGCGTTGGGCGAGTGGAAGGCGTGCGAGATATAATCTACCTGCGGCGGGAAGCATTTGATGTGCTGCGGACACAGGAGATGGCGGAAACACTGCGGCAATGGAATACCCGCATGCGGCAAGAGGGAAGAGGCTATGTGCTGATGGCGTTCGGGCGTATCGGGTCGCAGATACCGACACTGGGGCTGCCCGTGCAATGGAGCGATATAAGTGAGGCGAAAGTGCTGGTGGAATGCAGTCTGCCATCGTTCCAAATAGACCCGAGCCAAGGGTCGCACTTCTTCCAAAACATGACATCGTTTAATGTGGGGTATGTGAACGTCAATCCGTTTGCCCGCTCAGCCGATGTGCTGAACGACGCTACACTCGACGGCTTGGCAGCCGTGGAGGAAACGAAATATGTGCGGCATGTGCGGGTGAACGAACCGCTGGAGATATACATTGACGGCTTCCGCAATCACGCACTGATAAAATAGGCAACGAAACGCTAATCATCAAGGGGACTTCAATAAATTCCCCGTCAAATAATAAGTTTAACATACACAGGACTCTATACAAAGCCATTGGTAGAAGTCCCATAAAAAGACACAAAAAGAAACAAGTTTTTACTCGTTATGATTATTACAGCAATCTCTGCTATCTTAATGCTTATTGCCGGTATCGGTATCTTCTTGGTGGCGTGCCAAATGATGTCGAGCAACCTTGAATCGGCAAGCAGTGAGCACCTGAAAGCCCTGTTCTCAAAAGTGGGTAACAACAAGATGATTGGCGTGGCAATCGGTACGCTCAGCACCGCCGCCATTCAGTCTTCGGGAGCCACCACCGTGATGGTGATAGGCTTTGTGAATGTGGGAATCATGTCGCTGGCACAAGCGGCTACGATAATATACGGAGCCAACATCGGTACGACCGTGACGGCTCAGATTGTGGCACTCGGCTTGTCGTCGGAAGGCGGACTCTCGACAACGGCTATATTTGCCGCCTTTGCCGGGGTGGGCGCATTCATGTCGCTATTCAGCAAACGGGATACTTGGAAAACGATAGGCGGGATACTGACGGGATTCGGTATGCTGTTTGTCGGACTGAGCATGATGTCGGACTCGATGGGCGTGTTTGCGGAGATGGACGCCGTGAAGGTATTTCTTGCCTCGATAAGCAACCCGATACTGCTGGTGCTGATAGGGGCTATATTCACCGCCATCATTCAGTCGTCGTCGGTGATGACCTCGGTGGCAATAACGATGGTGGTGACGGGGCTTATCTCGCTGAACCAAGGTATATACCTGACGCTGGGTTCGAACATCGGCTCGTGCGTGGTGGCGATTATCGCAGGTATGACAAGCGGCAAGAATGCAAAGCGAACGGCACTGATGCACCTGATATTCAACTGCTTCGGTGTGGTTATATTCCTGATTGCCGCCGGCGTGATGTATCTCGTGACGAGCGGAGCATTGGACTTCGGAATCATCTTTGAGCGTATGTTCCCATCGGCACCGCAGTTGCAACTGGCGATGTTTCACACGATATTCAACTGCACAACGGTGGTTATCATTCTGCCGCTGACGAACCTGCTGGTGAAGACGGTGTGCTGGATGATACCGGACAAACTGACGGAAGAAGAAGGACAGGCGGCAAAACCGCACTTCTACTTTGTGGACGACAAGATGATGCGCACGCCGATAATTGCCGTTCGGCAGGTGAAACTGGAGATAGAGCACATGGCGGCAGTGGCGATGCACAACTATGACATTGCAGTATACATGATTTCGTCGCTCGATTTTCGGCAAAAAGATGAATTTGACCGCAACGAGGCGCAGTTGAACTACCTGAACAACTATCTGATACAATATGTGGTGCGGCTGAACTCGAAGCCGCTCAATGAGGTGGACCACAAATTCCTATCGTCGATGATACGCTGTATAGGCGACTTGGAGCGAGTAGGGGACTACGCTACGAACATTATAGAATATGCCGAAGTGCTGCGTGACCACAAAGTCAGTTTCTCGGAGCAGATAAAAGAGGAGATAGAGGAAGTGCGTGAGGGCGTGTTCTCGGTCTATCAACATGTGATGAAAGCATACATGGAGGTGAGCATGGACGCACTGAACGACGCCAACAAGATGGAGGACCGGGTGGATACACTGACCGACAAAATGGCAGACCGAAATGTGGAGCGTCTGTCGCGTGACGAATACACACCGGTGGTAGGCGCTGAATATCTGGAGTTTGCAAGCGACTCGGAGCGTATTGCCGACCACTTGATCAATGTGGGCAAGTCGATACGAAATATCATTGTTTAATTACTAATTAACAATTAACATGCAGGGGCTCGTCCTGCAGTCTTGCGGCTCGTTTGGGCATAATACTAAAAAGAGGCTGTCTAACAATGCAAAGTTGTTAGGCAGTCTTTGTTCTTTCGCAGTTATGGGGGTACCACTA
>CAVEXR010000074.1:0-6967 GCA_963619585.1 Azospirillum sp. CAG:239
AAAAAACAAGCAGAAAGACTTTTTTTTATAACCGGAATAACCACTCTCCATCATCCCCAACATAACACTAAAAGAGGCTGCCTAACCAAAACTTGTTAGACAGCCTCTACTCTACTATGCATAAGGGTGGCGTGCCGCCACAGACAGACAAACAGACAAACAACCATTCCTCATTCGCCTATCCTCATTGCATCCACATTGCATTATCCTTATACCTCTCTTATATCAGTCTTATATCTGTCTTCAAAAATTCGTTACCAACTCGTTAGGAACTCGTTACCAACTCATATCTTTCTCACCGGACAATGCAATCATTCCCGCATATTAACCATTTCTATTCACCTTACCCCCTTGTGTATATCAAAAATAAGCACTACTTTTGCATTGCAATTAGAGAAACGGCATCAAGCATATAGTTTACTGGTTGCAACAATTATAATAAGAAGCGTTTATTAGCGCTTATTTTGGCTATTTGAAAACCGGAAATTTTCGCCAGCCCAAGATAAGATGACAATAAGCGTTCTCGTTGTATGTGTATATCTGCTATTGGCAGACATATTCATATCAAGCGTGGGCGTATATTGTTTATTCTTGCTGGCAAGGTTCTTTCCGGTACCTCAGATAGGAGAATAGGCATATAATATGGGCTCCACGCTTTTCGTTTATCATCAGTCCGCACGGAGTCAGCAGAAATCCAAAAGTTGTTCCCGACACATATAGGGATATAGTATGAAAAGATGGAATCTGTTTGTGTTCTGCGCAGTTTTGTCTGTATCTGCTTTTGCACAGGACATTATTATCACGCGCGATGCCAAACGCATTGAAAGCAAGATTCAAGAGGTATCTCCTACAGAGGTGCGTTACATGGAATGGGGTAATTTGGAAGGTCCTGTATTCGTTTTACCCACACAAGACATTTGTGTCATTACTTTCCAAAATGGCAGTATAAGGGTCTTTAATAACGCTCCACAACGGACGCAGAAAGAATTTTCGGAAAGTTCCGAACCCGGGTTTATTCTCCGCTCCGGAAATGATGAGTACATATTAGAACAGAATGGTGTGAAAACACAGATGGATAAAGATGCCTATGTGCGTTTCATACAGTCTTCGTGTCCTGCTGCCTATAAAGAATACAAGAAAGGAACACGACTGATGGGAAGTGGATGGGGATTATTTGCCGGTGGTATCGCAACAACTTTGTGTATAGGGGTTCCATTGTACTATGCAGCAAACGGTTATATTTATGATGGTCATACTTACTACTATCGTACAAGTCGTTATTCAATGATTGCTGCGGGTATCTCGATGATGGTCATAGGCTCAGCGGCAACGATTACTTCCATCCCCTTATTGGGCGTCGGCTACCACAAGATGCACAACAGCCACGATGTTTACAATGTACAGTGCGGAATGCGTAATAGGAGTGTTTCTCTCAATGGGCAAGTATCTACGGACGGATTAGGTCTGGCGTTGTGCTTCTAAATATCATTTGGTAAGTAATTCACACAACATAATCTTGCTTGATGCCTCTCCCAATCATTCCAATGGAGTGATTGGGATTTTTGTAGTTCATTGCGAAATAGGGTTGGGTATTTGGGGTGTTAGGACAATTCCTTTTCTTGCCTGCGATTTGCTCTATCTGCTCATACTACATACAATAATATGCGACCCTGACTGCGAAGCCTGACTGTTTGTGGCAACACGCCACCGCCGCGCATTTTGGCACTATTGTTGCATACATGAGGGAAATTATGTATCTTTGCAGACTGAAAAAGAGGACATACAATGAAAGACAGACGGGAATTTATTATTGCCAAAGCAATGGAACTCTATGCGCTAAATGGCTATAACAATGTATCTATCACCGACTTACAGATAGCACTCGATATGGGACGAGGCACACTCTACTACTATTTCAAGTCGCAAGACGAACTTTTCCAAGTCTGTATGGAACGCTATTTTCTTCGTCCAAAGCAAGCGGCATTGCAACAGCCCGACACGATTCTTCTCCCCGAGATGATAGCCGCCATGCTCGGCTACCTCAACAGTCTGAACGAAGCACTGCAAACTTTTGATAATAAGAACATCAACACCAGTAATGTGGTAAATTTGATGTTCACCGCCTACAACCGTTTTCCCAGTCTCTCACGCAAAGCCAAACGCCTCTTCGTCAACGAGGTGGAACTATGGAAAAAAGCCCTGCGTAACAGCATACGCGCGGGACAGGTACGCTCCGATGTCAATGTCGACATCACGGCTCTGATGTTCACCCATATTAAAGACGGCTACGACAGCGGGCAATACGGTATCACGATGGACTTTACCATTTTCCCACAGCAATACAACTATCTATACGAACTAATCCAACCGGAAGACTTCCCTAAAGCCCCACACCACAACTCCCCGTCCCAAAGGGGGAATGCATAACGCAATAGCGAATATACGCACAAGCGAATATACGCGTGAGCGAAAATACCCGGAGCAAACACTTTTTGCAAAGACTGAACAACTGTTCAAATAAAAAGTACTACCTTTGCCGACGGATGGTAAAGAAATCCATGGGCAGACCAACGAGAAGCCCTTATCGTAAGACGACATATACACGAATCATATGGCAACAAAACACTATTTGGCGTTCCTTGAAGGAACAATGAAAAAGCGCTGGAATGAGCTGGCATTGGCTGATATTGATAGCGACAACAAGTACACTTATGCACAATTGGCAGAGCAGATTGAGCGTCTACATACCACCTTTGAAGCATTAGGAATCAAAGAAGGCGACAAAGTGGCTCTTTGCGGCCGCAACTGCGCAAACTGGGGCGTAACATTCCTCGCTATTGAGACCTACAAAGCGATTGCCGTCAGCATCCTGCCCGATTTCACGGGCGAGGGCATTCACAACCTTGTGAACCACTCGGAGGCAGCACTGCTTTTTGTAGGACCAAATGTAAAGAAAAAAATCGCACCCGCTGAGATGCCAAACCTGAAGGGCATCATCTTTATGGATGATTTCTCGCTGTTCTACTCGGCAAGCGAGGAGGTTGAAAAGGCCTACAATGCGGTAGACGCGCTATTCAAGAATAAGTTCCCCAATGGCGTACAGCAATCGGATGTACACTATCCGACGGACAACATCGATGACCTGGCACTCATCAACTACACCTCCGGCACAACAAGTGCACCGAAGGGCGTCATGCTAACACATTTGAACCTAAGCGGAAATGTGGAATTCGCCTGCCAGCGTATCCCTCACCGCCCGGGCGACAAAGTATTGTCGATGCTGCCTATTGCGCACATGTTCGGACTGATGTTTGAATTCCTCTATCAGGTATGCGACGGTGCAGAGACCTATTTCCTGACCAAGGCTCCTACCCCATCGACACTGATGAAAGCCTTTGCACAGGTACATCCGTTCATGATTTTGACCGTACCTCTCGTAATTGAGAAAATTGTCAAGAAGAGCGTTCTGCCGACGATCAACAAGCCCATAATGAAAGTGCTTTGGCATACTCCGGGCATCAAGAACATCATCCGCAAGAAGGTGAATGACAAACTGATGGCTGCCTTCGGAGGAGAGTTACGCTACCTTATTATAGGTGGTGCAGCACTCAACCAAGAGGTGGAGCAATGTCTAAAAGATATAAAGTTCATCTACTGCGTGGGCTATGGTATGACCGAGTGCGGACCGCTTATCTCGTATGAAGATTGGTTCAACTTCGCATTCCACTCCTGCGGAAAAGGTATTCCGCAATGCCAAGTGCGTGTAGATTCGGAAGACCCGCAGCATAAAGAGGGCGAACTGCAAGTGCACGGTGTGAATGTGATGAAGGGATACTACAAGAACGAAGAAGCCACAAAAGCCGTATTTACAGAAGACGGTTGGATGCGTACCGGCGACCTTGGAATTATCGACAAGGACGGCAATATCTTCATCAAAGGTCGCAGCAAGAACATGATTCTCGGCCCTTCGGGACAAAACATCTATCCGGAAGAGATTGAGGACAAACTCAACAACCTGCCCGGCGTAGTAGAATCGGTAGTAGTTGACCGTCAAGGCAAACTCGTGGCATTGGTTTATCCTGACAACACGCCTGAAGGCAAAAAACTGTTGCACGGAGCCACCACATTCAACGAGCTGATGGAGCAAAACCGCAAAGAACTCAACAAACTGCTGCCGCAATACAGCCAAATTGCTTCGATAGAACTCGTAGCAAATGAGTTTGAGAAGACCCCCAAACGCTCTATTAAGCGTTTCATGTACAAGTAATTCGTACTACTGCGCTGCTATTTCCGGCAACGCATCTTAACAAAATCATACACCTATATCCGTACACTCAATACTTCTGCCCCGTTGGGCAGAATGTATTGAGCAGGATATGACTATGTCTAAAAAATAGGCATATAGGTCTAAAAAAATGGCGTATAGGTCTAAAAAAATAAGGTATTAGAAAGATTTAGACACCGTATTATGACACAAATTAAAGACAAAAATGTCCTCATCACAGGTGGGGCATCGGGTATCGGAAAGATTATGGGACGCATCTGCTTGGAAAAAGGTGCGAAAAATCTGATTATTTGGGATGTGAACCCCATTTCGCTGGAACAGACCCGAAAAGAACTGAATACAATTGGTACTGTAACAACCTACTCGATAGATATTACCGATGACCAAGCAGTGGTCAAGACCTACCAACAGGTATTGGAGCAGTTTGGGCGTATTGGCGTACTGATTAACTGCGCAGGCATTGTGCGGGGGGAACAAAACATTCAACCACAACACGATAGAGGATGTGCGGCTAACCATGAATGTGAACAGCATCGCACCGATGGTGCTGTCACTGCAAGCGTTGCAGCCAATGCTCGACGCCAACGAGGGACATATCTGCAACATTGCATCGGAGGCGGGAATGATATCGAATCCCAAAATGACGGTGTACGCTGCCAGCAAATGGGCAGTGATCGGATGGAGCGACTCGCTACGCATTGAACTCAGCGAGGCAAAATCGAATGTTCATGTAACGACCATTGCTCCCTATTACATCAATACGGGGATGTTTGACGGAGTGGAATCGCCGATATTCCCCATCTTAGATCCCGAAAAAACCGCCAAAAAGATTATTCGTGCCATAGAAAAGAACAAAGACTTCTGCGGACTACCGTGGGGATTCCATTTTGTGCGCTTCATGCAAGGCATATTGCCCACAAAGGTATTTGATTTCCTTTTTGGCACTGTATTTGGTATATTCAAAGCAATGGATCACTTCACGGGGCGCCGACCTGCAGCAGACAGCAAAGCATAAAGGGTACTTCTATAAATTCCCCGTTTAGAGATAAATTATTCAACTATAAGACTCCACTCGCAAACGACAAACATTCATCCACTCCAAAAATACACGCACACTATGACTGAAATGGAACAAATAGTGGCTCGGCAGCGGGCTTTTTTCGCAACGGGCAAAACACTGGACTATGCATTCAGGAAACAGATGCTGCAGCAACTCGATGCGGTCATCCGCAAGTACGAGAAGGCACTCACAGAGGCTCTTTGGACAGACCTGCACAAATCCTACGAAGAGGCATACCTGACGGAAATCAGCATCGTATACGGAGAGATACGCAACCACTTGCGCCACTTGCGTCGTTGGATGCGACCCATAAGGAAACCCTCGCCGCTGAGTATATTTCCGGCACGCAGCAAAGTGATTACAGACCCACTGGGCAATGCACTGATAATAGCCCCATGGAACTATCCGGTGCAGTTGTTGCTCAATCCACTGGTTGGGGCTATATCGAGCGGGTGCACGGCTATGCTCAAACCTTCGCCCTATACACCGCACGTATCGGCGGTATTGACGGAGATGGTTCGGGAGTGCTTCGGGGATGAGTACATCGGAATCGTGGAAGGACACAGAGATGTAAACACTGCCCTACTCGAGCAGCGGTGGGATTTGATATTCTTTACCGGTAGCCCCGATTTGGGCAAGAAAGTGATGCTGGCCGCCTCGAAATATCTAACTCCCGTTGTATTGGAACTGGGCGGGAAAAGCCCTTGCATCATCGACAAAGACGCCAACTTGGCCATTGCCGCAAAGCGTGTGGCATGGGGCAAAGCACTGAACGCTGGACAGACCTGTATCGCACCGGATTACCTGCTGATACACAAGGATGTACAAACCGAATTCTTGCGGCTGCTGCAGAAAGAATTTGAGAATCTTCTGGGCAAAGACCCGCAACAAAGCCAACACTTTGTGCGCATTGTAAGCGACCGTGCCTTTGAGCGACTAAACGGATACCTACAGGACGGCACCATCTACTATGGCGGCAAGACCGACCCCAAAGAGCGCTATTTTGCACCGACTATCTTGACGGATGTGCGCCCGGACGCCCCCGTGATGCAAGAAGAGATATTCGGCCCGATATTCCCTGTGCTTTCGTTTGGCGATATACAAGAAGCCATTGATTTTGTTCGCCAACGGGAAAAACCCCTGGCACTCTACTATTTCGGCAAGCAAGATAAACAGGTACTGAAACACACCACCTCAGGCGGCACCTGCATCAACGATACCATTATGCACATCGTCAATGACCATATTCCGTTTGGCGGTGTCGGCAACTCGGGCATGGGCGCCTACCACGGCATAGACTCGTATCTGGTATTTTCACATCGTCGCTCGGTGGTAAAGACCCCGACATGGATAGACCTACCCTTCCGCTACATGCCCTACTCGCTGTTCCGCTGGGTGAAACACCTGCTCTAACCTTTTTGTTGTCTATAGCACGCTACCTGTCCCGAAGGTGTCATCGAGTAGATAACGAGGAGGCTGTCTAACAATGCAAAGTTGTTAGGCAGTCTTTGTTCTTTCGCAGTTATGGGGGTACCACTAGGAGTGTTATCCGCTTTTGCGGATAACACACAGACTGAAACGAGAAAAAATCATTGAATGATTTTTCCCTCCGGTTTTTGTCA
>CAVEXR010000075.1:0-6800 GCA_963619585.1 Azospirillum sp. CAG:239
TGACAAAAACCGGAGGGAAAAATCATTCAATGATTTTTTCTCGTTTCAGTCTGTGGGTTATCCGCAAAAGCGGATAACACTCCTAGTGGTACCCCCATAACTGCGAAAGAACAAAGACTGCCTAACAACTTTGCATTGTTAGACAGCCTCTTTTTGTTGTATGTGTAAGTGCCGCGTAAGCGTGTGCGAGTAAGTAAATGCGTAGCGTGTATGTGTAAGTGCCGCGTTCGCCCTCTTCTCCTCACTTTCCACTGCACTCAACTCTCAACACTCAACTCTCAACTTCTCATCAACTCGTTTATTTCCCGTTCTTCAAGTCCAGGTACATGGCTTTGGCCATTTCGCTCATCACTCGTTTGTAGAATTCCGGTTCATTGAACAGTTTGGCAAACGCGTCCATCTGCTCGGCGTAGCAGTTTTGCGCTACTTTCGCAAATTCTTTGGGGAATATAGAGGTGGCGAACATGTTGGCGTCTGTGTTCTTGGCCTGTCGTTTTAGCGATGGGGTGGCAGCGGCTTGCATTTGGTTGTAGATGGTCTCTACTATTACTCGGTCTGCATCGGTGAACTTGCCCGCGTACATCAGGTTTATTTTGTCGATGATGTTCTTCAGTAGGTCTTTTTTCTCATCCGGCAATGTGCCTTTCCCTGCTTTCTCCGGCGTCAGCGTTTTGTCCTTTTTCGTGGGTTTTAGTTCCAGTGTGCCGGAGAATGTCTCGTGTATTTTGTTGTTTAGCAGTTCCACTTTGCCCGCGAGGTCCACTTTCTCGTGCGGATTTTTCGGCAGCAGTTTGTATAGGCACTCGGTGTAGATATAGGTCTTGTATAGTTCTCGGTCAAATGTCCGTACTATCTGTGCCATGTAGGCGTAGAATCGGTTGAAGTTCTTCACCAGCGACCGCACCTCAAACCGCAGTTCTTCGGTCAGTTCGTTGTATGCCGCTATTGTGTCCTTGAATGCCCCCGTCAGTATGCCTAAGTCTTTGTGGCTTTGGGTGTTGGCGGCGTATAGTCGGTACACTTTCTCCTCGTCGTCGCTGCTCCATAGGTGGAATTTGTCGAGGTCGGTCTTGTAGCGATAGACCAGGTTGGGGTCAACGGTCTCTGTCAGCAGGGTGTCCTCGTAGAACGGCTTGAACGATGCCACTATTCCCTCAGCGCTATTGACAAAGTCGAGTACAAAAGTATCTATTTTCCCTTTGCAGCAGCGGTTTAGTCGCGACAGCGTCTGCACGGCTTTTACGCCTCGCAGTCCTTTGTCTACGAACATCGTGTGCAGGCGTGGCTCGTCGAATCCGGTTTGGTATTTGTCCGCTACGATTAGCACATTGTATAGGTCAGAGCCGAACCAGAGTGGCAGGCTGCTTTCGGTTATCTTTCGTTCCTCGCCTACGGTGTTCAGTTGCGGCTCGGTGTAGGTCTTCCCTTGATATTCCACGCTGCCGGAGAACGCCACTAATGGGTGCACATCGTTGTAGCCCATTTCCTTGCAGTACTCCCGCATGATTAGCAGGTATCGTAGTGCGTGTGCGCGGCTTGGTGCCACCACCATCGCTTTGGCTTTCCCGTCTAATTTGGTCAGCGTTATTTCCCGGAATTTCTCCACCATGATGCGCACTTTCTGTTCCAGCACGAATTGGTGGTTGTCGTGGTAGTTGCGTATGGCACGCGCGGCGGGTGGTTCTTGGTATTCGGGGTTCTCGCTTATTTTCTTGCCTATCTCGTACGAGGTTTCTAATGTGGTGTAGTATTTCAGTACATCGAGTATGAATTTCTCGTCTATGGCCTGTCGCATCGAGTAGTGGTGGAATGCGTCGTATTCGCCGTTCTCGTTTTGTTGCCCGAAGGTCTGTAGGGTCTTGGGTTTTGGGGTGGCGGTGAAGGCGTAGAAGAACAGGTTTTTGTGTTGTCCTTGCGTCAGCAGGGTCTCGGTCATGGCGTCCATCTCGTCTTTCAGTTGTTCTTCGGTCTTCTCCTCCCATTTCGCCATTTCTTGCAGTGCCTCGTCGGTGTCGGCTAATGCGGCTTTCAGTTTCTCGGCGGACTTACCGCTTTGGCTTGAGTGCGCTTCGTCTACTATGATGGCGAACCGTTTCCCTGCGTGGTTGTTCAGTTCTTTGTATATGATGGGGAATCGGTGCAGTGTGGTGATGATGATGCGTTTTTGGTCGTTTATTGCATCTCTCAGCACGGTCGAGTTGTCTTTGTCGGTGATGGTCGTTATCTGTCCTATTTTGTGGTCAAACGACAGCACGGTCTCTTGCAGTTGTCGGTTCAGTATTCGCCGGTCGGTTATTACGAATACCGTTTGGAACATCGTTTGGTCTTCGTCGTTGTGCAGCGATGCCAGTCGGTAGCAGAGCCATGCGATGGAGTTCGATTTGCCCGAGCCTGCGCTGTGTTGGATTAGGAAGTTCCGCCCCTCTTTGCATGCCCGTGTGGTGTTTACCAGCCGTTCCACTACGTCTAATTGGTGGTAGCGTGGGAATATCAGCCGTTTGTCGGACTGTTTCTTCTGTTTGCCTGTCGCGGGGTTCAGCACGATTTGTTCGGTGGCTTGTAAGTTGATGTACCGTTGCAGCAGGGCAAGTAGCATATCTCGTCGCAGCACGCGTTCCCATAGGTAGGCGGTGGCGTAGCCGTCGGGGTTGGTGGGGTTGCCTCCGTCGCCTATGTTCCCTGCGCCGTTTGAGCCTTGGTTGAAGGGCAGGAAATAGGTCTTCTCCCCTTTCAGTTCGGTCGTCATCCATACCTCGTCGGGGTCAACGCAGAAGCAGACCAGCACGCGCCTATTGCGTTGGAAGAGCAACTCTTTCGGGTCTCGGTTTTGCATGTATTGCTTCTTTGCGTCTTCCACGCTTTGCCCTGTCAGTGGGTTTTTCAGTTCTATGGCTACTATGGGAATACCGTTCAGCGACAGCACCATGTCTATGGAGTTGTGGTTGTCGGTGGAGTAGAAGAACTGTCTTGTCTCGGTCAGGATGTTCTTTTCGTATTTCTCTACTAAGTCGTCGTTTAGGTGCGAGGCAGGCTCGAAGTAGCAGAACCGTATCTCCATGCCTCGGTCATGTACGCCTTGGCGCAGCACATGTATCAGCCCGTGTGCCTCCACATCGTCCTCGAACACTTTGTATAGTTGTTTCTCTGCCTGTTCGCCGTATATGGACTGATACCGCTCCCATACTTTGGGTTGTGTGTCGGCTATAAACTGTATCAGCACGGGCATATCGATGGCGTGTGCTTTGTCGTAGGTGCTCATGTTGCCTTTTGTGTAGCCGCCTTCGGTCAGGAGCGATTGCTCTATGTCGGCCTCGAAGTTCTTTTCTTTGGTTTCCATGGGATGCGTTTTATAGTTGTTTCTTGCCGGTTACATATTCATAGATTAGGGACTTTCGGTATTCCCGTAGTTCTTCGGCTTTCTGTTGTTTTAGGGCTATCAGTTGGTCTATCTCCGCACATTTTTGGTCAAGATAGTTTGCTATTTCCTCCTGCTCGGCGAGAGGAGGAACGGGAAAGGTAAACCCTAATATATCATAAGTAGATAAGTGCTTAACAGTTGTCGCATAGGTTAGTTCATTTTTGCGCTTTAGTAATAATGGTAGCACATAATAGATGTATGCCTTTAGAACATTTTGCCTAAAACAATGTACTTTACATACACGCTGATTTAATAATGCTGACGCACCTTTCCATACTGCTACATTAAAATCACCATCCATTCCAACCAATATGTCTCCCTTTTGTACTACATATTCCTGCTCAAATGAACCGGAATAATATGCTTCCGTATTAGAGTTTTGTATGTCTCGGATTCTAATTAAAGGGAAATCCGATGGATTGTTCGTAAATAGTCCGGAATCAAAAGGCGCACCACTAAGTACCTTAAATAAATATTTGCCCCTATTAGTAGTCCACTCTTCGGGTATTTCTCCGATCCATTCGATGCCGCTCTGTTTGGTTTTGGTATTGGGGGTTAGTCCTTTGGTGACGGTTTCGGTGATGAGTGCTTGTTTATAGTTTTTGAGTTCCTCGATGAATTGTTCTTGCACATTCAGCAACTCATCCACCTCTGCGCATTTGGTATCCAAGAACGCGGCAATCCCTCGCTGCTCCGAATTAGTTAAGGCAGGTACAAGTATTTTCTTTAACTCGTCGAACTTGAGTGTCAGTCTTATGCCATCACCCATTCCGTGAAGAACCTTTTGTGCATCGTATGCTTTCAAGAGATAGTTAAAATAGGAAGAATCCTCATTGTCTCGTTTCCTGATAAAAATATATGCGGATGTCATTGCTCCATCCATTTTAGACCGAGCAACACGCAATGACTTAAAGTCATAATTGAGGTTAAGACCATTTATGATTATATCGTTTGGTTCAACCTTTGTGTATCCGGATAAGAGAGCCTTATCTTCTTCCGAAAGGTTTTCCTTTTGATTGGGTTTGGCTATGATTTCTCCAACTTTGAATTGCAATGCAATAGTCTTCTCCAAGTCGAAGTTCTTTGTATTGACTTCTGAAAAGTAAATTCCCAACGGCTTTAATTCCCAATCTTGTGGGATTTCTCCGATATAGGAAATCCCGCTGTCTTTCATCGCTCTCATTGTGCCAGTAGTTTAGTCATTAACGCCTTTTCTTCCTGTTCTAATTCCTGCAGGTGCGCAAAGAGGTCTGCGCTCTTGCGGGGGGCGACATACTTGTAGAACTCACGCGTGAAGGGTATCTCGTAGCCTATTTTGCTCTTCTTCTCGTCTATCCACGCGTCAGGTGCATACGGATAGACATTCTTCTGCATATACGCCTCTATATCTTCTGCCCACGGGATGGTCTCCGTGTCCCGCTTGCTGCTGTCCGCCTGTTTCTGCCCTTTCTTGAGTATCGGCTGCCCCGCCTCGTCGCAGAGTGGCTGCTCTACGACCACTTTCGTGTATTTGAAGTACTCGTTTGCCCGTATCTTGCTCTCTACTACGAGGTCGCCCTCCGAGTAGGTGCCTTCCGCATAGCCGCTATATACTTGGCTGATGAGCGCAATGCACGCCTCCGTGAATTCGTTGCGTTTGTTGCCGATGGGCTTGCGGCGCTTGGTGCAACATTTGCTTGCGTCTATCAGTTGCACGGTGCCTCTCCGTGCGGCGGCCTTGTCTTTCGTCACCACCCATATATAGGTGGCGATGCCCGTGTTGTAGAACATGTCGTTCGGTATCTGTATGATAGCCTCCAACCAGTCGTGTTCCAGCAGGTAGCCGCGTATGTTGCTCTCGCCGCTGCCCGCATCGCCTTTGAAGAGCGGCGACCCGTTCTGTATGATGGCCATGCGCCCCGTCTCTTTCAGTTTGGCGACACCGTTCAGCAGGAACAGTTGTTGGCTGTCCCCTATGGCAGGCAGCCCCACGGGGAACCGCCCCGCCTCGCCTAATTTCGCTTCGGCTTCTACCGCGCTCTTCTCGTTCTTCCATTCTATGCCGAAGGGTGGGTTCGAGATGATGTAGTCGAATTGGAAGCCCTCGAATTGGTCGTTCGAGAGGGTGTTGCCGTGCCGCATGTTGTCGGCGTCGCCGCCCTTGATGAGCAGGTTGGCTTTGGCGATGGCAAAAGTCTGCTCGTTCAGTTCCTGCCCGAATTCGATGATGTCTGCTTTGGGGTCTATCTCTTTCAGTTTCTCCGTCATGCAGTCCAGCATTTGGCTCGTGCCCATCGCCATGTCATAGATGGTGGCGACGGTCTCCCCCTGCTCATATTCTTTGCGTTTGGGGGCTATCAGCACTTCGGTCATCAGGTAGATGATGTCGCGGGCGGTGAAGTGCGCTCCCGCCTGCTCGTCATAACTCTCCGAGAACTTGCGGACTAATTCTTCGAATATGTACCCCATATCCACGGCAGAAATCGCATCGGCGCCCATGTATGCTTTTTGGGTGCAGAACTCGGCGATGATGTTGTAGAGGATGCGGTTGTTGTTCAGTTTGGTTATTTCTTTGTCGAAGTCGAACTTCTCGATGATGTCTATCACATTGGGCGAGAAGTGCTGCAGGTAGTTGCGGAAGTTGTCGGCTATGTTGTCGGGGTCGGAGAGCAGGCTCTCGAGGGTGAATTTGCTTGTGTTGTAGAAGTCGTAGCCCGACGCCGCCTTTAGGAAGCCGTCCTGTACTACTACGCCTCGTCGGTTCAGTTCTTCGGCTCGGGCGACTACGGCAGCCTTCGTCGGGGCGAGGGTATCGCTGAATCGTTTGATTACGCACATAGGCAGCACCACATTGCCGTATTCGTGGGGTTTGTAGGTGCCGACAAGTTTGTCGGCAATCGCCCAAATAAGGTTGGCTTTCTCTTGTATATTGACCGCAGTCCGTTTATTAAGTTCCGCTACTGACATAATCTATCTGTTTTTAGTGTGTGTAAGTTGCTAAATATGTTTTGCGTGTCCTGTTGTATGAGGAATAGTTGTATAGGGATAGTGTATAAGCATTGTATTAGGAACAGTGTATAAGCCCTGAGTGTAAGGTTAGAATCCAATGGGTGTGCAAAGATAGTGAAAAAATCCGTACTATCCAAGTCCCGCACGATATTTTGCATGTCCCCTGTTAATTGTCCCCTGTTAATTGTCCCCTGTTAATTGTTACCTGTTACTTGTTACCTGTTACTTGTCCCTAACCTGGGGGCGTGGGTGTCCCCACCCGCGTGAGCCGCCAGGCTCATCTTCCCCAACGAAGCATGTTAATTGTTAATTGTTAATTGTGAAGTAGCGGTCTATCCCCATACCACCACGGTTGATACACGGTAGATACACGGTCGATACACGGTTGATATAC
>CAVEXR010000076.1:0-5887 GCA_963619585.1 Azospirillum sp. CAG:239
GTTATCCGCAAAAGCGGATAACACTCCTAGTGGTACCCCTATAACTGCGAAAAAACAAAGACTGCCTAACAACTTTGCATTGTTAGACAGCCTCTTTTTTTCGTAGTATTATGGGCGGCTTACTCTTGTGAGTTGTTGTCTTCGTCATCGAAGTAGTAGCCTGTGTTCTTTGTCCGCTTAGGCCCATAGAGGAAACGCAGGAACTGTTCCAAATACCCTTGCAAACCTTTCTTCTTGTGATGATGGTGTGTATGTCCGTAGCCATATCCGTATCCATACCCATAGCCATACCCGTAACCATAGTTTGCCCCATAGCCGTAACCATAGCCGTGGCGGGCATCGTTCGGAATGTCGGTCAGTATCAACTGCACTTTCTCGGGGTTTTCTATTACCTCGGTCATCTGCTGCAATGTCTGCTTACAGAACGACTTATTGGTCTGCATTGTACGCACGGCAAAGAGACACATATCCGCATGCTCAATCAGCGTGTAGGAGTCGGGGACTAATCCGATAGGCGATGTATCGATGATGATATAGGCGTACTCCTGTCGCAGGCGCATAATCAGTTCTGTCATGGCATCGGAGTGTATCAATTCGCCCGGGTTCGGCGGAATAGAACCTGCCTGCAGCACATCGAAATGCAGTTTGTCGTTGTGTATCAGAATGTCCTCCAATTTGCAGTCGCCTGCCAAGTAGTTCGACATACCTTCTCCCGTTTCAAGACCTAATTTAGTGTGAATGTTCGGCTTACGCAAATCAAGGTCGATGAGTAGCGTCTTCTTCCCCGTCATCGAGTAGAGAGCCGCCAAGTTGGTGCAGAGGAAAGTCTTTCCGTCGCCCGACTCGGTGGAGGTAACAACCAATACGAGGTTCTCTTTCCGCTTGATAATGAACTCGATACGCGTTCGAATTGAGCGCAGCATCTCTGAGTAACTCGAGCGTGGACTATCGCTAACCAAAGTCGGGCTTGTGCTGTGGGCATGGCGCACTGAGCCTATCATGCGGAAGAGACGCATCTTCTGCAGGTCTTTGGGAGAACGCACCTTGTTGTTAAGCAGTTCGCTCAGCACAATAAGCACAAAGGGAATGAGCAGTCCGACAAGCAGATAAGTCATTGTCGTCTTGCGCTTGGCACTTGCGTTGACCACAGCCGTGGTGCGTGCCTTATCCAAAATGGTGTTGTCGGGTGTGTTGCTTGCTTTCTGTATCTCTGCCTCTGCGCGCTTCTGGAGAAAGAAAGTGTAGTAGTTGTCGTCAATACGGTAGTTGCGCTCGATAGCCACCATCTGCAGTTCTTTGGTCGGCAGATTCTGTATTTCCCGCTCCACATCGGAGTAGCGATCTTTGAGGTCTTTCTTCTCTATCTCGAGCGAGGCACGCATACTGCTAACCACCTCATTGATAGCCGTTTTGACATTCTCTATATCTTTGGAGTACTTGGCGTAGTACACATTCTTTTCGCTCAATTCGCCTCGCTGAATACGCAGTTCGTTGAGTTGTTGTACGAGCGTCATGAGCATCGGTTCATTCAGTCCGAGCGAGGTAGGCGCAATCACTGCCCCATTCTCGATATTTGTCTTGAGGTAGTTGGTCAGGTAATCGAAATAAGTCTCCCGCAGGCGCAGTGCCATCGTCTGTTGGTCGTAGTCGGCGATGCGGGTCATCAGTTGCCCCGCATACGAACTGACATCAACGAATTTGTTCTCCTGACGGAAATTGGTCATCGCACCCTCGCTGACTTCGAGCGACTTCTGCAGTACGCTCAACTGTTGATTGATAAAGCGAATGGAGTTCTCTGCTACCTCGTTCTTCTGCTCGAGGTTTTTCAGCAGGTATATCTCTGCCAACTTGTCGATGAACTCTCGGTCGCGCTCGGGGGTTTCGCTCGTGAGCGAGAGCGACAGCACGGTACTTCCATCGCCTACAAAACCTAAGTGCAGTCGCCCGATAAACTCGTTGACGAGCGACTCGCGCGAACGGAAACGGAAATGCATTTTTCCGGCACTTACCATACGGTCAGTAGGCATAATGTAGCCCGCAAAGAGCGGGCAATCAATATGCTCTCCGTAGCGCACAGAGAGGTTGAGCGGCAGGTCGTCATCGTTGGAGAGGATGGTTAGTTGTCCGTCTTCGCTGAAGTTCACCTCGAACAGCACCCCATACGCACGCGGGTCTATGCGGGTGGTTTCAACGGTGATAGGCGTCTGACGATAGAGATTGCGGGTCTTGAAACGCCCTTGTGTGATATACTCCGTGTTAAGGAACGGAATAGAATCCACCACGCGGCACATCAAGTCGTACGAACCCAACATTATGACTTGGTTGTTGATGTTCTTGTAGTCCACATCGAGTCCGAATCCCTGCATCAATGCTGACTGCGACGAACTATAGCCCGACACCTCTTTGATGATAACCGTGCCTTGTGAGTAGAAACTCGGCAACCACTTGCGGTTCTTTAGCATAGCCGCTCCTAATGCGATGGCAACAGCAATGGCGAATAGATACCAATAGTGCAAAAAGAGCACCACCCATTCGATCAGGTTGAACGAGGAAGGTTCTTCTTCGCTTTGGTTCAGTTCGTTTTGCCCGTTGCCGTAGCGGCTGTTGTCAGCACTATATGAGGCATTGCCTTGCCCGTAGATATAATTGCTGTTGCCGTTCGGTGTATATTCCTTATTTTGTTCCATATTGTTTGCGTGCTATGCGAAGCGTAGTTTCCGTAGTTAATATAGTTTTCGTACTTAAAATTTACACATTTACAAATTGTATTTGTGTTATTGTATCAGCAGGGCGTAGTTGAGTACTGTCACAAGTAGTGATACCGAACTGGTTATCAGCCCTAAGAAGCCTGTGTAACTGGCTGTCTTGAAGAAACTGTCTTTGGTGCGTGCCACATAGATGACATCATTCGGATAAACATAGTAGTACTTCGAGTCGATGATAGAGTTGGTGCGAATATCGAACTCCAATATCTCGGGGTCGCCTCCCTCGCGCGGACGGATGATTCGTACATGCTTTCGGTCGCCCGAGTTGAGCAAATCGCCCGACATTGCCAGTGCTTGGAAGATATTCAGTTTCTCCTTATATACATAGTACTCGCCCGAGTTGATGTCGCCGATGACGGTGAAGTACTTGTTGTAGAGTGCCAATTTCACTTCTGCATCGGGGATTATCTCGCGGAAAGCGGCTTGCAGGGTGTCCTGCGCTTGCTCTACGGTCAGCCCTGCAATATGCACGGGTTTCAAGAACGGCACATCAATCGTCCCGTCCGAATAGACACGATACGAGTTGGCATAGGTGCTCGAAGAGACATTGGCTGGGCTAATCATCTTCGAGATAGTCTCGTCCATGGTGATAAGGCGGTAGATGATCTCGTCGTTGGCACGAATGGTGTAGGGCACATACGCTGCGCTGTCGTATTGCGGCAGTTTGTTGTGCTTCGAGGGTTCTTGCAGCAGTCCTATCTCACGGTGCGAATAGCAGCCTGTCAGCAGGGTGGGGAAGAGGACAAGTATCCAATAGAGTAGTCTTTTCATGTGCTTTTCCTCCTAATTTGTGGTCTTCTTGACCTTTTGTGCCGTGTTGATACCCAGTTGTACCAACGAATAGACAAAGACGCCGAACGAGATGGTCGATGCCACCACGCTCACAGTCGTTGCCGCTGAGTTGATACCGAACTGATAGCCGCCTATCTTGCGGATATAGATGATGTCGTTCGGCTCGATGTAGTAGAACTCCGAGTTGACAATGTCTTTGGAGCGGGCGTCGAAAGTCTTGATAACCGTCTTGCCGTCTTTCTCGCGCACCAGTTTTATCTCTGCACGGCTGCCGAAATCGTCTATGTTCCCTGCCATCGCCAATGCTTCGAAAATGGTCATTTTCTCTTTGGTGAAGCCGTATCGCCCGCTCTGCATACCGATAATGGAGAACGAGCGTTGTACAATGTTTACCTCTACGGAGATAGTCTCGTAGCCCGGCATACTTTTCTGCAGCGCATTCAGTTTCTCTTGCAGCAGGGTCTTCACATCGCGGGTAGTCTTCCCCAATACTTGCAGTTTGCCGAGGGTGGGGAAACTGATATTCCCCTCATCGTCAACGAGATAGGTGTAGAGGTCGTACGAGCCGGTAACGCTCGAACCGTTCTGCAGTTGGGAACGGAAATTGGTATTTGTCATGCCGGAGTTGTACATGGCAGCCACGCGTTCGTCGAGCGAATAGACATAGATGTAGAGACGGTCGCCTTTGCGCAGTTGGTAGTCCTCGAACGAGAGTGTATCCGCATAGTGTGGGATATGCTTGTCCGGCTCCTGCATATAGTTCACCTTCCGTGATGTAACACAAGAGGTGAAAACAATGCACAATGCAGCATATACAATGTACAGTCCAAATGTATGTGATTTTCGATTCATTCTATCTTTTTGTGGTCTTTAGCAGGCATTGTATGGTGTATACTTGGTCTATATTTGTCTCAAATAACACCCGATAATGCAATTAACGACCCATTAATCGACATTACGGAGACCTTACCGTTTTTCGTCCCAACCAAACGGGTGTTTGGCGAGGGGAAGTTTGGCTAACGGATGGTAATCGCCGACCAACCCGATAGACTCAGCGTGTCGTATCTGACTCACTATCTCGATACACGGGCGTGCTTCGGAGATACGAAACCCATTGCCGGCGAGTATCTGCTTGTAACTCTCGGTATGTAACTCTGTGAAGCCCTGCGAGAACTCAAACTCTTCGCCGTCAATGCTCAGCGTGCGGTAGGTGCGTTTCTCGCCTTGCACGGCGTTTGGTGGAAGACATTCGGCGTTGATACTCAGGAAGTAACGCACCCGTGCCTGCTTCAACTCGAGGTAGCCTGCCACACGGTCAAACGACATCACATGAACGATGTTCTTCTCTACGGGACCGAATATCCACTGCAGCATATCGTAGAAATGTACGCCTATGTTGGTAGCAATACCACCGGACTTGTGTACATCGCCTTTCCACGAACTGTAGTACCATTTGCCGCGGCTGGTGATATAGGTCAGATCGACATCGTAAATTTTGTCTTTCGGACCATTTTTCACTTTGTCGCGTAGGGCACAGATCTTGTCGTGTAAGCGCAGTTGCAGGATGGTATAGGCTTGGTGCCCGCTCTCTGCTTCCAGTTCCACAAGGTTGTCGATATTGTAGGGGTTTAGCACGAGCGGTTTCTCGCAGATGACATTGCAACCGAGCCGAAGTCCGTAGCGGATAAACGCATCGTGGGTGTAGTTTGGAGTACATATAGCGAGCCACGAGAGCGGGTTGTCGGTACGCATCTGCTTGGAGCAGAAACGGTCAAATTGCTCATTCTCTGTGTAGAACGAACAGTTAGGAAAACTGGAATCGAGACGACCTACGGAGTCGAAACGGTCGTAAGCGACCATGAGGTTGTTGCCGGTGTCGGCAATGGCTTTAATATGTCGAGGTGCAATATATCCTGCGGCACCTATCAGCGCAAAATTGAGCGGTTTGTTCATAATTTATTTGGCTTTCTATGGATTGTATTTCAATCAAGGCGCAAAATTACAAAAAACTTACCACATACGCAAATTCGCCTTGTATTTTGACCGGACTGTAGATTCAACTACTCCAATTTTTATCCTGCAAAATGACCTATAGAGGCAACTCGTGCGACGAAAAACGGCTCAAGACATCTGAGCCACATAAAGAATTGTATATCTAATAGTTACAGTTACGCCCTATTATATCCTGCATTTTGACCTATAGGTTACATTTTTTTTTGAGGTACATAGGCATCATTTTTTGAAAGTTTGATGCCCGCTATGTACTGAATTAATCGGACTTGCGCAAGTTTTCAGACTGCAAAATGACTATTAGAGCACTTTTGTTCATC
>CAVEXR010000077.1:0-5807 GCA_963619585.1 Azospirillum sp. CAG:239
GTTATCCGCAAAAGCGGATAACACTCCTAGTGGTACCCCTATAACTGCGAAAAAACAAAGACTGCCTAACAACTTTGCATTGTTAGACAGCCTCCAGTATAAATAAGAATGATAACTACTATTATTAGGATTACGACTTACTAATTTACGAATTATGTGTGTTGTACCTTGCTCTTTCAGTTGTATCACACCCCGATTGTTCATTTAGCATTATACAGCATACTTATACTTGGTTAGCCCAAGCGCGAAATGCGCTTTATTTCTTCTTCATTCAGCATTTTGATTTTCCGACCATCGACGCTTATCAGTCCCTCTTGTGCGAATTGGCTTAATGTACGAATAGCATTGCTCGTCGTCATGTTGCTCATATTCGCAAGGTCTTCGCGGCTCATATACATAGCCAGCGTGCAGCCGTCTTCGTCCAACCCGTAGTTCTTTTTGAGCATTAGCAACGACTCGGCAAGGCGTCCGCGGATATGTTTTTGTGTGAGGTTGAGTGTCTGTAATTCCGATAGGGCAAGGTCCTTTGCCATGGCGAGCATTACCTGATAGCAGAACTCGCTGTTCTGGCGGAGCAACTGCAGGAAAATCTCTGCGGGAATGCGATAGGCGACACTCGCCTCAAAGGCACTGGCGCAAGAGGTATAGCAGTCGCCCGCAATGCAAGCACGATATCCAAAGCAGTCATACGGCTTGAGTAGGCGGATAATCTGCGCTCGCTGACCGATACCTTCCTTATAGATACGAACCTTGCCATCTACCAACATCCACACATCCACCGCCTTGTCTCCCTCGTTGTGAATCAGTTCGTTTTTCTTGTAGTGTACCACCTCCACACGGTCTGCAAGCCAAAATTTCTCCTCGTCTGTGAGCACATCCCATAGGGGGTTGAGTTCCCACATCTTGGCATACGATTCTTCTTTCTTTTTCATACCAATAAGGAGCGTTCGACACACTCCGCAGATTAAATAAATAGACTAAAAAGGGTCAGAAAAAATATCGGTCTTTTTTGACTTTCGGACAAAGGTACGGCTTTTATACGAGATATGCAAACACTTTCTTCGTTTTGCAGCGATTTTTATGTTATTCAGCATACTTTCTTGCGGATTTAGAGAAAAAGTAGTACCTTTGCGTGTTTTATGAACAGGAAAATACCGCCCACGGCAGGGTGGGGAATTCACCTCGAAATACGAACCCTCAAATACTATTCATTGTGAAAGTAAATTACCTTAAACAACGACACATTGGTCTGAACGAATCTAACCAACAAACCATGCTCCAAACCATAGGGGCAGAGTCGATGGAACAACTTATCGAGCAGGTGATGCCGAAAGACATTTTGCTGCCGGAGCCTATCGCGTTGCCCGAACCACTGTCGGAGCAAGAAATGCTCAACTCGTTGCAGACGCTCTCGGAGCAGAATGCGCATGCACGGAGTTACATCGGTCGGGGCTGGTATGGTACGATTACGCCTGCCGTCATCCGTCGCAATGTGCTGGAGAACCCTGTGTGGTACACTTCCTATACGCCCTATCAGGCGGAGGTGAGCCAGGGGCGCTTGGAGGCGTTGTTCAATTTCCAGACCCTGGTGTCCGATTTGACAGGGCTGCCATTGGCGAACTGTTCGCTCTTGGACGAAGCCACCGCTGCAGCAGAGGCGATTACGATGATGCACAACTTGCGCTCGCGTGAGCAAGCAAAAGCAGGTGTGCGTAAGGTGTTTGTGGATGAGAAGATATTCCCGAATACGCTGAGTGTTATGCAGACGCGAGCTGCCGGGCAGGATATTGAGTTGGTCATCGGCCGCTATGCCGATTTTGAGCCGACGGCGGAGTATTTCGGGACAATAGCCCAACTGCCGAATGCCGATGGTGCAATAGAGGACTATGCAGGGTGGATTGAGGATTGCCACAAGGCAGGGCTGAAAGTGACGATTCTGGCCGATTTGCTTTCGTTGGCATTGCTGCGTCCGTTGGATGCGGATATTGTGTGCGGTACAGCGCAGCGACTGGGTTTGCCAATGGGCTTTGGAGGCCCTACGGCTGGTTATATGGCAACGCGTGATGAATACAAACGCGAACTGCCGGGGCGTATTATCGGATTGAGCAAAGATACGAACGACCGCCCTGCATACCGCCTGGCATTGCAGACGCGTGAGCAGCATATCAAGCGTGAGAAAGCCACCTCGAATATCTGTACGGCTGAGGCGCTCTGTGCAATGATGGTAGGTTTCTATGGCGTCTACCATGGTGCCGAAGGACTCCGCGAGATAGCCGAAGGTATTCATGCGAAGACGGTCTATCTGAACGAGATGCTGCAGGCGTACGGCTATGAGCAGGACAATGCCTCGTTCTTCGATACGCTGAAGATTACGGGTGCCGAGCAGCCGGATTGGCAACAGTCGGTGCGCAAAGCGGCAGAGGATTTGGGCATAAACCTCTACTACGATAAGGAAGGCTGGATAGGCATTTCGTTAGACGAAACCGTCACGGTGGATGATATGAACGACTTGATTCAACTCTTTGCTGAGGCGAGTGGCAATCTGCCACAATTTGAGGAAAGCGAAGAGGCGTTTACGGGGCTGTGGGCGATAGAAGAAGAGCAGGTGCGTTCTATTGACTATCTCCAAACCGATGTATTCCACCGCTACCATACCGAGACGGAGATGATGCGCTATATCAAGCGCCTCGACCGCAAGGACATCAGCCTTACGCACTCGATGATTCCTCTTGGCTCATGTACTATGAAGCTGAACCCGGCGGCTGCTATGACACCTATCACATGGGAGCGATTCTGCAATGTGCACCCATTGGCACCGCAAGAGCAAGTGCTTGGTTTCCGGACGATGCTCGAAGAACTCGAGGAGCAACTCTGCGCCATTACAGGATTCACGGCATGCAACCTGCAGCCGACATCGGGCGCTGCGGGCGAATATACGGGGTTGATTACCATTCGTGACTACCTGCAAAAGACAGGGCAACCGCAACGCAAAGTGTTGCTTATTCCTGCTTCTGCACATGGTACGAACCCCGCTTCGTGTGTGCAGGCTGGTTTTACGCCGGTGGTAATTCGATGCGATGAAAAGGGCAATACCGACTTGCAAGACTGGCGGGCTAAGGCTGAGGAATACCGCGATACGCTGGCGGGTTGTATGATTACTTATCCTTCTACGCATGGTATTTTCGAGACAGCTATTCGTGAGATGTGCCAAATCGTGCATGACAATGGCGGACAAGTCTATATGGACGGTGCTAATATGAATGCGCAGATAGGCTACACCAATCCAGCCTTTATCGGAGCGGATGTCTGCCATCTCAATCTGCATAAGTCTTTTGCCAGCCCTCACGGTGGTGGAGGTCCCGGTGTGGGTGCTATCTGTTGTGCCGAACATCTGGTAGCGTCGATGCCGAGTGAGAACCACAATCGAGTATCTTCGGCACTCTACGGCAACGCCAATATGGCACTTATCAGTTATGCCTATATCTCGATGATGGGCAGCGAAGGACTGCGAGAGGCAACTGCTGCCGCTATTCTCAGCGCAAACTATATGGCAGCCAAACTGCGTGATGCATACGGTGTAGTCTATACGGGAGCGCAAGGGCGTGTCGGGCACGAGTTGATTCTCGATTGCCGTCAGTTCCACGCCATAGGTACTACCGAAACGGATATTGCCAAACGCTTGATGGACTTTGGTTATCATGCACCGACGCTGTCTTTCCCTGTGCATGGTACGCTGATGATAGAGCCTACCGAGTCGGAGTCGTTGCAAGAATTGGATCGTTTCATCGATGCACTGCTGACTATACGCACCGAGATTGCCGAGATAGAGCAGGGTAGCGCTGACCCGAAAGACAATGTGCTTATCCATGCGCCGCACCCTGAGTATGAGGCTGTGGCAGACGAGTGGCATCATCCCTATTCGCGTCAAAAAGCGATATACCCCACTACATGGGTGGCAGAGAACAAGTTCTGGATACCCGTCAGCCGTGTAGATAATGGCTATGGCGACCGCAACCTCATAGCACGCTACGCAAAGTAATGAGGAATTAGGAATTGCAATTTGTAATGTATATATAGGGGGGATGCAATACCACACCCTGCATGTTACTTGTTAATTATTACTTGTTAATTATTACTTGTTAACTGTTACTTGTTACCTGATAATTGTTAATTATTACTTGTTAATTGGATAAATGAAACCGAGTGAACAACTCAAAGAGCATTTGCAACAGTATCAGCGAATGAAGCCGCTGATTGCTATCAAGGAGTATTTCATGATAGCGATATGTACGATACCGTATGCCTTTTCGGTGAACCAGATATTGGTGCCGCATACAGTAGTCGGAGGTGGTCTTACGGGTTTCTGTGAGATTATCTACTTTGCCACGGGTACGGCAGTGCCTATTTGGTTGAGTTCGCTAGTGATAAACCTTGCTTTGCTTACAGCTGCTGCGTTCACTATCGGTTGGCGTTATTGTGTCCGCACGGTCTATGGCGTTTTTTGGCTAACGGTCTGGCTAAAAGTTATGCCCATTGCCCAAACGCCTATCATTACCGACCCCTTTATGGGGGTAGTGTTAGGAGGACTCTGTGTCGGTTCATTTCTCGGCTTGGTGTTTCTCAACAACGGCTCTACGGGTGGCACGGACATTATTGCAATGATTGTCAATAAGTATCACCACTTGCCTATCGGGCGTGTGTTGATGACCTGCGACATAGTGATTATCCTCTGTGCCTATTTCTTGCCCGATGTACGCAGTATAGAGAAAGTGCTGTTCGGTTTGTGTTACACTTTTATGTCCTCAACGGCTGTTGATTGGGTGATGAACCGTATGCGACAGTCGGTGCAGTTCTTTATTTTCTCGAAAAAATACAACGAGATAGCCGAAGCGATTATGACGCAAGTGCCGCGTGGCGTTACTTTCTTGGAGGCGCATGGCGGTTATTCTAAGGAGCCTACAAAAGTCATTACTTGTATTGCTCGTCAGCACGAGTCGGCAAAGATATTCCGCTTGGTGCGTTCCATAGACCCCGATGCCTTTGTCAGCCAGAGTCAAGTACGAGGTGTATTCGGTCAAGGTTTCGACTCTATCAAGGACAAAGCGTAGAAGTTATATCCCTAATAAATTACACATAAAAAAAATCCGTAAGTGCGTACCCTTTGGTTAGTTTTCTATTACGCTTTTGCGCGTCATCTTCCTAAGTCCACAATGCCTTTGTTGGGCAAACCAGCTTTGCGTCTGCGCTATTATTGTGCTAAACACCTCTTTGCGGAGTGCGGTACAGATGTCAATGTAGAGCAGGGAGCATACTTTGGCAATGGGAAGAATATCCATGTGGGTAGCCATGTCGGCATAGGTAAAGATTTCTGCACACACAATCGTCCTCTTTTGGTGCGCGATAGACTCTTAATGGCTGAGAATGTTCTATTTCTGGGGGGGGGGCATACCTTCGCAGATCCAAATGTGCCTATAGGTACTGAACCGGAAACAAATCCGCAAACGCCGTTGGAGATAGCAGGCGATGTGTGGATAGGAGCAAGAGCCATTATCCTGCCCGGCTGTAAACGAATAGGAGCGCATAGTATAATAGGTGCAGGAGCCGTCGTTACGCACGATGTTCCGGACTATGCCGTAGTAGGCGGCAACCCTGCCCGTATTCTCAAAATGCGCAAATAGCAGAAAGTCCCGCTCTGGAAACGATCCATTCATCTTTTAACCTCTACTGCTACAAGAGGTTGTCTAACAAGTTTGGGTTAGGCAGCCTCTTTTAGTGTTATGTTGGGGATGATGGAGAGTGGTTATTCC
>CAVEXR010000078.1:0-5740 GCA_963619585.1 Azospirillum sp. CAG:239
CGGCTATATAGACCGTGTCGTGCAAGACTATCGTGTCGTAGTGGTGCAAGTCCTGTCGTATTGTGCGGCGTTCCCGTACGGTGTCGTAGCGTACCACCACTATCGTATCGTAGCGCACCTGCTCGGTCGGTTCGGTCTGTCTGTCCGTTCGCTTTGCCGTGAAACCCAATAGCCACACCAACAGAAGGACTACTGCCACTCCTATTATCGTGCATACTATTTTCGTGAGGTCTATCTTCATCTTGAGTTTGTCCTTATCGGGTTGCGGGTATCCACTCGGCTACGAGAATGCCGTTACTCTCCGTCTGCCGAAAGAGGCGTGGTTGTGAGTGTGAGGGGAGCGGGATAGCCTGCTCGGTAATCGTACGCTTCGAGTGCGGCTGCGTCGGTAAGGGCAGTAACGGCTGCACGGTGCGTTTCGGTTTGGCGGTAACACTTGACGGCATAGAGTTCTATCTGTTGCAGGAGTTCTTTGGCTTGGTCTATCGTACACAGGATAGCGTGGTCGCCGAGGTAAAGCGTGGTGCTGCTCTCGCCCGCGGCTTGCTCTGCCGCAACGGAATTGGCAAGCCCCACACGGGTAGCCTTATCCCACCAACCGCTATTGCCGTCGATAGTAAAGGTATTGACCTCTGCCGATTGGTCGTAGAGTGCTATCTGCTGCAACAACGCACGGCGGACTATCTCGGCGTAGGCGGTTAGTACCTCTGTCTTGTCCTCTTCTGTCGGTTCGTGGTCTAACAGAGATTGCAGGCAGATTGTCATATCTCCGTCTTCCTTGGGTAGCAGGTTGAGGTAGTAGTACTGCTTGCCGCCTCGCTCAAAGGCTTTCTGCACCTCGGCATACTCGCTGGTTAAAATGGCTGTTTTTACCATAATGCTGTAATAATTTATTTCTATATTTATATTTATTCTTCACTTTGACAACCCGCATATTCTCAATATAGCAGAATTGTTTAATCTGCGGACTAACCTGTTCCCATAGCCTGCGACGGATGGCATAAGACTTCCTGTGTGTCAAGTAACCCATATAGGAGTTGTAGCGTTGGGCAAACTCCTCGTGTATATGTACCCGCCCGTGCTTGTAGTAGGCATTGTAACGCCTGATGAGGTTTGTCAAGTTTCCTACCGTGCGATTGCCTGCATATATCCTCCCGTGTTTGATAGTACTGCCTATGAAAGTCAGTCCGTGTCGCACAGGTTGCAGATAGACTTTATGCGGGTGCAGTATCATTCCACGCTTTGAGAGCAGTTTCCGAATAGGAGGTAAGAGTTTCAGCAGTTCCTCTTTCGTATGGGCAAACACCACAAAGTCGTCCACATACCTGCCATATCGGGTGTCGGGTATCTTTGACAAATAGTCATCGAGTGGCAGCAGATAATAATTGGCATATATCTGACTGGTTAGGTTGCCTATTGCCTGCCCATAGTCTTTGCCATTGTGGAAAAGGGATTTATTGGGTGGAAGGACATTCCACAATCCCAAATCTCCCTGTCGTGTGCAATTACATTCCGGCGAATGCAAAGCAATCAAACGAGCAAGCCATACTATATCATCTGTGTCAGTGCCTTTGTACTGCGTGCGGATAAAATGCTCCAATGCGTCGGCAAGTGTGGGTTTGTGTATCGTCATAAAGAAACCCTGCAAATCACATTTCAGCACCCACCCGTCTGCGTAGTCCTCTGCCATGGCTGCCACCTGTTGCACCCCGTACTCCGTGCCTTTGTGTTTGCGACAGTTGTAGGTATCGGGGATAAATGCGGCTTCAAAATAAGGTAACAGCCGTGCAATAAGCAGATGGTGCACTACCCTATCCCGGAAATCGGCTGCAAAGACTTCCCGCACTTTCGGACGCGTCACACAAAAAGCAGTTGACTTACCTATCGTGTAGGTATGGTTATTCAAATCATTCCAAAGAACATATATATTTGTCAGTTCATCCTGCTCAAACAACGCACAGGACTTGCTGTTTCGTTTCCGTCGCCGACAGTCAAGATAGGCATCGTAAACCTCTTCCAGTGTACACCACATAAGTAAATATCATAAATTTCATAGCACACCAACACACTGTTACTGTTAGTCTTATTGTTGTTGTTGAACGAACCATTGTTCAAGTTCACTGCATTCGTACTACTGTTCTGACAACTCGTCCACCAGTTACCGCGCCTGCTGCCACTGACTTGTTCTTAACTCTCCGCTCGTGATGAGGGTGTGAGTGGGCAGCCACCTTTAATCTATTACGCTCTCCCGATAGTCTATGCTACCGGCTCCGGCTTTGTTCTCTTCTATTGTCTTCCTAAGCCACCCATTGGATTGACGCCCTATGCTGGCAAGGGGTTTGGCTAATGCCAGATAGTGTGTCTGTTCCATATAGCCATGTTCGTTGCTGAGTTTGAGCAGTGTCTTCAGGGTGGTAAAATGCCCGATGTATCTGCGTAAGGCTTGCTCACGCAACTCCGGGAAATCTACTGCTTCTTGCAGGCAGTCGAAAAGTTCAAGCGTGGTGTTGTAAATCTTCTGTCCAAGGGTATGACGCCTATCTCGTTTGTAGGTATTGAGCATGTAATCCACTTGCTCCAAGACACGATATGTAGCCGTGTAGAGCGGCAAGTCCGTCGATTTCTTCTCAATATCCATTGTCTGCGGTTTTTGTTTTTAGTTATTAATTATTGCTTTTTATATTTATCGCAATTTATTTCTGCGATTTTGGCTTTTTCTCGCTATCCTCCCCTTATCCTCTCGTTATCCTCCCTATATACTCTATGGAATGGGTGCGTGTGGGGCAGGAATGCCCCACACATTAAAAATGACTAAATTAAAGGTCATAGCACACCAACACACTGTCACTGCGAGTCTTAGTGAGGCTGAAGAACGAACCACTGATCAAGTCCACTGCATTCGTACTACTGTACTGACAACTCGTCCACCAGTAACCGCTTGTGATAGCGGGTGCTGTCTTGCCAAGTAAAGTGAAGAATGCTTGCAGGGTAGTCAAATTCAGCGACAAGTAGTAAATCTGTGCATAACTCGGCAGGAAGCCTGTCCGTTTGACACCGTTCACAGTAAGCGATTGAGAGAGGCAGTAATTGACTGCGGGGATGTCGGAAATATGCAAGCCTTCTCCTGCAATGTAAGTCTGCGTGGCACTATCGTAAGTCCATGTGCCGCACTCGCCTGCATCACTAATCTCTTTGATGAGTTCCGTGTTATGCTTACCGCCCGTGCAGGCTAACATGGCTGCGGAATGCGAGGTAAGATAGGGAAGTTTGTTCGGATTAAAGGCGATATTCTCGTCTGCCCACATTTTTGAGACAACAGAACCTACGCCTATGCAGAAACCGCAACCTGTCTTGCCATCTCCTCTGTCTAACCCCTGCAAGGTGATGTTATTAAAGCCAATGGCAATGATACTGTCTGCGGTGATAGTGCCATCTTCGATACCTGTTTTCAAAGTAGCATAGGCATAATGGTTGCCGTCTGCATCTATGGCGAACATTCCCAAATCGCCGGAAGAGTAATGCACCAATACCTCACGCGAGATAACACCTGCGACATAGGTGTCTGCCGTATGGTCGTGCATATAGCCCTCTATCTCCGGGAAGATAAGGGTATAACTCGTTCCATAAGGGATTGCTTCTATGGTGGCTTTACCGTCGCTGCCAAAGGTGGCTTCGTAGGTATTTTCCCCGTTCACACGAGCGTACACTTTCTGCCCCTCGAGGATGCCATAGTCATCACCCGTAGTGGACAAGAGAACGCAGTTGATGTCCACCTGTTCGTAACTCATAAAGTAGTTGTGCTTGACATACCGTGTCGTAAGCAGGTTGGTAGCCGTGTAGGTTAAAACCGCAGGTGTGGGATAGCCACTGATGGTAGGCAGCGTCAGAGTGTACTGATGGGTGTAGGGGACGGTGAACTTGGCTATTCCCTCCGCAGACAAGACTTGTTGCTGCGTCTCTTTGGTAGCAGTGTCGTAGAGGGTTACTTTGTAGTTCTCCCAAGCGACAGTGTCATTCGAAGTGAGTTCTATAACCACCACCTCGCTATCACCTGCCGTGCCAATATAATACTCTTCGCCGGTTAAACCGGATTTGATGCGTGTTAATGTTTTCATTTGCTATTCTGTTATGTTAGAGAGTTGCTGTTTGCGTTGTTTCGTCCACTCCTGCTATGATAGGCAGCACGAGCGTGTAGGAGTTATCCGTGTCCGTGTTCTGCTCGAAGCGGGCGGAATAGGCTTGCTTGTTCATCTCCGCTGCGTCCTGAACCGCTGTGGATACCGCCTGCAATATGGCTGTCTGCGTGGCGGTGGTGTCCTCGCCGAGTAAAGCCGATTGGGCAGAGGTGATGGCGGTGTTTATGCTGCTTGTAACATCGGAGAGTTTATCTGCGGTGTCTATCTCTACCGTGAAGACATCATCCTTACTTGCACCAAACTTGGACGGCACAAGAATGACAGAGTTCTTGGCTGTGGACTCAATCGTAACATTGTCTTTCTGCATAGAGGAGCAGATGACTTTCTTTTGGGTTTCGTCCACAATCAAACGGATGTCCTCTATGTCGATAACCTCCGAGACATAAAGCAGAACGCCTTTGCCTACAACCTCCATGGTTTCTGTAATATCTATTCTTCTTCTCATAGTCCTGCGTATATTAGTGGGAGTAAATTATCTATGCTTGTCTGCTGTGCGGCGAGGGCGGCTTGGACGGCTTTGTTCTGCACGGGGTTGGTGGAGGTGGAGGATAGTTCTTCGTCTATGTCTATCGTGTCCTGCAACCATGCATAGGTGTCGTCCTGCTGCTTGGTGTAGATATAGGTCTTGTTCTCGCTGATGACCCGTGCCGCCATACCCTCCGACAGACGCTGTGCAGGTATATTGGCAAGGTCGGCTTTCGTTGCCACCTCGTGCCACCCGCCCTTGCCGTACTCGGAGAAATGGGTAGCGTACTTGTCGTCCGTAGTGAACGGGGCTATCGGAGCGGCGAGGTTCGTACCGGATATATTCGTTGCCATAGTGTTAGGATATTACTGCGTTGATACTCGAACCCGTCTGCAACTCCGTGCTGCGATAGATATAGTACTCTACCGACTTGCCGTATGCGTTGGTGATGGTCTGCTCGGTGCGGGTATAGCCCGTGAACGACAAACCGCCGATACTCCAAGTGCTATTGCCAAGGGCTTTGGGGTAGGCGTAATAGAAGTACCTACCTCCGGAACAGTTGAATTGGATACTTTTGGCACGGCTGTTGCTCAACTCTGTATCGGATAATTGAGTAATGTCGATAGCAGCGTCTGCCGATACGCCCCAATAGCGGCGATGGGAGAATGATACCGCCGCCGTGGCAGAGGTGGTATCGTTGCCGCTTGCCTTAACTACCTTACTGCCCGATACCTCCAATCCGCTCTTTGGCGAAGAGAGACTAACGGAGAGCGAGGTATTGGTAGTGAGGTCTGTCTTCGAGAGGGTGTCGCTCTGCACGCCTGCCGCAGGAAGCGTTGTGCCGAAAGAGCCGCTGCACGCCGTCGGGGCTTTTTGTGTGCTGTCGGGGGCGGGGTACGAGAAAGAGCCTGCATAATCCACCTTTGCACCATTCTCCAACGAGAGGCTGTTGGCAGCAGAGGTGCTGACTTGCGTGCCGTCCTGCTTCTTCACAATCCATTGGCTCGTGATAGCGGGCGACACAAGCGTGAGGCTGCCTTGGTAGTTCGAGCCGTCACGGTTCATTTTGGTCGTGGTC
>CAVEXR010000079.1:0-5460 GCA_963619585.1 Azospirillum sp. CAG:239
GTTATGGGCTTATTTGCATTTCTATACCATTGCTTCCTGCATGGATCACAATTTACAAATGCCAAGTAACTATAAATCGGTTACTTGGCTTTTTTTGTTCCTTTATTTTGACGATATCGTCTATCTGTATCTGTTGTTTCTCTATATTACTTAAATTTGATAGTTCTTCTATCTCCTGTTATGTATTATGTGGTGTGTGCAATCGCACAACTATATTTGTGTATTTACCAAAAAAGCCGTACCTTTGCACTCGCTTTTTTACTACAACCAACACGAAGCATAGATATGTTTCTACACATACTAAAATCCAAGATTCACCGCGTTCAGGTGACAGAGGCCAACTTAGAGTACATCGGAAGTATCACCATAGACGAGGACTTGATGGATGCAGCCGCCATCGTAGCGGGCGAGCGGGTGCAGGTGGTTGATAACAACAACGGCGCCCGCCTCGAGACCTATGTCATTCCGGGCAAGCGTGGCAGCGGTTGTATCTGCATGAATGGTGCGGCAGCGCACCTCATCCATGTGGGCGACACGGTCATCATTATGGCCTACGCCCTTATGACTCCCGAAGAACAAAAGTCGTTCCGTCCGAGTGTCGTTTTCCCCACCAACAATCATTTAGTGTAAGCCTATGGCGTTTTTCGACCTTCTTCATACCGATTCCGCCTCAGCCGCTCGTGCAGGCGTTGTTCATACCGACCACGGTGACATCCTGACCCCTATTTTCATGCCTGTTGGTACGGTGGGAACGGTCAAGGGTGTGCATCGTCGCGACCTTGTAGATGATATTCATGCGCAGATTATTTTGGGCAACACCTACCATCTTTTCCTGCGTCCGGGCACTGATATTCTCTATCAGGCAGGCGGTTTGCATAAGTTTGAGGGTTGGACACGCCCCATTTTGACCGATTCGGGCGGTTACCAAGTCTTCTCGCTGACCGACATCCGCAAGATGACGGAGGAGGGGGTGCGTTTTTCGAGCCATATTGATGGCCGCAAACTGCTCTTTACCCCTGAGTCTGTGATGGATACCGAGCGTCTGATCGGTGCCGATATTATGATGGCGTTCGACGAGTGCTGTCCGGGCACGGCAGACCGCCAATATGCCACGGAGTCGATGAACCGCACCCACCGTTGGTTAGACCGCTGCATCGCCCGTTTCGACAGCACGGAGGACTTGTACGGATACAAGCAGCACTTGTTCCCCATTGTGCAGGGTTGCGTTTATACCGATTTGCGTCAGGAGGCGGCGAAGCGTCTGCGTGATCTTGACCGTGACGGCTATGCTATTGGTGGCTTGGCGGTGGGCGAGCCGGCAGAGAAGATGTACGAGATGATCGAGGTCGTCAATGCGATTTTGCCCGAGAACAAGCCCCGCTATCTGATGGGCGTCGGCACACCTTGGAATATATTGGAAGGCATCGAGCGCGGAGTCGATATGTTCGACTGCGTCATGCCTACTCGCAACGGCCGCAATGGTATGATTTTCACCCGCAATGGGGTTATGAATATGCGCAACAAGAAGTGGGAGAACGACTTTACCCCGCTCGATCCCGAAGGAACGTCCTATGTAGACACGCAATACACCCGTGCTTATGTGCGTCACCTGATCCATGCCGAGGAGATGTTGGGTCTTGAGATCTTGTCTATCCACAACTTGGCATTTTATTTGTGGTTGGTGGGTGAGGCACGCCAACATATTCTCGCCGGAGATTTCCGTTCGTGGAAGGAGGACACGCTCCGCCGCATCACCGTTCGCCTGTGATGCACAATGTGTAAGTGTGTAAATGTGTAAAGTGCAAAGTAAATGAGTACAACACTCAACTATCAACTCTCAACTGCGCTAAACACTCAACTCTCAACCCTCAACTAATTCATTCTTTTGCTCAAGCGTCTCGATTGGTATATTATCCGTAAGTTTCTCGGCACATTCTTTTTCTCGATTGTGCTGATTCTGAGCATCGCCATTGTCTTCGACCTGACGGAGAAGATGGACGACTTTTTCGAGAATCAGATTCCGATCAAGGAGATTCTTCTCGACTACTATTTGCCTTTTATTCCGTACTATACCAATATGTTCAGTTCGCTGTTCATATTCATTTCCGTTATTTTCTTTACTTCCAAGTTAGCCGGCAACAGCGAGATTATCGCCATCATGGCGGCAGGTGTGAGTTACCACCGCCTCATGGTGCCGTATTTTGTGTCGGCGTTGTTCTTGTTCCTTTTCTCTTTCTATCTTGGCGGCTATGTCATTCCGCCCGCCACGGGCAAGATGTTGGCGTTTACCGACAAGTATGTCGAGCGTTTCACCTCCGAGAATGCCCGCAACATCCAGATGGAGGTAGAGCCGGGCACGATTCTTTATATCGAGTCGTTCCAGAAGCGCAACAACATGGGCTACCGTTCCTCGTTGGAGCATTTCGAGGGCAAGACCCTTACTTGCCGAATCACTGCCGACCGTATTCGCTACGACTCGGCGTATAATTGGCATCTTGAGAACTATGTTCGCCGCGATTTTGAGGGTATGCGCGAGACCATGACGCGTGGCACTCGCCTCGATACCATCATCCCCATTCAGCCCTACGAGTTGTTCATCACCGCCGAGCAGGCGCAGCAGATGACCAACCCGGAGTTGCTCGACTATATGGAGAAGCAGCGTGCGCGCGGAGCGGGCAATATCCAAGCCTTTGAGACCGAGTACCACAAGCGTTGGGCGTCGCCGTTGGGTGCGTTTATCATGACCCTGTTGGGCGTCACCATGAGTAGCAAGAAGGTGCGTGGCGGCATGGGCAAGAACCTGGGTATCGGCATTGTCCTCACGGCGGGTTACATCCTTTTCTCCACCGTCAGCACCACTTTTTCCGTCAATGGCGTCATGTCCTCTTTCATGAGTGCATGGCTGCCCAATTTCATATTCTTGGCTATCGGTATCTTCCTGTATATCCGTGCGCTGCGGTAGGGTGCATTGCTGCGTGTATTCTCACTATGCAAGTCTATTTTTGTGTTCCCTCTCTTTGAAAGTATGGAAATCAAACAATCACATCCCCCGAAGTCGCAGAGGAAGGCTGACCATTCTTCCCTTGCGTCCTTCGGGGGACGGTTTAATTGAACTTGGCTGTCGTGTGCGGCTCAGAGCGAGCAGACGCACATTGTCTATTCGAAGCGCGAGAGTATCTCGCCTTTTTCGTTGATGAGTACTTCCGAGTAATAGTCCTGCATGATAGCGCGGAACAGGGTTGGACTAATACCATAGATGTTTGTGTAGATGGGGCGTGTGATAAAACGCCCGTTGCTGTCTACCAATCCGCAGTGCCCGTTCACATAGTAGCAGAAGAAGTTCGGATTGGTGGTGCGTGTATAGGACGGCTCGCCCGTCTCGAGATGCGTGTAGAATGCTTGGTAAGTGATGTTCTCTATGCGGTCTATTACACAGTCCAACAGCACATTCCCATCGAAATCCACCTGCTTCTTAAAGTCTCCTTTCTTGCTGACGATAGCATAGTCTTTGCTGAGTGAGATGTTGTCGTATTCGGGACGGACTACCCAATGCCCGAGCGTGTCTATCACGCCAATGTGCTGTGCCGAGTCGGCTACTACGCAGTGTCCGTCGTGGAAGACAAACTCGCTTAGATTGTTGCCGCGGTATGGGAAAAGAAAGTCAATCACCACTTCGCCTTTGGGGTTGATGAAACCGATGTAGTTCTCTCGCTCTACGGCAGCCAATCCCTCCGAGAATATCCACGCATGCCGGTAAATGGCTTTCACCACTATTTCGCCGTTCTGTGTATTAACAAAGCCGCGGCGTTTGTCTTTGGCGAATACGGCGAGTGAGTCGTGGGTGTTTGCTATCCAGTCGAAGTCGCTGCCTTGCTTGATAGTCTTGCCCGTGCGCTTGTTGGTGATAGAGACCAGCCCGTCCTCGTAGGTCATCGTGGCAATACCATCGGTGTATTCGTATTCTTCTTGAATCTCTTTGGCTTTTTTCTCTTGGTTAACGATAGCGGCGGTTACAGCAGCCGCTATAACGATGAGACACGCTCCGATAAGTCCTATGTATTTGGACTCAAAATGGGAAAAGAACTGTTTGATACGGGCAACGAATTGTCCCGTCTTGGAAAAGAAATGGTTGGTCTGCATAGTGTTGTTTGATTAAGGGGACTTCTATAAATTCCCCGTTAGTAATAAGTTGTCTAAATCCGGGACTACAAAGTAATTCATAGAAGTCCCCTTAGTGCCTGTTGGGCGCGGTTAAACGGTTTGACGGTCGGTTTAATGGCAATAAGTACATTCCTTATATATGGAACGAATGTGTTTCCTCTTGGGATGAACAATCGTTTCTTTGAAAACGCTGCAAAGGTACACCATCCTTGCCACTCTGCCAACACTTTTCCGTCCCTTTGTACGAAACTGCCCGCCCGCTGTACCAACTCCGTTTCTGTACCTCATTTCATACATACGCCTATCTCCTCCAACTATTGTTCATGTCTCTTTCTGCCTTTCTGCCCAAAGACATACAACCACATTGCAACCTCTTTGTATCCATCTTACAATAACACGCTGTATCCTTCCTGTCTGAATGTATAGATGATGCAGTCTGTCTCGAGACCGGCGTATAGGATAACCGACACATAACCGACACATAACCGATACATAAGAATACTTTCGTACTACTTTGAAGCAAAGAGAATAATACATTGTTACGCACTCCACCATACCCGAGCGTATACAACTGCCACCCTTCAATTCCATTTTTCTTTTGACCCCTATTTGAGTATTTCAAATAGGATTTCTTGCGTTTTTTCGGTATAGATTTGGCCAGTACGGATATGTTTTGTATTTCGCAAATCCATCCAGACAGGTGGGGTTGTTAATTTAACTTAAATTTTAATTAAGATGTACAAACAACTTCAAAACATTCTTCGTTGCTATGCGATGGGGATGGGGATAAAAAGTATAGGTAAGACTTTTGAATTATCCCGAAATACCGTGCGTCATTATGTGCGGTTGTTTCAAGACAGTGGTATTCCGATGGAGCAGTTGCTAAAGATGTCTGAGAGTCACTTGAACGAGATGTTTGTCGGCGATAAAGATTATCGTCGTGAGCCTTCTGTTCGTCGGACAGAGTTAGAAGCTCTGTTACCTGATTATGCTGTACGTTTATCTCGTAAGGGTGTTACCATTCAATCTCTTTTTGCGGAGTACGAAAAAGAGCATCCCGATGGCTATCGTCATGCTCAATTTGGTATATTGTTGCAGCGTTATCGCCTTGTCCAGCGTGCTATTGGTCATGTGGAACATTATGCCGGCGACCAGATGTATATTGACTATGCAGGCGATAAGTTGGAGGTAATAGATGGCGAGACCGGAGAGATTAAACCGGTGGAGGTTTTTGTTGCCATCCTGCCTTGTAGTCATTATACTTACTGTGAGGCCGTGTGGTCACAACGCAAAGAGGAC
>CAVEXR010000080.1:0-5329 GCA_963619585.1 Azospirillum sp. CAG:239
GGTGGAGATAATGCTAATGCATTAGATAAATATTTGGTAAAGCACTATGTCAAAGATTTGAACTCGTATGATAAGTTGGTCTCCAAATGTAAGAGCGAGATACCAATAATAGTACAGAACTATTTGGTGAATAGTTGGTATAATCATTGGTCTTCTATCTTAATAGAACATATATTCAAGTCTCAACGGGACTATGTGTTTCCTGCTATAGGACAAATTCAAAATGTGGATTTCTTTATCCAAGATGTGCCATTAGACTTGAAAGTAACCTATTTACCAATGGAGTATCAAAAAGAACGTCGTAAGGCAATGGGAATGCCTGCAGAACTGACTTTTTTGAAAAATGCAGCTCGTACATTAGGAATAGCGTACGATAAGACTGCGAAAGAGAAACAAATAGAATATGAGATAATAGAAAAACTTCGTAGCAGTGATAGGGAAGAATGTAAGACAATTTTGAGTGATTTTGAACAGCAACGAACTCAACTAATTGTTGAGGTCGCTCTAAAACCGGAATTGTTGATGACATGGCTCTATGAACATCAAGGAGAAATGCGTTTCAGTGCAGAGAATAGACTGTTTATTGTTCTAATGGATTCTCATAATTTGGATGATTCGTGGAAACTGAAACGCGATTTTGAAAGACTACATCCTGCAATAACTCAATATGTTGAAAATTTTGATGCGAAGAAATTAAAAACAATCAATTTTGAATATAAAGGAAACAAATATTCCGCTAAATCTGATATATTGTTTGTAATAAAATAGAATAGCAATTATATGGCAAAAGCATTTCAAAAGATTTACACCCAGATTACGGCGATTACCAAAGCGACTTGTTCGCTGAAAGCCGATGGGGTGGGTAACGATGAACTCGCTACCGTTAACGGCAAGTTGGCTCAGGTCGTTAAAATTATGGGCGACGAGGTAACGCTACAGGTGTTCCAAGGTACCGAAGGTATCCCTACCAACGCCGAAGTAGTGTTCCTCGGCAAGGCACCATCGTTGCGTGTGAGCGACCAGTTGGCAGGGCGTTTCTTTAACGCCTACGGCGAGCCTATCGACGGCGGACCTGCTGTCGAGGGCGAAGAGGTAGAGATTGGCGGACCGAGTGTGAACCCCGTGCGTCGTAAGCAACCGTCGGAGTTGATTGCTACGGGTATTGCGGGTATCGACTTGAACAATACTCTCGTGTCGGGACAGAAGATTCCTTTCTTTGCCGACCCGGACCAGCCGTACAACCAGGTAATGGCAAATGTGGCATTGCGTGCCGAGGCAGACAAGATTATCTTGGGCGGTATGGGTCTGACCAACGATGATTACCTGTATTTCAAGAATGTATTCTCCAATGCGGGTGTGCTCGACCGCATCGTGTCTTTTGTGAACACGACCGAGAACCCGCCTGTAGAGCGTCTGCTTATTCCCGATATGGCACTGACGGCAGCCGAGTATTTTGCTGTGCAGAAGCACGAGAAAGTGCTGGTGCTGTTGACTGATATGACCCTTTATGCTGATGCATTGGCTATCGTCAGCAACCGTATGGACCAGATTCCGTCGAAGGATTCTATGCCGGGTTCGCTCTATTCCGACTTGGCAAAGATTTACGAGAAAGCCGTTCAGTTCCCCGAGGAAGCAGGCGGTGGCTCTATTACCATTATTGCCGTTACGACATTGTCGGGTGGCGACATCACGCACGCTATTCCGGACAACACGGGATATATTACGGAGGGTCAGTTGTACTTGCGTCGTGATTCCGATATTGGTAAGGTCATTGTTGACCCGTTCCGTTCGCTGTCGCGTCTGAAACAGTTGGTGGCTGGCAAGAAAACTCGCGAAGACCACCCACAGGTAATGAATGCCGCTGTTCGCTTGTATGCCGATGCTGCGAATGCGAAGACCAAGAAAGAGAATGGTTTCGACTTGACCGACTACGATGAGCGTTGCTTGGCATTTGCCAAAGACTATTCGCGTGAGATTTTGGCAATCGATGTCAATATCAACACCACGCAGATGTTGGATGTGGCATGGCAACTCTTTGCAAAATACTTCAAACCCGAGGAGGTAAACATCAAGCAAGCGCTTGTTGACAAATACTGGGTGAAGTAATTTCGCAAGGCGAAACTACGCGAAGCGAAAATATATAATGCAATATGGCAATTCAGTTTCAATATAATAAAACATCACTGCAAGGGTTGGAGAAGAACCTCAAGATGCGGCAACGCACTCTCCCTACGCTTCAGAGCAAAGAGTCCGCTTTGCGGCTCGAGGTGAAGAAAGCGAAGAAAGAGATTGCGGAACTCGACGAAGAGGTGGACCGTCGAATCAAGGACTACGACCAGATGTTGGCACTCTGGGGCGAGTTCGATACGAGTCTCATCCATGTGGACGATGTGCGCATGTCGGTTAAGAAAATTGCCGGTGTCCGCATACCTGTCTTGGACGAGGTGGTCTATTCTACCAAGGAGTTCAGCCTGTTCTCCAACCCCAAGTGGTTCGCCGATGGTTTTGAACAACTCAAAGCCATTGCCGATGTGGGTATTCGTCAGGAGTTCGTGCGCCGTAAGGTGGATTTGCTCGACTATGCCCGTAAGAAAACCACGCAGAAAGTCAATCTTTTCGAGAAGGTGCAAATCCCCGGCTATGAGGACGCTATCCGTAAGATAAAACGCTTCATGGAGGACGAGGAGAATCTCTCGAAATCGAGTCAGAAAATCGTAAAAGCCAAGCGGGAAGCAGAAGCCCGTGCGGAGGAAACGAGAAAGGAGGAGGCGGTATGATAAGCAAAATGAAGAAATACACCTTCTTGGTGTTCCACCGCGACTACGAGGCGTTCCTGGAGCAACTGCGCACACTCGGCGTGGTGCATATCACCGAGAAAGGCGAAGGGCAAGCCGAAGACCCCAAACTGCAGGAACTCTTGCAGCAGGCGGACTTGTTGCGTAAGACCATCGCCAACGGTGCACCTGACCAACTCTTGCAGGAACGAACGAATATCGAACAGCGTATCGCCACTACCAAGAAAGAGGCAGAGCGTATGCAGGCATGGGGCAGTTTCTCGGCCGAGCGACTGCAACAATTGCGTGAAGCGGGATATACACTGTGTTTCTATACCTGTTCCAAGAAACATTTCCAACCGGAGTGGGGTATTGAGGTGACAACCATCGGTTCTACAACCTATTTTGTACAAGTGTCGGGAACCAATATGCCTGCGGTAGAACTGCCCGACGCCTGTCAAGAGCAGACGCTCAACGAGAAATCCGCTGCCGACCTGCAGAAGGATGTCGAGGGCTTGAACGGCTTGCTCGTAGCGCAGAACGCCCGTATCGAACTATGGGCAAAAGAGAATATCCCTGCGCTCAAGGAGCAACTGCAAACGACACTGCAGCAGATTGATTGGCAGCGTGTTACGCTCAATACGGACACGATCGCCGAGGGTAGTCTGAAACTGTTGGAAGGCTTCTGCCCGCTCGATAAGACGGCGGCATTGGACGACCTGCTCGAGAAGCAAGGCGTCTATTACCAAGCCGAAGACCCTACCGAGGAGGACAACACACCTATCAAACTGCATAACAATTGGTTTGCACGCCTCTTTGAGGGGCTGACGGGTATGTATGGCTGGCCTTCGTATGGCGAGTTCGATCCGACACCTATCTTGGCACCGTTCTTCCTCTTGTTCTTTGCGCTCTGTATGGGCGACGCCGGCTATGGTGTGCTGCTCATTCTCATCGGCTTGCTTATTGCCAAAGGCAAACTCAAGATTGAGATGTTCGATGGGCAAGGACCTATCATCACGGTTTTGGGTGTCGGAACGATGGTGGTTGGATTCTTCCTAGGGTCTTTCTTCGGGATTGACCTGCATGCCGCCTCGTGGATGCCGGACGCTTTGAAGTCTGTTATGATTAAGGGCAATGTCGAGGTTATGGGCTCTAAGTACGATATTCAGATGGTTATGGCACTCTGCATCGGTATATTCCACCTTTGTCTGGCTATGACGGTCAAGGCTATCTGCTACACCAAGCGTTTTGGTTGGAAAGAGAACCTCTCTAATTGGGGTTGGCTGTTGCTCATTGTCGGTGGAATTGCCGTAGGCATATTCTCGCTGATGAATTGGGTATCGCCTGCAGCGGCAGAGTGGGCAATGATTGTCATAGGTGGCGTGTCTGCGTTGGGTATATTCTTATTCAATAAGCCGGGACGCAACCCATTGATTAATATCGGTTTGGGACTATGGGATACCTATAGTATGGTGACGGGATTGTTAGGCGATGTGCTGTCCTATACGCGTCTCTATGCACTCGGTCTTGCCGGTGGTATGTTGGGCGCAGCGTTCAACAACTTAGGGCTTACCATCCTTGGCGACACACCGAATGTGGGTACATGGATAGGCTGCGTGCTGATACTCGTTATCGGGCATGTGCTGAACCTCGCTCTGTCGGCTTTGGGCGCATTTGTCCACCCGCTGCGTCTTACCTTTGTGGAGTACTTCAAGAACTCGGGCTACGAGGGCAAAGGTGTTCTCTATCGTCCGTTTGCTAAGTAATACGAGGTACACCGCATAAACACCGTATAAACATCGCACAAACAGTCTATAGATTTCTCACAAACAAAAGTCTATAAAGACACACATAGAAACTCACGGGGAAACGAATCCTCATAATAAACAAAGAAATTAACAAATTAAATAATCAGTATTATGAATGAAATTTTAGGTTATCTGGGTTGGGGCTTGATGTTGGCTCTGGCAGGTATTGGTTCTACTTACGGAACCACCATTGCAGGTAAGGCTGCAGAGGGGGCACTGAAGAAGAACAAAGACAAATCGGCAAGTTACATGATTCTGTCGGCTATTCCGGCTACGCAGGGTCTGTACGGCTTCGTGGCATGGTTCCTTTGGTTGAACAAAGGGGTAGAGTTTATGGCAGCCAATGGCCCTCTCTGCTTCGGTATCGGCTTGGCAGTAGGTATAGCCTGCATGCTGTCGGGTATTCGTCAGGGTGAGGTCTGCGCACATGGTATTGCAGGTATCGCATCGGGGCACGATGTAATGGCGAATACGATGATTTACGCCGCTCTGCCGGAGTTCTACGCCATCTTGGCACTCGTCTCAGCCGTAATGGTTGCTCAGTAAATCATATAGAATCACCGGTTAAGTTATCGCTTATGTATCGGTTAAGTTACCGGCTGATTCTTCCATAATACAGTACCTCTTTTATAGTATAAAATGACCTATACGCCTGCAAAATTCTAATAGAGGCGATAAACTGTAATAAGGTGAAAAAGAGGCTGTCTAACAATGCAAAGTTGTTAGGCAGTCTTTGTTCTTTCGCAG
>CAVEXR010000081.1:0-5214 GCA_963619585.1 Azospirillum sp. CAG:239
GTTATCCGCAAAAGCGGATAACACTCCTAGTGGTACCCCTATAACTGCGAAAAAACAAAGACTGCCTAACAACTTTGCATTGTTAGACAGCCTCTGGTCAATTAGGCTGTATAGTAACGGTTTAGCCATTAACCTTAGCCATATGTGCGATCAGGTCAAGAACCTTGTTCGAGTAGCCGATCTCGTTGTCGTACCAAGAGATAACCTTTACGAAGGTATCGGTCAGATAAACACCGGCGTTAGCGTCGAAGATCGAAGTCAGCGTGCAGCCGAGGAAGTCGCTCGATACAACTGCATCCTCAGTGTATCCGAGTACGCCCTTCAGTTCGCCCTCGCTAGCCTCTTTCATTGCAGCGCAGATAGCCTCTTTGGTTGCAGGCTTAGCCAAGTTTGCAGTCAGGTCAACAACCGAAACATCCAGAGTCGGAACACGCATCGAGATACCGGTCAGTTTGCCGTTCAGTTCAGGGATAACCTTACCTACAGCCTTAGCAGCACCGGTCGACGACGGGATGATGTTGCCGCTTGCAGCACGGCCACCACGCCAGTCTTTGAGCGACGGACCGTCAACGGTCTTTTGGGTAGCGGTGGTAGAGTGAACGGTGGTCATCAAGCCGTTAACGATACCGAACTTGTCGTTCAGCACCTTAGCGATAGGAGCCAAGCAGTTGGTGGTGCAGCTTGCGTTCGAAACGAACTGCGTGCCCTTTACATAGCTCTTCTCGTTTACACCGCAAACGAACATTGGGGTGTCATCCTTCGAAGGAGCCGACATAACAACATATTTAGCACCTGCAGCGATGTGAGCCTGAGCTTTCTCTTTGGTCAGGAAGAGACCGGTCGACTCAACAACGTACTCAGCAGCTACCTCGTTCCATTTCAGGTCAGCGGGGTTCTTGCATGCAGTAACGCGGATTTCTTTGCCGTTTACGATGAGCTTACCACCGATCAGGTTGCCTTCTGCGTCCTTGTAGTCCTCACCTTCGATAGTTCCCTCGAATTGACCGTGCATGGTGTCGTATTTCAGCATGTATGCCAGATACGTTGCAGGGCAAAGGTCGTTGATACCTACAATCTCAATGTCGTTGCGAGTTTGAGCAGCACGGAACACAAAGCGTCCGATACGGCCAAAGCCGTTAATACCTACTTTTGTCATAATCGTATAAAATTAGAAGTGTTAATGTAATATCTTTTTTGTACCGAGGAAAGCGTTTCAGCCCTCTTTCGGTTTCGGACTGCAAAAGTACATAATTTCTTAGATATGCAGAAGAGAAACGCCAATTATTTCTTTTTTGTACATTTCGTTTTGCAAAAGTACGATGTGCGTTGATGTTCCGAATGGCGTATGGAATGGGTCGCTTGGCGTGGCGGTGCAGTAAGAGCGTGAGGCACGGTCGTGTGGGTTGTGTATGTCGGCGAAAAGGTGTACCTTTGCACCGATAAATGACTACGGATTATGAAACGATGGATTTCTCTTCTTCTCCTGGCGGGGGCAGTAGGCTCCGGCTATGCACGGCCTTTTGATACCAACGCTAACTCTGAAGGGCGGTATGTGGACACATGTACATACGCAAAAGGTCGGTATGTGGATACGCTCGCAAACTGTCTTCGTATGCACAACGACAGTGCGGCTGTCTATATCTACCACGGCATTCCGTATGCGCATGCCGACCGTTTCCGTGCGCCGGAGTTGGTCAGTGGCATTGACACCTATCAGGATTATATCCAGAGCAATACGGTCTGCTATCAGCGCCCGCAGAAGGCCGATTCCACCAAGCAATACGGCGAATCCCATGTCGTGCTTGAGGAGAATGAGCAGCCGCCTTTTACGGAGCAGTGCCTCGTGCTGACGGTGAACTCGCCGTTCCCGCTCGATGCTGCGCCTGCGGCCGACCTGCCCGTCTTGGTCTATATTCACGGCGGGAACTATTTTGCCGGCGGCGGCGAGCGCACGCAGACCCAACTTGCCGAGTTCGCGCTGCGGGAACAAGTCGTTACAGTTACCGTTACTTATCGGCTTGGTATCTTTGGCTATTTCTATCAGCCTGATTCGCAGTCGGTTAACCTTGGCTTGCAAGACCAACTGACCGCTCTTCGTTGGGTGAACGAGAATATCGCACGCTTTGGCGGCGACTCGGCGAATATTACGCTTGCGGGGCAATCCGCAGGGGCGCAGAGCGTGGTCTATTGCCTTGCGGACACTGCGCGTGTGCGTATCGACAAGGCGGTCGTTTTCTCTGCGCCTATGGGCTTGACCACCTCAGCGTCGTTGGGCAAACAGCGCACCCGTTATGTCCGCCGCCACGCCGATTGCAACCTTTGGACTTGCCCGGCCGACACCCTGCTTGCCGCCCAAATGCATTATATGGACACCCACAAGCAGGCGTGGCATTCGTTGCCTTTCTCGCCTACGGCACTGCCGCAGATGCCCAAGTATGGCGACCGTGTGCAGTGGCCTCGCCAAGTGGTCGTTTGTACGCAGAAGGACGACGGCAGTATGTTTGGGCCCAAGGCGTTGTGGCCTATGCTGACGAGCGTGGTCTTCACGGCGCCGGCGAAACGCTATGTCCGTTATTTGGAGAAGCAGGGCGTGGCGACGACCTACCAACTCTTCACATGGGCACCTCACGGCAGTCCGCTCGCTGCTGCTCACTGCGCCGAGTTGCCGCTGCTGTTGGACGGCACGGACGAGTTTTGGATAGGCTCTTGGATAATGGGCGATGTTACAGCAGAGGAACTCGCTCCCCGCCGCGCCTATTTCATGGACTGCATGGCGACCTTTATGCGCACGGGTGTGTGGCAGTATAATCCTGTTAATTAATCTTATTGCATTGTCTTCTGTTTGCCCCTCTTCGGATAGTCGAAAAAGGGACGAAAAAGGAGTGTTTGTCCTTCGATGGTGGTTCGACACTGCTTCGACGGTGGTTCGACAGTGGTTCGACAGACTGAGGGTGGGGATTCTACCCCGTTTAGAGGCTGTAGGCTCGCTCTGAGTTTCCTATCAATGGTAATAAAATAGAAAGTGGTTTTGTACAATTTTAATTGATTAATGTACGGGTACCCGATACCTCTCTTTGGGAAGGGGTGGGGAAGTCTTTGGTATCCCCATTAATAGGTATTGCACACGCGCGGGAAAAGGCGTACTTTTGCAGGCTAAATACGAATAGTACGGATTATGGACGCACAACACCCTCTACAGATAGCCGTTGTGGGCAGCCGCAAAAGCGGAAAGACTGCCCTTGCAGAAGCATTGCGACAAGAAGCCGCTTGGGCAGGTAAACCGTTGGTATTCGAAGAGATACACGACCTCGACGCCCTTCATGGACATGCCTACGCCGTGGTGTTGCAAGTGGTCGATACGACTCATCTCGAGGAAAGTCTGTTGTTGACCCCGCATATCATTGACGAACAAGAAAAGATAGTCGTTGCACTGAACCGATACGACCAATTGCTTGCCACGGGGCACTCGATAGACCTGCCGAAGATGCAAGACCTGATGGGTGTGCCGCTCGCACTCGTAAGCGCAGGAAAAGGACGCGGAATAGGCGAAGTACTGCACCTATTGGAACAGACTGCCGCTGCGCCTGCCGTAACAGACCACCCTGTCTATCACGCCTGGGAACAGCACGACGAAGACGCCTACGCAGGCTATGTGCATGGTGTGCTGATGCAGACGCTGCTCCACCCGAAAGACGACAAACACTGCTCCAGACGGGAACGCATAGACAAAATTCTAACCAACAAATGGACGGGATTTCCTATTTTAGCCGCCATCCTTTTTATCGTTTTTGAGTGTACTTTTACGCTCGGAGAACCGCTGCAAGACTTGCTGCAGAAAGGGATAGATGCCCTTTACGACCTCGTGGTAACACACCTGTCTGCGGGCTGGTTTACCAGTCTGCTGGGCGATGGGATTATTCAAGGTGTCGGCTCTCTCTTGACGGCGTTGCCCAATATTATCATTCTGTTCTTCTTCCTCTCCGTAATGGAAGATACCGGTTATATGGCGCGTGTGGCGTTCCTTATGGACGGTATGATGCACCGCTTGGGGCTGCATGGGCGTTCGTTTATCCCTATGCTCATGGGCTTTGATTGCAATGTGCCTGCCATTATGGCGGCAAAAGATATAAAAGACCCCAAAGACCGTGCGCTGACGATGCTCATGGTACCCTTTATGTCTTGCTCTGCCAGACTGCCGGTGTATATCCTCTTTATTGACGCATTCTTCGAGAATTACAAGGCATTGGTGCTGCTCTCGCTCTACCTGCTGGGTATCCTGCTCAGTTTTCTCTTCGCATTTATTATGAAGAAAACCAAATGGTTTCGCAAGCCTGCCGACGATATGGTGAACGAGTTGCCCGACTTTCGTCTGCCCACTTGGAAGAGCATCGGCGGGCATATCTGGTACCGTGTATCGGACTTCTTGAAGAAAATTTCGACTGTGGTACTCTGCGCCTCTGTCATTATTTGGGCACTCGAGTACTTCCCCGCAGGCGACCTCGACCATATCGAGACTTCGTGGTTAGCCTCTATAGGTCAGTTCATAGCGCCTGCTATGCAACCGCTCGGATTTGATTGGAAGATGTCGGTTTGTCTGCTCACGGGATTGCCTGCCAAAGAGGCTATCGCCGCCACTTTTGCCATCCTATTTGGTGGCGACTTAGCAGCCACATCCCTGACGCCCGTAAGCGCATACGCATTCTTAGTCTTCACGCTGCTCTACTTCCCCTGCGTGGCAACCATAGCGACCATACGCCGGGAGATAAACTGGAAATGGTCTACCTTCACGGTAGTGAACTCCATTGTCGTGGCATGGCTTGCCTCGTTTGTGGTATACCAAATAGGAACGCTACTCTTTGGGTAATCGGTGGTTTTTAATTTGTAAGGGGTAATGGGGCTTTTCTATCAGCCATTACAAAACAAACAATACACACTCGTATGGGATGGGATACGGTTTTACTGATAGTGCTTGTGCTTGCCGCGGTAGCGGGTATTGCCTACTCGGTCTATCGGCAACGGCATCAACGCTGTGAAGGAGAGGGTGGGTGTAGCGATTGTCCGCTCGCCGACACTTGCAACAAAGCCACAAACCATCGGACACGCAGCGAAAACAAAGATGGATACATACGCTTTCGCAACGGGAAGAAAAACTGAATGCAAGAGGCTGTCTAACAATGCAAAGTTGTTAGGCAGTCTTTGTTTTTTCGCAGTTAT
>CAVEXR010000082.1:0-5170 GCA_963619585.1 Azospirillum sp. CAG:239
GTTGGGCTGGGGTAAGGTGGTCGGTATCATAGTCCAATGCATCGTACTGCGCTTCGGCAGAGGCAAGGCGTATGGCTTTTGCGTCTTTGCCTGCCTGCTCCATCTCACGGGCGACTTGGAGGTTGTCCATCCGTGTGGTAGCCTCCTCTGCTCGGTCAAGATTGGCAGCACCTCGTTCGCCTATGATAGAGAAACGGATGTCGTCGCTGCTCTCGTCAAACGAGCCGTTGTTGTCGGTGGCTGACTTGATTTGGACGGGCGAGAAAACAATGTAGTTCGTATCCTCAAAATCTGACCCCTCATCGTATGTTGGGTCATTTATATTTTCAATTATTACCCCATCATTCTTTTTACCATGAGATAATTGGTCGTAATTTACGGCATACCTGCCTCTTGCATCTTTGCGTTTCGGATTTTTGATATTCAAGAATGCTGCATAAATGTTACCCGATTTTCCTCTATCATTTTGCACGCTTTGTACAATGCTTCTTGCGTCTTGTAAGTCATCTACGATTTCTCCATCAACAAAATACGCATTGTCATATATATCTTCGTCCGCTTTTTCAAATGGTATATCATTTTCAAGGGCATACTTTTCAAGCGTGTTCCACGAATTAAATATAGGAACAAATCTGAAAACTCTTGGGTAGTATTCTCCCTTTACAAACCAACTTGCTCTATCTATGCTCGAAAAGAATATACCATTTCCTCGCTCATTTTCAAACTTTGAGAAACCTGCATAATCAGTTCCGTGATAAACCACCAGCGGCTCGCCATTTTCATCGACAACTTTCGACGAGTTTGTTTGCAGGAGTGAGAATAAACGCTTATCTTTGTAGTCGGAAAGGGAATTATCTTTGTTGGCTACAGAGTTTGTTGTTCTGTTAAGGCTATCAATGATAGTCCCTTTCTCTATTTGCGTAAGTTCGTGGTCGTAGTATGTTTTACCATTCTTAACGCCTACTACAAGCCGTGCAGTATAATCTACACCGCCTATTTTCAAGACTACTACATAGTAGCGGTAACTGTCGTATTTGTCGTTGCTCTTGTGGTTCGATTGTTCCTCAATGAAAGTGGCATTCTCAATCATTTTTGGGGCAAAAGCAAAGGACTTTAAGTGCATCTCCTCACGCTCTCCGTGTGATGTGAGTTCGTTTGCGGACACACGCGATATGCTGACTACCTCGCCAGTATCTTTTATTGTGTATTCGCCACGCAGGTTGTCTTTAATCCATTGTTTTGCACTATCACGATTGAGTTCATATTTGCCTTTGTATTCCTCTCCTGTAAGAACTATCGGTTCGCTCTTGCGGAGTTTGTCTATGCGTGCGGATTTCTCCCAATCGCCAAACCATTTCTTGAATGCTTGCGTACGCACTTGCAGCCACTGACGCTCGGTAAGGCGAGTGGGCTTGCCGTTCGGGGCTTGCATATATGTGCCGTTGGCTTTCGCTTGCTCGGCAATAGCCGACATCTCTTGGCGTGCCTCGTCTGTCAGAGTGCGGTCGGTAGCAGGTGAGTACGACGATACAGAGAAACGAATGTCGTCGCTGTTCTCACTGAACGAGCCGTTGTTGGTGGTGGCAGATTTGATTTTTTTGGGGGAAATGGCAGCGTAGGTATCGACTGCTCCCTCTCGGGCTTGTATGCCGTCGTAGCCATATTTCTCAATAAGGTCTGCGAAAGGTTTGCTCGCCGTAAGTTCCCATGTATAAGTTACCCGCTCTGCTGCTTTCTCCAACTCAGTAAACGGGATGTTCAGGTCAGCAGCAAGGCGTTGCAGTTTGCTCTCGTCGAGGTGGCTGCCTATATACCCTACATAGGCGGGGTTGTGTATAACAGCGAACAATGGATAGATAGTCGCTCTTCCCTCTCCGTCTTCGGCGAAGATGTCTGCATACCCCTTTGACGGAGTTACCCACACACTTCCATTTTCGGTGCGGAATTGGAAAAAGCGACTGCGAGTATTGCGGTTCGTTCCATGATACACCACCAACGGTTCGCCGTTCTCGTCTACGATTTTTGACGAGTTTGTTTGCAGGATTGAAATAAGTTTCGTATCTTTGCCGCTGGTAACAGACGGGTTCGGCTCTGCCTCCGTTGATATAAAACCATTGGCAATCTCTATGAGGTTGCCTTTTTCTATCTCGGTAAGGGCTTGGTCGTAGTATTTCTTTCCGTTCTCATCAATGCCAACGGTCAATTTTGCCGTGTAGTCCTCTCCGTCTATTTTAAGACCAACCACATAGTATCTGTACTTGCCATATAAAGCATTGCTCTTTTCCGCTTTTTCCTCGCTGATAAATATAGCATTATCCAACATTTGAGGAATAGCAACAAGACTTTTTAGGTAAGCCTCGTTGCCCATACTATGCGAGGTAACTTTGTTGATGCCTTTTCTGCCGACAAAGACTTTTTCGCCGGTATCTACAATGGCGTATTCTCCTCGCAGGTTATCTCTCAACCACTGCTTCGCACTATCACGATTGAGTTCATATTTGCCTTTGTATTCCTCTCCTGTAAGAACTATCGGTTCGCTCTTGCGGAGTTTGTCTATGCGTGCGGATTTCTCCCAATCGCCAAACCATTTCTTGAATGCTTGCGTACGCACTTGCAGCCACTGACGCTCGGTAAGGCGAGTGGGCTTGCCGTTCGGGGCTTGCATATATGTGCCGTTGGCTTTCGCTTGCTCGGCAATAGCCGACATCTCTTGGCGTGCCTCGTCTGTCAGAGTGCGGTCGGTAGCAGGTGAGTACGACGATACAGAAAAGCGAGGGTCGGTTAGTTGTTCTCCTGCTGCTCCTTGGGTAGGGATTTCTTGACTATCTCTACCGACTTCTTGATTATCTCGTGCGCTGACGGGCTGTTCTGCTCCATGTAGTCCAACAGTTCGTTCATCCCCTCCTCGTTGTCTTTGAGAAAGACCATCATTGCTACGGCTTGGTCTCTGTGAACCCCAAAGAGTTTTAGTCCCTTGATTAAGTGTTCCTGTATTGGTGTCAGTTCCATATTTTTGTATTAGTTTGTCGATTAAACTTTCGTTTCCGTCAATAAAAACAGATTGTGTAATATACCCATTGTTGAATACATGGAAATAACTTGCCGAATAAGCATACCCGTTGCCGTCGGGGAATTGCCCGTTCGCTTGTCTGCGGAACATATCTTGGTATGCTACCGCCAACTCTGCTTTGGGCGCTCTGCTCTTTGCTGCAAAGGTAGTGCTTTTTGTCGGTTGCCGCAAGTCTTTGGAGCGAGCAGCGGAGAAAAGAGGAATAGGCGGCTCGGCTTCAAGACTGCGGATAGGGGTGTCGGCTACTGCTCTTTCGGTAGTTTGCCCTCTTGTTGGAGTTCGGCTGTCGCTTGGTTGATTAGAGCGAGTTGGTCGTCCATCCACTTGGTCGGGTCTTGTTTGGCTATCTCGGCTGCTCTGTCCGCTACTATTTTTGGCACGGTTACGGAGAACGATATTCCTCCTTGCCTTGGATAAATGGTTACTGTTTCGTTGTTCATAATCTAAATTGTGTAAAGTTGTTAATATATCTTGGTTGGTTATGCCGTATTGTTGCGCTACGGCATCAGCGTCTTGGTCTGTAGCATACGCCTCCTGCAAAATATGCGAAAGGAACTCATCGGCGAGTGCTCGGTGTCCCGCCTGCGTGCCATTGTTGTATTGGTCGTAGAACGATGTATTCGTAACAGCCTGCAATAGTTGTGCCAATTCGTCGGCTGTCGTATGGACAACAAGGGTGTCGAGCAACTGCGGGTCGCTCTTGGTAAGCAAGTGCTGACGCTCGTGTACATAGGTGCGGATAATATCCATACCCGTAATGAGTGCATCGGTATTGAGAATAACGCTACCCTTGGCACAAAAGCCGTTTATCTTTTCGCCTTTGGCAAGAGCGGTAAGCACATCGGCAATGGTCTTGCGGTTTGCTCCGAGTTCGGCAAGTTTCTTGGTAAGGGTCTTGTTGGTTGCCAATACGACCTTTGTCTTGCCGTCTGAGATGTCGCTGACGAGTGCCTGCTTCTGCTCGAGCGTAAGTTCGCGTTGGGTCAGTTCCGCAATTGCGTTCCGTGCATCGGTGTAGCGTTGTGCCACATAGCGGCGCAGGTCGTCATAGGTCTTTATGCCCGTCTGTTTCTGCCACTCGCCCGTGATAGACGAGGGCAAGACATCAAGTGCCGTGAGGTAACCCTCTATCTGGTGCTGCGCGTTGGCGTTATGCCCCTCACCATAGACCCAACCACTGTAACCGTTTAGGGGGTGGGTTGCGCTTGCGCTGCTGACAACTCCTTTTTCTCCGAGTGCTTCCTCGGCAATAGCAAGTTCTGTTACGATTGTCTCGATATTGTCGGTAATCTGTTGCGGGGAGGTAATGTCTTTCGGAGCAACCAAGCCAAAGGCTTTATCAAAGCCAGTACCCTCTCGCAGTATGCGTACGCGCCGCTCTTGCTCGAGGTCTTCGGCAGTGTGGGCGGCTTTTTCTTTGCTTTTTTTGCCGGATGTTTGGCTGTTTGGAACAATTGTTGTACCTTTGTCGGCAGAAGACTTGGACGGAAGAGCGGAAAGGGCTGCCGCCGACCCGGAATCGGGAGAAAGTATGAGGAGTTGCCCGTCCTCTCGTTCAATTTGTCTTCTTAATCTTTCCAAGCCTTTGGAGTTGATATATCTCCAACCGACAATTTCTACCTTATCTTTCTTTTGATAAACATCAAGAACTACAAGCGAGTTATTATCTTCGCCTGTTTCTACTGCAACTCGGTATTCAGGACGGGATATAGGCTTTGACTGCCCATATAGATTGGTATTGTACAGAGCCTTTGATAGTATTTCTCGGCTATCTTCCGGTGTTAAGTCCTCGTGTGTATCTCGATTTTTCTCAAATATGTTCTTTTTGATTACAACGGGTCTTCCGTCTAAACCGAGTGCTTCTGCTATATTATCGGGTATAGCAGGCAGAGCCACATTTCGTTGTGGTTCATCAAAGTCCTCGTCCGAAATATCGTCTATCGATTTAACGGTCTCTACTAAAAGATTTCCATCCTTATCGATAGGGTTACCCTGTTTGTCTAATCGTTTTTCAGATGCAGATACTCCTTCTCCTCCGGCTGCTGCATTACCTGCTTGTGGGCTTGGTACAGAAGATTGAGTTTGCGGGTTTTCAGGTCG
>CAVEXR010000083.1:0-5085 GCA_963619585.1 Azospirillum sp. CAG:239
AAAATAGATGTATTGTTTAGGTAAACAAAATAAAAAAGTAGAGGTTGCTCATTATCAGGCATTTAGTGCGCCTTCAAGATGAGCAACCTCTACTTTATTGTATTCCCCCCTCCGGGGGAACCTCTACTTTTATTTCTTCTTTTCTTTCCGAATTCCTTTCAATTCGTCTAATGCTTCGTTCAACAGTCTCTTCAAGTCATCGATACCACCGCTCTGTTTATCGTACCGACTGAGCATCTGGGGGATACTTTTGGTATTGTAGTGGAAACCGTATTTCAGGATATGTCCTACCACTTGGTCTCTGTTGTTGCTCATTCCAACCCCTCGAAAAAAGTGAGCATAGAACATAGCCGACAGGAGGGCGACAATCTTTACTTTGCAGGTACTGTCTATTTCTATATACCCTTTGTCGGGTTGCGCAAAGGTGTCTAACAGCCTTTGCAGGTCTTCGATCTGTTCGTCTTTCTGCTTGAGTTCTTCTTGCAGTCGGGCAAGTTCGGGGGTGTCTGTGCGGGGCTTATTCTCCGAAGGCTGTGCCGTTGGGGCTTTTCCGTTTGCTATTTCTTCGGAGATACGCTGCGGCGATTGCATATATCCGTCGATATAGTCTATCAAATGGGGTTCTGTCGTTTCGCAACAGTCTTCGTCAGACATGATTTTCGCACTGCGTAGGTAGATCGGCGACTTTATGGTAAGTATGTGGTCTATATCCGTAATTACAGATTGCACATATTCTTTCGAACAGTTAGGGAATAACTTCGGGATATTGCAGGTCAGGCTTTTCTCCAAATTGTATTGGTCCATATCGTCGTCGTATGGTTCTATCATCAGCAGCAGTTGGTACAGGGTTCGTATCGCCAATAATTTTTCTACATTACACGGATGGGGCTCTCCTCTGAAGTTCTCCCAATGGCGGGCTATCTCGAAGGGAATACATTGCAACTCATTATGGAGCAGACAATCGGAATAGTCGTGGTGTTGCTTGAGGAAATCCAAGAATTGGAACGCCAAACAGAAGAGGTCTTCGTGGGTCAGAAGTCCATTGGGTTTGCAATAGGTAAGGCAGGGTAGTTTGAGCCACTGAAAAACGATGTTGGATTCGTAGTTCTCTCGGATGGCTTGTCTCTCGACGAGGGTAGCCGCTTTGCTCGGACTGATAAAATACTTCATATAACGATATTTTTAGAAAACCCTACAAAGTTACAAAAAGATGCGCAAATGGCAAAATATACGGGGCAAAAAAGCGATAAAAGGGCGATAAAAAACCGTACAAAACCCATATAAAAGTCATAAGTGGTAAGGTAGTGCTATGGATGTGGTAAGGATGTGGTATGGATATAAGTGGCTAATTAGTGGCTAAATTGTTGTATATATAAAAGAATTTTACTACCTTTGCGGTCTCAAATCGTATCCAATCCAACAACCTCAAAAATGATTAAGGGCTTTACAGGAAGAAATTCATAAATTGATAGTAGTCTGTTGCGTATGTGGAAATGAATGACTATATTTGCAACATCATTATGCAGAATAAAATCAATACGATATTATGATAACAAAAATCAAAGCCGAGAACTTTACCGCATTTACGAATTTGCAGATGACCTTCGGCAAAGGCATTAATGTTTTGATAGGCGAAAATGGTACAGGTAAAACCCATATAATGAAAGCCCTGTATGCTGCGTGTTATATGTCCGATGAACGCGTAGATACCACCTTTGATAAAAAACTGAAGGCTGTATTTTTGCCATTGTCTATGGGTCGTTTGGTACATCGTAAGGTTGGGCGAAATTCGGGAAAAATTTCTGTTTATAGGAATGATTTGGATAAAGATCGTATGTTATCTTGCTCTATTACTACATTGGGGAGAACAGAAATCAATTCTCGTATGTGGAAAGACACGAAAATAAATGCCACCTTTATTCCTGTAAAGGATATGCTTGCCAATGCTCCCGGCTTTAGATCGTTGTATGCACAGAAAGAGTTATGCTATGAGGAAGTCTATGCTGACATTATAGATAAAGCCTTTCTTCCCGTGCCGAGAGGTAAGTATTCTTCCGAGGTGCGGAGATTGCTCAATATATTGAGTAAATCAATGTCCGGAAAAGTTATTGTAAAAAAGGAAACATTCTATCTCAAGAATAAATTTGGAGAATTGGAATTTTCGTTGTTGGCAGAGGGCTTCCGTAAGTTAGGCCTATTATACACACTTATATTGAATGGTTCTTTAACCAATGGTTCTGTCTTGTTTTGGGATGAACCGGAGGCTAATCTGAATCCTAAATTAGCAAAAACCGTAGTACAAATTCTATTGGAATTACAACGAATGGGAGTGCAGATATTTTTAAGTACGCACGATTATGTCTTGTTGAAAGAGTTGCAGATGGCAACGATATCAAAAGATGATATTATGTACCATACATTGTATAGAAATTCGGAAGGAGACATCCTTTGCGACAGTACAGAGGTGTTTGGCGACTTGAAAATGAATGCCATTGATGCAACTTATGCTGATATTTTAGATCGTGAAATTTCAAATCAGGTAAAAGGTCTATGGTAAAGGAGATAGAAGGGTATAGGTTTGATATTCCGCAGGCACTGCAAGTATATAAATTTGATGAAACAAATAATAATTCTCCATTTTTCCATGGAGTAAGTGTCCTGAAAGCAGTGGATGTGATGATTGAAATGCCAAGATGCTATGTGTGGGTTGAGATTAAGTGTTATGATAATGAAAGTATTGCACAACTAAAAGAAGAACGAGAGCAATCCAAACAGGATGATAAATATCATACAAAAAGTTGGTTACGCAATAACTTGTTGCGCAAGTATAGGGACACATTCTTATATCGTTATGCTGAAAATAAATTAGATAAGCCCATAGTGTATGTCTGTCTTCTGAATTTTGACAAGGCTCTGAAATCGTATTTCCGTGGAGAATTACAACGCTATATTCCGTGTGATAAGCCATCTAAGCGTTGGAAAAAATCTATAATTGATGCTCTAATTGTGGTGGATGAAAATGATTGGAAACATAATCCGAAGTTGCAAGAATTGGGTTCGTGTATTAGAGTTTAACTGTTTTTGAAAAAAAAGACTATAATTCATCTCATTCTATGCAAAATGTTCCCATTGTTGCCATCAAGTGTCTTGTTTTCAATCACGAACCCTATCTTCGTGATTGTCTCAATGGGTTTGTTATGCAACAAACCGATTTTCCGTTTGTGGCGATTGTTCATGATGATGCCTCGACCGACAAGTCGGCTGATATTATTCGGGAGTATGCTGCGAAATATCCTGACATAATACGCCCTATCTATGAAACGGAGAATCAGTACTCCAAAGGGACACTCTCGAAGGTGATGAACGAGGCGGTGGATGCCACAGGGGCAAAGTACATTGCGCTCTGCGAGGGCGACGACTACTGGACAGACCCGAAGAAACTGCAAAAACAAGTGGACTTCATGGAGGCACATCCCGAATATGTGATGTGTTTCCACAAGGTGGATGTGATAAGTCCGAGAGAAGAGGAAAGACACATGTATGACCATTTGCAAGAGCGTGAATATACTGCCTACGAGGTTTATGACCGCTGGACAATACCTACCTGCTCGGTGGTCTATCGTGCTGCCTGCAAAGTGACACAAACGCCGAAAGGGTTCGCCTTTGGCGACATCTATTTGTTCCTGTCGCTTCTGCAACAGGGTAGGGCGTACTGTCTGGGCTTCGTGGGCGGCGTCTATCGTCGCCATGTAGGAGGAGCGTCGGTGGATATATCGCCTCGTCTATGCCGCAGCCTCGTGTATCAATATAAGACGATGGAGCATATATTCCCCGATTTACGCACAATCTCCGTACGCAAGAAGTTAGACTATTTGGACGGTACGCTCTACGACACCGAATGTCGCGATACATGGAAATACCGTTTCTATTATATGGGGTTGCATAAGCGGTTGTTCTTGTCGTCTTTCTGTACCACCACGCTGTTGACCTATATGCTAAAACCGTTCTGTCGCATCCTATGGAAGAAACATTGATTTCCATTATTATCCCCGTCTATAATGTGGCACCGTATCTGCGTCAGTGTCTTGATTCGGTGCTGCGAGACAATGCCATAGACGGTATGCAGGTGGTCTGCGTGGACGACGGGTCGACCGACGGCAGTGCGGCTATCCTGGCGGAATATGCCGAACGATATGCACAGATAGAGGTCGTAAGGCAGGCGAACTCGGGGCTTAGTGTGGCACGCAATACAGGAATGGCACGCGCAAGCGGTAGGTATGTCTATTTCCTGGACTCGGATGACTATCTCTATCCCGATGTGCTGCGGAAAATGGTGGAATTTATGGAGCGGAATGACCTGCAAGCAGGTTGCTTCAATGTGCTGAAGGACGGCAAAGACCCGTACTATCCGAAGACGACGCATATCGATATGCCCTGCACAGGGGAACTATTTGCTGCGCAATTTCGGAAGCAATGCCACTACTCGTATGTGGCACCCGTGTGGATGTATCTGTATAGTCGTGCGTTCCTGCAGGAGCAGCATTTGGCGTTCAAGCCGTCGATACTGCACGAAGATGAGGAGTTTACGCCGCGTGTGCTGTTTGCCGCCGAGCGTATTGCCCTGCTGAACATCAGCGTACAGCATCATCGTGTGCAGCGAGAGGGGGCTATCACGGCGCATACGACCCTGAAACATTTGACGGACAGTGTTGATTCTATTCGCGGATTGGTGCAGACATACGCGCATAAGTCCAATACAGAGCAAATCAAACAGGGGATATTCGACTTCTGGTTGTTGACTCTCGCCAAGGCTTACCAGCAGGGCTATTCGCTGTCGGACATCGGCTATACGCAACAAGACATAAAAATGTTAATGCGATTTAATATCTGGGGGGGGGTACGAGCAACGATTAATAACACTTTCGAGGTGGCGTCTATCGGTGCTGGTGCGCTACTACCGGAACAGTTATCCGCACTGTATCCGACGATTGCTCAACAGGTGTCTGACTTTGTGGCAGAGAAGCCCTTGGTTGCAGTTGATTGTTTGGTTTATAACCATGCGCCTTACCTCAGGGAGTGTTTTGA
>CAVEXR010000084.1:0-5072 GCA_963619585.1 Azospirillum sp. CAG:239
TCGTGGCGTACTACTTCGGCATTTGCCCATGGGTCGTAGATGTCTACACAGCAGCCGAATTCCTCTAACTCGGTGGCGATATCCACCACCTTGGTATTGCGGCAGTCGGGGCAGTTCTCCTTGAAGGTAACGCCCAAAATAAGCACATTGGAGTGGAGAATCTTATGGTCGTGCTGTATCATAAGTTTCAGCGTCTTATCGGCTATAAACTTGGCAATAGAGTTGTTGACGGCACGCCCGCTCAAGATAACCTTCGGGTCGTAGCCGAGCGATTTTGCCTTGTGTGCAAGATAATATGGGTCAACCGAAATGCAGTGCCCGCCCACCAATCCGGGATGGTACTTGAGGAAATTCCACTTGGTGCCTGCCGCCTCAATAACATCGTTGGTGTCGATACCTACACGATCGCAGATAAGGGCAAGTTCGTTCATGAAAGAGATATTGACATCCCGTTGGCTGTTCTCCACCGCCTTGGCTGCCTCTGCAACTTTCATATTCGGCGCACGGTGGGTGCCGTTCTCAAGTATGGAATTGTAGAGTGCATCCACCACATTGGCTATCTCGGGAGTAGAACCCGATGTGATTTTCTTAATCTTGGTCAATGTATTGACTTTGTCGCCCGGGTTGATACGCTCCGGCGAGTAGCCACAGAAAAAGTCTTGGTTGAACTTCAAGCCACTGAACTTCTCCAAAACGGGCACGCAGTCTTCCTCCGTACAGCCCGGGTAGACGGTGGATTCGTAGATAACGATATCGCCCTTGTGGAGCGTCCTGCCGATGGTCTCGCTTGCCTTCAAAAGCGGCGTGAGATCGGGGTTGTTGAAGCGATCAATAGGGGTAGGTACGGTAACAATATAAACATTTACCTCGTTGAGTGCCGCAGGGTCGGAAGTGAAACTAAGCCCTATCTGATGGGTGGTGTCATAGAGGTCGCGTGCCTGCTTCATGCCGATGAGGTCTGCTTCGAGCGTATGGTCTTTGCCTGCGCTCAGTTCATCGATGCGTGCCTTATTAACATCAAAACCAAGAACGCGGTATTTCTTGCCGTATTCCACTGCAAGCGGCAGTCCTACATAGCCTAAACCGACTACCGCAATCTTTTTGTCTGACAAATTCATATATGCTTAATTGATATGTAATGTGTAATTTGTAATTTGGCGTTGTATAGTCTGTTGAGCCCGGTGGCTCACTTATTTTATTGCTGTTTATTGCAGGTGGGGAAATACCTTACTATCATAAATCATAAATATTGTATCTTGAAAAATTAATATCCTGTTCGCCCCAAAGGAGGGTGTCGCTTGTTGCGCATTGTTAAAATGCCTGCAAAGTTATTGCTTTTTATTCAATAATGCAAGGCTTTTTGCCTAAAATCTTTCGAAATAGGGGAATTGCGTATTCTTTGGCACAAAATTTGGTCAATTCGAGGCGTTGCTATAACTTTGCAACGAGTATGGGTTGGTGTGCCTCTCCGAACGCCTGCCGAAAGGCTGCCGAAGGCGCACCGAGAGATGGTCTATCCCTTGCTTATCCCTTGCTCATCCCTTGCTGCGGTACTGCATATCATAATCGTATTAGCAGAGACAAAGCAGGGAATCGGGACTTACGAAGTAAGGATAGACAGCAGCAGAAAAGGAATATATAATTCACTCAATAAATGAAAAAATTCAATCTGTGGAATGCGTTGTGCGGATGGGTGGTTTTCGCCATTGCTGCAGCAACGTATCTCTTGACTATTGAGCCTACTGCGTCCTTCTGGGACTGCGGTGAGTTCATCTCAAGTGCGCATAAATTGGATGTGGGACACCCACCCGGAGCGCCGTTCTTTATGTTGATGGGGCATTTCGCCCAACTATTTGCATCGGATAATGCCCATGTGGCAATGTGTGTGAATGCGATGTCGGCTTTGGCTTCGGCATTTACGATATTGTTCCTATTCTGGACCATTACGATGCTGGCACGCAAACTCGTACAACCAGACACAGTAGCCAAAGGCATCGGCATACTGGCTGCAGGAGCGGTGGGGGCATTGGCATACACCTTCTCCGATACATTTTGGTTCTCGGCGGTAGAGGGCGAGGTCTATGCCTCTTCATCCTTATTCACCGCTGTGGTATTCTGGCTCATACTGAAATGGGACGAACACGCAGACGATGAGGGCGCAGACCGCTGGTTGATACTGATAGCCTACTTGATGGGTCTGTCTATCGGTGTGCACCTGCTGAACTTGCTGACTATTCCTGCCATTGTGCTGGTATACTATTTCCGCCGCTATTCGTTCTCTTGGAAGGGTGTTATCACGGCTTTCTTGGCATCGGTGGCTATACTCGCAGTGATTCTCTACGGTATCATTCCAGGCTTCCCGACTATTGCAGGGTGGTTTGAATTGCTGTTTGTCAATGGGCTGCACTGTCCGTTCAATACGGGATTGGCAATTTATATTGTGCTGACGATTGCTGCCCTTGTATGGGCTATATGTGAGAGTATGCACGAGACGGATACGCTGACAGTGCGTCAGATTGTTTCGTTTGTATGTGCGTTTGCTCTATCGGGTGCGGCATTCCTATTTGAGAGTTGGTGGATAGGGTTAGTGCTGAGTGCGGCACTGCTCGGTCTGCTGCTTTGGAAGCGTGGATTGGTTCCTTCGCGTGTACTCAATACGGGGGCACTGATGATAGCCGTCATCCTAATCGGCTATAGCAGTTATGCCGTGCTGGTGATTCGCTCGAGTGCCGATACGCCTATGGATCAGAACTCACCGGACAATGTGTTCTCGCTCAAGTACTACCTCAACCGTGAGCAGTATGGCGACCGCCCGCTATTCTACGGACAATCGTACAATGCACCGGTAGAACTGGACATAAAAGGCAATATGTGTATTCTCCGTGAGAAAAAGGGACATGCGCAGTATGCACCTGCACCTCACGAGAATGGCAAGCCCGACCATTATGCAATAACGGGCTACAAGACAAGCTATGTCTATAAGAAAGAGTTCTGCATGCTATTCCCGCGTATGTACTCACCGCAGGATTCCCACAAACAGGCCTATAAGGAATGGGCAGACATAAAGGGTAAGAAAGTGCGCTATGACTACTGCAGACAGCCGAAGACGGACTATGCGCCTACCTTTGTGGAGAATATGCGATTCTTCTTCCGTTACCAAGTGAACTTCATGTACTGGCGCTATTTTATGTGGAACTTTGCAGGGCGTCAGAACGACCTGCAGTCGTATGGTGATATATCGAAAGGCAATTGGATTAGCGGAATTCCCTTTATTGACAACGCTATGTTGGGTGACCAATCGGCTCTGCCAACCGAACTGCGTGAGAACAAAGGACACAATGTGTATTATATGTTGCCGTTGCTGCTCGGTATCATCGGTATCGTATGGCAATGCGGCAAACGCATACAAAAGAATGGTGTTGAGGTTCGTGAGGGCTGGAAATCGTTTACACTAACATTCTTGCTATTCTTCTTAACCGGTTTGGCTATCGTGGTGTATCTCAACCAAACGCCCTATCAGCCGCGTGAGCGTGACTATGCTTATGCAGGGTCGTTCTATGCGTTCTGTATCTGGATTGGTTTAGGCGCATTGGCACTGATAGACTGGCTGAATGCCGCCATAAAGAACCCGAAAGGACAAGTGGCGGTGGCTGCTGCAGTAACCGTTCTCTGTCTGCTCGTGCCTGCACAAATGGCATCGCAGAACTGGGATGACCACGACCGTTCACACCGTTATTCATGCCGTGACTTTGGTGCAAACTACCTGAAATCGTGCGAGAAAGAGGGTATCATTTTCTCTAACGGCGACAACGATACCTTCCCGCTATGGTACAACCAAGAGGTGGAGGAAGTAGGAACCGACCTGCGTGTCTGCAACCTCAGTTATCTGCAAACCGACTGGTATATCTCGCAGATGAAGCGTCCGTACTACGACTCGCCTGCACTGCCTATCTCTTGGGAATATAAAGACTTTATGCCCGGAAAGAACGAGGTGGCGTATGTAGACAACAAACTGGGTGCAGTGTCGGTAGATAAGGCATTTGAGTTCTTGCGCTCGGACAACCCGCGCACCAAGAAAGACGGAGAAAACTACCTGCCATCAAATCAACTCTATGTGCTGACACCTGACTCGGAGCGTATTACATTCCGTTCGGCTCGTCGCTACACTCGCTCGGAGATGATGATAATGGAACTGATCAGCCAAAGCAAATGGAAGCGTCCTATCTACTTTGCCGTGACGGTAGGCAACGACTACTATCTCGGACTGGAGCCGTACTTTGAACTGACAGGTTTGGCATACCGCTTGACAACAGAACGCAGTGCAGACGGACAACCGCGTGTAAACACCGAGGTTATGTACGACAACATGATGAATAAGTTCCGCTATGGCAACATGAACTATCGGGGCATCTATATCGATGAGAACCTGATGCGTATGTGCCGTACACACCGTATGATGTTTGATCAACTCGCAGAAGCATTGATAAGGGAGGGAAAAGACTCGCTTGCTATCAATGTACTGGATTATGCAGAGAAAATGTTGCCGGAATACAATATACCTTACGACTACACTTCGGCATCGATGGGTATGATGTATCTTATGGTAGGCGAACACGACAAGGGCGTGGCTATGTTAGACAAAGTAGCCCAAACAAGTGTAGAATACCTGCAATGGGGCGCACAACTGACACGCCAACAACGCTCTGCTGCTCAGTCGACCATAGGACACTGGGGCGCTGTGCTGAACTATGTAATGCAGAACGCCGACCGCTTTGGTGAGAAGGAACTCGTGGACAAGTACTATCCTGCCTATACGCAATATATAGGACGATAAGTACCGGAGTATAATAGACAATTAGAGGCTGCTCTTTTGGGGCAGCCTCTAATTGTCTATTTGAGGGGAGGGAAAGTTGTTTTGTTGTGTATAAGTCAAGTTGTAGACAGCAAGATGCGTTTTGCCTAGGTATACAAAGAAGAGGCTGTCTAACAATGCAAAGTTGTTAGGCAGTCTTTGTTTTTTCGCAGTTATAGGGGTACCACTATGAGTGTTATCCGCTTTTGCGGATAACCCA
>CAVEXR010000085.1:0-4840 GCA_963619585.1 Azospirillum sp. CAG:239
TGACAAAAACCGGAGGGAAAAATCATTCAATGATTTTTTCTCGTTTCAGTCTGTGGGTTATCCGCAAAAGCGGATAACACTCCTAGTGGTACCCCTATAACTGCGAAAAAACAAAGACTGCCTAACAACTTTGCATTGTTAGACAGCCTCATTTGATTAGAACCTATTTGTCTAACAGTCGTGAGACGGTAGAATATCTAATAGCCCATAAGGCTTCTATTCTACTCCACCTCTACGCCCGTCAGCGTGTAGGTCTTGTTGTTGCGGAGGATATAGACTTGACCGTTGCGGAGAACCTTGCGTGGGGTGGTGTCTGTATCGGCGGTAATTTGGTCTATCGCTGTCGTGGAAGCGGCTTGGATATTGAACTCTTGCCAATAGAGGTCGCCCTTATAGCCGCTGACTGCCTCGGCAGGGACATAGACAGGGATAGAGCGGCTGACCTCGTAGAATGTCTTCGCTTGGATAGCAGGCGGCGTAGTGGCAGACACGATGATCATCTGCAACTTACTGCAGAGCGCAAAGGCATTGTCGCTGATAGTAGTCATACTGCTCGGCAGAGTAATATCGGTCAAGTATACACAGCCATAGAATGCGGCATCGCCTATCTCCGTAACGCCCTCGGGGATAGTGATAGAGGTAAGACCCGTGCAATCATAGAAAGCATAACTGCCGATATGCGTAATGCCCTGCTCTAATACAACCGCGTCCGTGGTATCGCGGAACAAGAGCCACGGCATATCATTCCCGCCATAGTCGTACATTGTCCCCGTACCCGAGAGAGTGAGTGTATGCTCTGCATAGTTCCAATAGAGGTTATCACCACATTGTCCGGAGTAGGTCTGTGCAAACTCTGCAGTAAAGGTAGTGTCGCAAGTCAGCACAATGGTACGCGGGTTGTCGGTATTGCCGTCCGACCATTGGGCAAAATGATAGCCGAAAACAGCAGTAGCCGAGATTTCGCAAGACAAATTAGGTTTGAATTGTCCCGCACCACTAACAGTACCAAAACTATCGTCAGCGGAAAGCACTGTTAAAATAGGGTCATCAGCAAACTCTGCCGTAAATACCGTATCTTTTGCGACGGTTACTAACCGTGGGTTATCGGTATTGCCGTCCGACCAACGAACAAAATGGCGATGCTCGTTTTCATGGACTGCCTTTATGTTTATCTGCTGCCCCGCATTGCATTTAATCACATTCCCGCTCTCGCAGCCGTTAGCATAAAGTGTCAGAGTTACACAACTACTTGATGAAGATGATGAGCAGACAGGGCGAACCGTGTAGCCATAGCAGCGATTGCCGCTGGCCCTGAATGTGCTTTTCGAGGCGAAGTAGATGTACCACGCGTAGGGCGGGAAATTCTCGATAACCGACGAAGACCAATAGATGCCGGTGGAGCCGACAGCTCTGATAATCGTGTCGTTGCGATAGCCCGCCGCGGGCAGGAAAATGGAATTGCTGTTCGTCTTGCTTGTTACTCGATAGCCATTAACATCATTTTGCGTTGTCCAAGTCCATGTACAGTTGTCAAGTAGTTCATCTACATCTACACTCGTCGGCATACGCCAATTGCCACCCCAATTCATATATGCGGCATCATCCTCCAAGTCCAAAGTGGTCTTATTGTCCGTAAAGTCGTTGTTACCGTAACTTGCATTACTGCAGTACTTTGTGAGAGTAGAATCACTGCCATTGGCATACTTGTAGGTAGACCACGAATAGTCGTCTTTGGGCGTTACTTCGCCCCACGCATAGTAGTTGCCGTAGTCTTCGGGCTGGTTGGCACCTACATTGCACGACGCCCATTTAATGCCACTCGGCAGACCGAGGTCGACGGCTTGCACATCGGCAGGTGCAGGGCTAATTCCTGCCACATAACCATTCTTACTACAATCATCGTAAACATTGTAGTTCCATACATCGTCTGCCCATACTGACACACCTGCCAGCAGGGCAATAGCAACTGAGATTAGTTTTGTTCTCATAGTACATTGAATTTTGCATTGTCTCCACTTTGGTATTCGGCTATCGACTTTCTCCGTTTGTATTATATAGTTTTTGTTCACCTATAGACACACAAAAAACGCGGACTTCTGTTTGTAAATCCGCTGTTGTGGTCCTAGGAAAACCCGTTTATTCGAAGATACTTGCAGAAACCCACGCGTGTATATCGTATTCAACGCATACCCATATAGGTACACGCAAATGTGGATACACCCATGAGCATCTACTAATTCTTGCTTTCGAAATAAACTTTTTGAATTTCCTAGGTTCAACAGTCGAATCGCAAGCGTTAGCAAACGCTTTTTGTATATGTACAAAGCCCACCCTCCCCCTTTCTCGGGACACCACTGCGTCCGTCAACGAAAGTCTTCGCGTGGATTTTGCGCTGCAAAGGTAGTACTTATTTTAGAGATATGCAAGTGGTTGGCAAAAAAAGTACAGATACAGTCGCATAACATACCCTAACACAAAAACTCCCCCTCCTCCCCCCCCAGAGAGGGGGATTGCAAAGTATAGTCAACTGAGCCTTGCGGCTCATCGCGGGTGGGGACACCCACGCCCCCAGGTTGACATAATGAAACAAACAAAAATGAGAGACGGTATACAATACCGTCTCTCATGGAAATGAATGTACAATGCGGGACACGCAATCTATAACGCTGCCAAGTCAGATACGCATTGCGTAGTACTCTGTCTTACTTGTCGAAAGCGGCGAGGTTCTTGGGGTTGTAGAGGTCCTTGCCCTCGGGCGTATAGGCGTAGTCGATACGATCTTGGAAGTATTGCTCTACCTTGCCACGGACAATCTTCATCGTGGAATTGACCAAATGGTTCTGCTCGGTGAACGCCTCCGGCAAGATAGCCAACGCCGTCGGCAGCCATGCCTCCGGGAACTCGCCGAAATGCTTGCCACCCTTGCGGTACTCATCCACCTCACGCTGAATCTTCTTGAGCATCAACTTCTTGCCCTCCAACGAATCGGGATCTACACCCTTGGACTGTGCGTACTCACGCAGCACATCCTTCGCCGGCACGATAAGCGCCATGGTATAGGGATTCTGGTTGTTGTGCAGCACGACTTGCTCCACATACTTGCTACCATCGGTCAAGCCGTCCTCGAAACCTTCGGGACTGTACTTCTCGCCATCGGCACTGATAAGCAGCGACTTGAAGCGTCCTACCACCCACAAGAAACCCGGGTGCTTCTTGGTGACATAGCCCATGTCGCCCGTATGCAGCCAACCATCGACAATGGTCTTGGCCGTCGACTCGGGATTCTTCCAATAGCCTGCCATGACATTCTCGCCCTTGATGACAATCTCACCACGCTGGCCGTCCGGCACGATATTGCCCTCGGCATCGCAAATCTTGAGATCCAAATCTGCCACGATACGACCGCTCGAGCCGAAAATGGCATGACCCGTCGAATTGGCACAGATGATAGGCGTTGCCTCGCTCAGGCCGTAGCCCTGGAACATCGGCATACCTACGGCGCAGAAATAGCGCTGCAACTCAATATCGAGCAATGCGCCACCGCCCACAAAGAACTTCATACGGCCGCCAAAGCCCTGGCGAACACTCTTGAAGATGAGTTTGTCGAAGAGTTTGACCAACGGCGCACGCCATGCCTGGCAGCCGCCACGATTCCAATACTCCTTGTTGTACTTGATGGCATTGTTGAGCGCAAACTTATAGAGTTTCTCGACAAATTTGCCCTTTGCCTTGATGCCGGTCTCGATACTCTTGCGGAAATTACGCGCAAGGGCCGGCACAGAAAGCATCACCATAGGGCGTACCTCCTTGATACTGAGCGGGATGTTCTTGAGCGTAGCCAACGCCGTCTTGCCCACCGGCACGGTGGCGATACTACCGCAGTAGGACATCATGGTGTAGAAACCTGCCACATGGGCAAAGCAGTGGTCAAGAGGCAAGATGATGAGCATGACATCGTCTTGGTCGATACCGATGATTGAGCGCGCCTGCTCCACATTGGCGGTGTAGTTGCGGTGTGTGAGCAGGATGCCCTTCGGGTCGGCCGTGGTACCCGAAGTATAGGAGATATTGGCGTAGTCGTCGGGACCGACAGACTTGTAACGCTCTACGAATTTTTCCGGCTCGGCTGCCAAGAGCGCCTTACCCTTCTCCATGACCTCGGCAATGCCGATCTCACGCTCCTCGTACTGCTCCAACGGGTCGAAGACTATGACATACTTCACATTGGGGCACTCGGGGAGAATCTTACGAATCTTGGGCAGTTGCTGCTCGGAGGTAAGGATATACTGCGCATCGGAGTGCTGGATACGGAACAGCAAATCGGTGGCATTGTCCAACTTAATGCTCAGCGGCACATTGACACCGCCTGCATAGAGGATACCCAATTCGCCCGTTACCCAAAGGTTGCGCCCCTGCGAAAGCAACGCACAACGCTCGCCTTTCTGCAAGCCCAATGCCATCAGACCGGCACCGATGATATGCGCCTGCTCACGCGTCTGGCGATAGGTGGTTTCTGTCCATACATTGTCTACTTTCTCACGCAGGAACACATGGTCAGCGTACTCTGCCGTGTATTTCTCGACAAAGTCAATAATAGTCAATCGTTCTTTCATATTAATAAATGATATGTAAATCGTAACAATCGTATCTTCTGCTACTCAGAAGACGGTGCAAAGGTAGTAATAATAGGAGAGATATTCAAGCAATACATAACAAACGGCAGTATTTCCTTAAAGAACGGAACATAATAGACTTCTACTTGTGGGTACAATAGAACAGGAACAATAAGAGGCTGTCTAACAAGTTTTGGTTAGGCAGCCTCTTTTAGTGTTATGTTGGG
>CAVEXR010000086.1:0-4798 GCA_963619585.1 Azospirillum sp. CAG:239
ATTGCAGTATCGTGTTACAAGTATTCAAAGCCTGCTCTCGCTTAGGAATAAATTCAGCAAGAACAGCCAACGCAATATCCCGCATTTTTTGTAATGCCTCTATCTGCTGCTCGTTCTGTTCTATCTCTCCTCGACCAACTAATACGAAATATGGGTACAGAAATTCGTACATATCTATCTCAATATGTCGGAAATTCGCAATCCGCTCTGCCAATGTCGGAATTGGTTGCGCAGTATTTCCGTTTTTTTCTGCCCTTCTCGGCTCTTTCTTTTCTCTCTTAATATCTGCTTTCGCCTCTTCGAGTTGCTTGTTATAAAGTGCCAACTCTTGACGCAAAAGGTCGTCCATAAACGAGATACGCTTTTCTATTTCTTTCTCGTTATCCGACAAACTCTTTTTGAATAACCCTAATTTGCGCTTCGGCAACACGGCTTTGTATAAGAGCAGTGTAGGCTCAATAAACAAATACACACGCTCGCTGACACATAGTGATATGTTATGCACAACCATCGGCAAAATACCAAAGCCCGCTATGTTTTGCAGAGAGTTGTAGTTCTGACGCATAATAGGCAACTCCTTTTCTAATCGTTTTTTGAGTTGCTCCGCCGTATAGCGCATATTCATTTCATTTTTTGGACTTTCCATTTCTTCCCGAGTAATTAAAGATTATTTCTTCTATTCGATGTTTCGACATATAAAACGACTTGGCAGGCTGCTCGACAACCACTTCATACAACCATTCCTTGGGTGCATTTGGGTTCTCCCTGCACAATCTATGGTAGTTTTCAAGCAAGTCCGCTATCATATCCTGCTTCTCTCCATTATCTGCACACTTGTTATTATTGTTGATGTATAGCCGTGCTGTAAATGGAGTAATATAAAAGCGAGGTGCTGGCTGCTCGTGTATAAATGAAATTATGGATTGACGGGTGAGGTATTGAATGCCATGGCTCTCTGCGATAATATTCTTATGAAGCACTCGTAATGCCTCATTCCGCTGCTCTATAAGGGTCACGGGTCTCATTCCGCTGCAAATATACAACATTTTTGCGGAATAGTATCAAAACTAACAAAATCAGTATCATAAATAAATATCATTTGTATATTATTACTACTATCTTTGCAGCGGAATTCATTTAATTAGTTATAACTATGGCAAAAGAAAACAAACAAACACAAGCGCAGGCAGCGCAAGAGCAGTCGCAAACGCCAAATTTCGACAAGTGGCGTTCTAATTTGCGCAGCAAATATGGAGAAGATAAGTCGGACGAGGAATTGTACGACCTATCTATGAGCGGTTATGACGCAGAACACGACGCAGCAAAACGATATAGTGCAGAGGCTGAGGAATTGGAGAGTATCTTATCTGCCAACCCCGACCTTGCTGGTGTATTTGCTGAGATATTCACGCGTGGCAAAGACGGAAACCCGGCAGGGGCATTGCGCAATCTGCCGCCGGACTTGAAGCGTTACATCACAGATGAGAACTATGGCGACGAGGAATACCTCGCAGACCGAAAAAAGAAAGAGGAGGAAGCCACAGCCAAGAAAGCCAAAGACGAGCAGACACAATCCCTCCGTGAGCAAGCCTTTGAAGAGGTATGCCAAGAGGACGGAGTAGCAGACCCAGAGGCGGCATTGCAGGCATTGCAGGGTGTCTTTGATAACCCATGCGAGACGCTCGACCAATGCAAAGAGCAAGTCCGTGCATTCTTAAAAATGGTGGACTACGACAACGCCGTAGAGGCAGCAGAGGTACGAGGGCGTAATGCTAACATTGTAGCGCAGCGTAAAAAGTCTGCAGGCGGTTCGGACGGACAAGCAAACGGAGCGTCGGCAGCAGGAACAGCAACAAAGGCGCAAAATCCGTTATCTCGTATGGCAGATATAGGTGCGAGAGCGCGTAATCTATAATTATTGTAAAACTATAACCAAACAAACTGAATTATGGCACAAGCAAATGTAAATCCTGCTACTGCTGGCACTGACCCGGGCGCAGGTGTAATGCCGCAGCAAGCAACCTTAGGGACTGAAAATGCAGGCATTCATGGTCAAGGTAGTTTCTCTACTGCGGCTAATGGTGGCGCGGGCTTGAGCGAGGACTTAACTCGCAATGTCGCCCCCGGTCTTTTTCGAGACCAAAGCGATGAGAATATCGTGAAAATGGGTTGGTCGCAGACCCCTATCAATGCGATGATGCGTGACATGGGTTCGCGTAAAGTAAACAGCACTGTATTCAAACACTGGAGCGTAGATTTGCGTGTAGTGGATGGCGCAACAGGTAGTGCAAAGCAAACCATTAGCGGAAAGAACCTCGACCGCACTATTCCGAAACCTACCGACATCACTGTTGTGGACGCATACATCTTTGATGAGAGCGACCAAATTATGTTCGCAGGTCTGCCTGGCTACAAGGTAGAGAACGGTATATTCACTGCATTGTCAAATGTAAACCTCAATGCGCTGGTATTAGAGATTAAAGACGCGACGACTATCACTGTTCAATTCTTGAATGGCGAGACTGACGCTACAGGTACAAAATCTTTGGAAATACCTGCCAATACCCCAATTGCGAACTTGGGACACGCTGTCGCAGAGGAAGACGCAAGCACCACTCCGTGGTTCTCGCTGCCTACTCCCGACGAGCAGTATATTCAAAAGTTTATGGTACAATCGCAAGTTAGTACCGTATTCCAACAATCCGCAAAAGAGGTTAACTGGACGGAGAATGATGTGGACGAGGTTATCGTACACCAACTCTTGGAGGATATTGAGAAATCGTATCTGTTCTCTGTTAAGTCCTATACTTTCAACCCGACCGAGAAGCGTTACACTCGTACTTGCTCCGGTATCATCGAGCAGATGATGTTAGGCGGTTCTACTGTTGTCGAACTCTATAAGGGCGACATCGAGTTCTCCGACCTGCTGACTGCTACCAACGACACCTTTATCGGCAACTCGGGCAGCAATACCCGTTATGGCTATATGGGTTGCAATGTAGCACCTGCTATCTGGGGTATCAAGGATATTACCAAGATGGTAACGATTAAGGAGTTCCGTGCATTCAACTACGACTTCTCGCAGCTGAGCCTCATGGGGTACAACATCCGTTTCTATCATCACCCGCTGTTTGATAAGATGGACAAAGCAGGTACATCGTATCGTAACTGGGCGTTGATACTCGACCGTCAGTACATCGAGCGTCGTGTTTATCGCTCCATGGAGGAAACCGTACTCGAATTGAAAAAGACCGGTACATACGACGGTAACAGCCGTGTATGGTGCGAGATGTCTGCTCCTATCGTTAAGTACCCGAAAGCACACGCTTTGTGGATTTTCAAGGAGGGTACTCGTCCCTGATAGATAACCGAATGAATGGCAATAGAGGGCGGCACGCCGCCGTCCTCTATTCTTTTCCTTAATGCACTTACACTATGGCTGTATTCCTATCTACTATACCTAATCTCTCCACCTCTATGCGGGTGAATGGTGCAATCTATCGTATTCGTTTTGTCCCGCGCGACAAGCCCTATTGCAATGGACTTTTTGCCGTCAGCGACCCGTCTTTGGTAGCCGCTATACGCAAGCACCCCTATTTCGGAACGGTCATCACCGAGCAGTCCGAGCCGTCTGTTGTTCCTGCCGATGAGCCGAAAGCGTATGCTGCCACTTACCCGGATGTTACCAAGTCGCAGGACGCAAAAGATATTCTTGTGTCCCGTTACCATGCCTCTGCCGAGAGCCTGACGAGCAAAGCCGCTATCCGTCAAGCCGCCGAGGAGTTGAATATCTCATTCCCAAATCTCTAATACGAACTATATGCGATAGCCAACCCTACGCAAAGCGAATATGACCCGTGACAACTACATACTTGCCGTCAAGGCGAAGTTAGACGAGATAAGTCCGTTTGATGAGCCGCAGTCGTTCATTGCCGCTGACGGCGACACCGACTACGACGAGGTCAAGCCCATAGTGTCCTACATCGACAGCAGCCTCGACGAGGCAGCGCACAACTGTTTGCAGACATTGCCTATCTCTCTGTTGCACGCCGATATAGTCCGCACCGAACCCACGCTGACTATCGAGAATGACGGAGTGGCTACATTCTCTATCTCGCCTGCTACCCGCTTTGTGCGCTTTCGCCATCCCGATTTGCACCGCGATATTACGACTTTCATTACCTCCGAAGACCCCCGCTACCTCTTGCAACAGAACAAGACCACCCGCAGTAAGCAGTACAAGCCACTCGCAGTCATCTCAAGCGATATGGGGCAAATGGAGATATACACGCTCGATAGCGGCAGTGCTTCCAACGAAGCCACGCTGCTCAGTATCGACACCCATACGACAGCCGAGAATGTCAAGTCGCCGATAGAGGAATATATCGTGTTGGAGTGTGCGGCTATTGTGTTGAATATCCTCGGCGACGGCACATCGGCAGAAACTCTCCGCAAGGAGCAACAGAGTAAGTTACAGGCAGTTATGCTGCAATAATACATCTACACCCGTATGAGTTACCATATTGATTGCGATAAAGAAAAGCAGACCACGCAGACCACCTCTGCCAACTATGTTACGCACGAGGAGTTGGATGCAGCGGTGTCTGTCAAATCGAATGTCGGGCATACGCACCCTATTGAGGGAGTAGTCGGTCTTGCCGAGGAGTTAGCCGCCAAAGCCGCCCTATCGCATACGCACCCGACCTCGGACATCACGGGTCTTGAGGAAGCCATTACGGAGGTGACCACGACCAAAATGAACCGTGACGGCTCGAACTACCAAGGCAGCCTCACGCTT
>CAVEXR010000087.1:0-4415 GCA_963619585.1 Azospirillum sp. CAG:239
TGGGTTATCCGCAAAAGCGGATAACACTCATAGTGGTACCCCTATAACTGCGAAAGAACAAAGACTGCCTAACAACTTTGCATTGTTAGACAGCCTCTTCGCAGTACGGTTATGTCGGGATAGCGAGATTCGAACTCACGACCTCCTGCTCCCAAAGCAGGCATTCTAACCGGGCTGAACTATATCCCGTTGCTATCGAGCCACAAACAAAATGTAATTGACATTGCCCCAAAACGACACCGCCCTATTCTCATAGCCGTTTCGTAACCTCACTACAACAGCCTTGCATTCTCATTATCTCGAAAAGCGGCTGCAAAGGTACGACAAAAGTTCGAACTACACAAGTATATCGCAAGAAAAAAGTCTTTTTTCCGACAGTTTTTGCCTCTTTCCGCGTATTTTCGACCACCGACCGCTGTCCGTCAATCGCCCAAGCGATTTCAGTTTCCCGTCCGTCTAATGCATAAAGAACAACCATTTCCAAAACGCCCAACGCTTCATCGAATAGGTTCACTACGATTAAGGTAGCAGCCCAATTCATGGGAGTATAGCATCCCAATGGCCTGCAGATACGAGTAGATAATGGTTGTGCCGACAAACCGCATGCCTCGCCGTCGCAGGTCTTTCGAGATGGTGTCCGATAGCGGCGAAGTGGTGCGGTCGCACTCATAGATGGTCTTGCCGTCTGTAAAGCCCCATATATATCGGTCAAAACTCCCGTACTCTTCTTGTATTTTCATGAACACCCGAGCGTTCGTGACGGCGGCGGCAATTTTCAGCCGATTGCGTATAATGCCTTGGCACTCCCGAAGCAACTCCATTTTTGCCGCATCGTATTGCGCCACTTTCGTGTAGTCAAACCCGTCAAAGGCCTCTCGAAACGCCTCCCGTTTATTAAGCACACACTCCCACGACAACCCAGCTTGAAAGCCCTCCAACACCAGCAACTCAAAAAGCCGCTGTTCCTCATGCACTGCCACGCCCCATTCCATGTCATGGTACTGCACATAGAGAGGATTGCTCGTATTGCACCACCTGCAACGCGAAAGAGCTGCCACATTACCCCGCCGATATTGTGTCTTAGCACCGTATACAAAAGTAACTTCTCGCATAATTTATAGCAAAGATACTGCTATTATTTCTAATAGCAAAATAGCACACGCATTTTTCGTCTTAAAAAAGAACTACCATACCCAAAAAGAACCCATACACAACAGCGAAGAGAGGCTAGTGATTTACACCGACCTCTCCCCTTAATGAACAACAATACTATTTAGATATTTTCGACGAGCGTCTTTGTCTCCACCCCATCTATCTTGGTCGTAAATTCTATCGCCCACGGGCGTTTAGAATCTCCTTTGTACAGAAGTTTCCTACTCGAAACGACTTCTTTTCCTGCCTTAAGAGCGTCCTCCTCTTTTCGTTCCAATTCACGCCATTTCCCTGTACGATTCAATTCCGAAGCCATCGGAACTTGGTTTATCAACTCATTCGGACCTCCTGTCGTATTAGCAAACAAATGTCCTGCATCGTCCAATCCCTTTCTGCCATCCAATCGATCTACTACAGCGCTTTGTATATGCGTGTTCCGTTGCGCATTGCGCTCTATAGATTGGTATGCCTTTGTTCGCTTCGCACTGCACTCTGTGATACGCCCTAAATTATCCGTCTTATACACAAAACACCCATCCACAATGTAGGTCTTATTCGGCATAATGTAATTCAAGAACTCATTCATCGGACCTGCGCCCTTAAGACTTCCCGCCGTACCGGTTACCACATTTTTGTTTACTCGGATTTTTGTAACAGGAAACTCTTTGGATGCTAATTCCAATCCCTCTTTTGAAATATTGGCAGTAATACCGTCGGCAAACTCTTCACCCAGTCTTTCGCTGAAGTTGTCGAATAATTTTTTGTAGGTCTTATCCGAAGCGGCTAATTCTTTCAGCGTCTTTCGAACAACTTTCTCCGAAGTCTCTTCCGCTAATTCCTTAGCACCTTTCTTTGCCGCAGTCTTTGCCGCTTTTTCGGCAACGACCTCGACGGTTTCTTCCGTTCCCTTACCTACCATTTTCGATGCGGTCTTTCTACAGGAAACAAGACCGAATGCACAAATCAATGTGACTAACAGTACGACTTTTTTCATAATGTGCCTAACATTTGCATGATTATATTCTGTGAATCCATAAATTGCATATAGTTGTTTACAAACATCTCCCTTATCTGGTTCTCTAATTCAATACAAATTGCAGATGTTCTAAAAACAGAAAGATACAAACCAATGCCAAAAGCGATAATAGTCTGGATTATCTCAAATATTAGGCTATAAGGTCCTGCGAATAAGATCCCTATGATCAAAAAAAGCGCCCATACCAATATATCAATAACTATTCCGACTAAAGTATCCGTTGTTTCCAACGCTTCGCGGTCGAATACTTTCAGTGCCGTATCGGTATCTACAATTGCTCCGTTCGGAATCTCATCTAAATGGATATAGTTCATTTTCTCCTCCGCAGAAACATTCTTATTATAGAAATCTATTTTTGCATTGACAAACTGCTGCATCTCCTTTGCGTTTACCTTCTTGCAAAAGTACTCTTGCGCAAAGCGTGCTCGTTTCACATCCGAGCGCAACCATGGTTGTCCCCACATTCTAAGCAGATGCCAAAAGCCAAAGCGTTTATCTACTCGTTTGGAAAACTCTTCTTGCAGTTGTGTCTCTATATCACTCTGTAGTTGCTCCACAAACTCGATTTGGTTATCAGCCATTGGAATAGTTTCCACTTCTTCGATAGAGTCGGAAACTACCGAATCCAAATGGAACCACATTTTGGTAGCGTGTCCTATTTGCTCAATGGTGGATGTAGAAATACTTTTGGTCAGTTGTCCTTCGTCCCACTTACCCTCGGTACATACTCCATTTTCATACAGTTTACCCTTGCCGTCGTATACGCCTCTACTCCAATTGCCGTCGTAGACCAGAAATCCGGACTCGTTATATAATTTCCCCTTACCATCATACAAGCCATTTTCAAATTCGCCGTCATATATCAATATTCCTTGGGCATTATACAATTTTCCCTCACCGTCATATAAATCCTCTTTCCACTCGCCGTCATACACTAAATTTCCATTTGCGTAGGCTTTCCCATATCCGCTTTTATGGTTCTTTTTATAGTTTCCTGCATATACCAAGACACCCTGCTCATATTCTTTGCCGATACCGTTACGCGCTCCCTTCTTAAAATTTCCCTCGAATACAAGTTGTCCATCTGCATAGTATTTGACCACGCCATTTACTTTTCCTTTCTTCAGCATACCGGAGAACAGCGGAACTGCCTTATCGCCTTTCAGCACATACTGTTCGCATAATCCTTTGTACAACCGGGAATCTTTGAATGTACCGATACTTATCGTATCCCGTTGAATTTTTACTCCAAAACCATTGGGAACATTGTCATCTAATTTTCCTAAATACCGATAATCTCCATAGGACACATATTTCCACTCTTTGATACCTCCTCTTACTACGCCCAACTTTGTTTCAAATATCTGATTATCTTTTACCTCACCATCCTTTTTATAAGAGACCAACTGCCCTCTACCATCTGCCAAACTTCCCTTCGTATTCCCTTTCCAACTCAACAGATACTTATCCTTTGCCTCACAATATATGTAAGTACCTTCGGTAGTTCTATGCCATGCAGGACGGCTGCAACTGCTTAGAACAAGCAATCCCAAACAGAATAGTAATGTTTTCTTCATAGACTATTGTTTTATTTTGAGCAGTAGACTCCGAGACGCTCAGTTAAGTAGAAACATAGAAAAAGCGTGGAGTCTTATCCTTGCTTATTCTCCAATTTGAGGTTCTATCCAACCTTTCCAACAAGAATAAACAATAACGCCCACGCCCGATATGCAATAGGGCTTGCACCGGTTGGGCGCAAGTGTATATACATACCACGAGGACATCTATTGCTTCCTGCTTTGGGTTGGAGAAATTGGCTAGATTTCAAATTGCCAAAACAAGCGCATATAAACGCCTTTTATTATGTCTGCGAAGAGAGTGTCGAAGGCTTATGGGCGTGGAGAGTTCCCGCCCACAAATACCCACTTCTCACTTCACGCTGCAAAGATACTTGTATTTTTAGAATTATGCAAGAACAGAAGACCGAAAAAAAAAAAATATGAACCACAGAAGAAATGCATTGTATTCTTGGAAATCGGATACCATGCGTATAACAAACACACACAACAAGAGGTTGTCTAACAAGTTTTGGTTAGGCAGCCTCTTTTAGTGTTATGTTGGGGATGATGGAGAGTGGTTATTCCGGTTATAAAAAAAAGTCTTTCTGCTTGTTTTTTTATTGCAGAAAGACTTGGCTATGTCAAAGATTTTCAGTAACTTTGCAGTG
>CAVEXR010000088.1:0-4250 GCA_963619585.1 Azospirillum sp. CAG:239
ACCGCAAGCAACAGATGCAGTCACTGCTATGGTTGCACGAACAAAGCCTACTCCCTAACTGCCGTGCTATGCTTGCCTCACACGACACGGAAGTAAAAGAAGGGACGATTCTAATTAAGAATTAGGAATTAACAATTAGGGAATTAGACCTTTTTTCCTGCTTCGTAGGCTTCTTGGAGGGCAGGATGAGCGACTATCTCATTGGGGGCGGTTACACCACCGGCAAAGATAGTCCCTGCAAAAGAGATTGCCGTTTCCTACTGATGTTACTTTTTGTAGGTAAGGTAGTGACGGAGTTGTCGGGCTTCGAGTGAGCGCATGTAGTTTTCCATATAGGCGTAGTCCGGTGTGCCGTCGGGGGTTACGGGGAGAAGGAGTGATTCGCGGCTGATACGCATATCGTTGATTTCTCTGTTAAAACCATACTTTTCTCCTAACCTTGCAACGATAGTTGCAATAAACAGATAGACATATCCATTCATTGTGGTTGATTGCAGTTTTGTAACATGGTCGCTAGCGACAAAGGTATAGGGATGGTAGAATGTAGCCCCTACACTGCCACTATTTGCCAAAGTAAGACAATTAGCGAAACGGCGTACACCATTCATATTACCGATAAAGTTATCCACACCATTATTCATAGCAGTAGAAGATACATAGGGGACATTACCTACTATATGGTCGTCTGTTTTTAGTCTTTTCCCTCGTTGGATAGTGTCAAATATCTCTTTAATGGCAAACTCTTTCCAATTTTGTTTATCTAGAGTAGGCAGTTGGATATTACTCTGCTTGTTCACTCTTTCTTGGAGTATAGGCAGGGCTTGGGTAAGGAGTTTATGCTCTACTGCACGCATATAGTCTTCCATATACTGCCAATCGGGTGTGCCGTCAGGGGTTACGGGGAGAAGGATGGTTTGACGCTTTAATCGTTGGTTGGATATCTTATAACCATAACTATATTTCGCACAATTTTGTTGTAATATGGGACTGACAAATTTTAGAGCATATAGACTTACTGTACTCTTGGCTTCGAGTACAGATACATCAGATGTTGCGATAAATGGATAACTATGTACAAAGGTACAACCGACACTACCATTATTGTTTATTGAGATAGTTGGAGAGAAGGTTGTCTCTGTGGGCTGTGGTTGAGTGAAACCATATACCCCGTTTGTACTTTCTGATGCGGTAATTAGAGGTGTACTACCAATGTTGTATTGACGAGAAGATACACTATTCGCATTTCCCCTTTTTACGCTAAAGAGTTCTTCTACATGAAACTCTTTCCAAGTGCATTCTTGTAATGTCTTCATATCGTTGCTTTTTTATTGCCACAGGTGAGGGTACCCGTGTCCCCAATCCAACGGGTGTTAGTCATTCTGTGCGTTGTTGTTCTGTGTACCGTCGTTCTGTGCGGGGGTAAAGAGATAGCCTCTGCCGTGGGTAACCATATTAAACTCAAAAGTGAGGTAGTCTGCCATTGTCTTTTCAAAGTCGGCTTCGGTGGGTATGGTGTCGTTGAAATAGTAGAACGAATGCAACCATTCGTCTTCCGGCTCGATAGTGGTCTCTACGCAGAACTTGGTCTCTGCCGTAGTACGATTGAACCATACATCGAGCAGGTGCTGGCGTTTGTCTTTGGCAGATGGGGTCTCTACTAATCCGATATGCTTTTGTACCTCATAGCCATCGTTCTGGAAATTGATAAACTTACACTTGTGGTCTTTGGGGTGCGGAATACCCGCTGTGAATACTGCAATGCACGGATTGGTGCCTACACCATGAAAAGTCTCTTTATTCAGTGTGATAACACCCTCTAAAGTATGGTGTTTGAGGATATTCGCCTTGATGTTCCGTTCTCCCTTAGACTTTCCGGTTACGGATGACTGCGGGACAATCACCACGCACTTTGCTCCCTCAACCAACGAATCCAACAGGTGTTCCGTAAAATTGATTTCGTATTGTGAAGGGTCGCTCTCGCTACCCTGCGAATAGGGCGGATTCATCATACCTACCGTACAACCCCACTGCTGGAGTTGGGCAGGATTGGCTGCAAGGAAATTGTCATTGTGCAGGTTACTCTTGCCGTCGCCTCGCAGTATCATATTGGTCGTGGCAATGGTGAACATATAGGACTGCAATTCCAACCCAAAGAGTTGGTCACGGCGGATATGGCGTTGCCGCTCCTCGTTAGGTTCTTGCGAAAGCATCTTGTGCATAGCGGCAATCAAGAAACCTGCCGTACCACAACACGGGTCGAGGACTTTGTCGGTAGGCTTGAGTTCTGCCAATTCACAGAATAGTTCTGTAATATGTTTGGGCGTAAGGACAATACCGAGTGTCTGTCCGTCGCCACCGGAGTAACTCATAAACTCGCCGTAGAAACGACCGATATAGTCCTCGGAAGAGGAATAACGGAACGAACGAAAGATAGAATTGTAGAGGAACTCGGTATAATACCGCAGCGGTGTCTTGCCAAGTTTAGGCTCTATCTGGTTTATCTTGGCAGTGTCTTTGATGACAGAGAATTGCGAAAGCAGTTTGTCGCGTTTGGTATCGGGGGTTACATTGGCACGGTTGAGATTGGCTTGTATGGCGTCGTATATCTTCTGCCCGTCGGTGTGTATCGTGTCGCCATTGAGTGAATCGATAGCGAAAGTCTTGTACTGTATCTCCCGCAACGCCAACATAATACCCGACACGAGGAGAGGCTTGTCGGTATCTTTGATTGCCCCATAGGTACGGAGTGCCTCGTGGAGTTCTGCCGCCTGCTTGAGTATCTCGGAGGTCTCTTTCTCGCCGTCAGTGTTCTCTTTTAGCACCTCACGCAAATAGAACTCGTGGATGTTGCCGGCATTGAAGGAGATAAAAGTCTCTACATCATCGAGGAGTTGATAGTCGCCACGCTCGTTGACAAAGAGCGGGGTAATACGGTGATGTTTCGGGTCGCCCGATATACCAAACGCAAAGACCTTGTGGAAATTGGTGCGGGTGGCAATATGTTTGGCATAGAAGAGTGCCCCATTGACCGCATAGTTCTTGACGGGCGCAATGTCTTGGGAGATGAGTTGTTGGTTGTCGAGGAATATATGCTTATCGAGAGCGGCTTTGTCTTCGATAACGAGGAGAAAATCGCCTACCACTCCACAGTATTCGGGATAGCCGCAGTTGCCTGTTTGTGCCTTAGAGGCAGAGGCGAGTGCTTGATTGACTTCGAGGAGGTCAGAGCCTTGTGCAGTAAGAGAGATGTCGGCTTCTTTGAGTAAGTCATAGACCCAAAGGTCTGTTTTGATTTCCTTCTTAGGCATACAGAATGTGCTGTTAGGGCAATTGGTAGTGTTCCATAAGCACAAAAAAAACGCGAGCGTAACTTGCTCGCATTGCGGTCGTAGGATACCTTAAAGGAACGCAAGTCACGCCCGCGCGATATAGCACGGGCGTTTGCTTTGACTTGTTCCTTTTTCGAGTTTGAAATTTCCTACGTTTCAATGCGAATAGAACAATAGCAAACGCTATTAACACTATGTCTGCCTTTGGATTACAGTAATTCTACATTTCGCCAAAGAGCAGTGCAAAGATACTGCATTTTCTGCACATTCACAACCCCACCCCAACACTTTTGCGGTTCACCAATAAATTTTGATGAGCCCCCAATCTTCCCCCCTTGGGGGATACGAGGGGGTCTTTTGGTATAAAAACAAAGAACCCCGACGAGCAAGAACTCATCGAGGTTCTGAAAAGCGGCGGCTACCTACTCTCGCACACGCGGGGTGCACTACCATCGGCGCGGCTGGGCTTAACTTCCCTGTTCGGAATGGGAAGGGGTGGAACCCCAGCACCATAGCCACCTAAATACGGTTTGACCTATTGCCGGAAAAGAAGCGCAAAAACAAGCACTCGCACAACATCGAACGCGGCGGTACGACAACAAAAAGAAGATTTCGGGCTATTAGTACCGCTCGGCTCTGGCGTCTCCGCCCATACACCTGCGGCCTATCAACGTCCTCGTCTCGGACGACCCTCAAAGGAGACCTAATCTCGAAGACGGCTTCGCGCTTAGATGCTTTCAGCGCTTATCCAATCCCGACATGGCTACCCGGCACTGCGCCTGGCGGCACAACCGGTAGACCAGAGGTCAGTCCAGCACGGTCCTCTCGTACTAGTGCCAGTTCTCCTCAAGTCTCCAACGCCCACAACAGATAGGGACCGAACTGTCTCACGACGTTCTGAACCCAGCTCGCGTACCGCTT
>CAVEXR010000089.1:0-585 GCA_963619585.1 Azospirillum sp. CAG:239
CCTTTCCCGTTTCCCCCGAAAGGGGAAAAGCCTTTTGTCATCGTCTTAGTCTATAAACGATAACCTATAAACTCTAACCTTTCGGACGCACTCGGTGCGTCCCTACTTTCAACTTTATAACTTTACAAACTTTATACACTTTATACACTTTACACACTTTCTCACTTTCACACTAATTTTCCTATCTTGTTGAGAACCTGTTGGTTTATCATTTTTCGCTCTCTATCGACGAACCAACCCCACTTGTTGAAGTATTTGGCCATCTCGCGCATGTGAATCCAGAGCATTTTCAGACTGTGGTACGAGGCTTGTGCGTGGTTGTGGACAATGGTGGCGTGGGGAAAATAGACAGTGAGGTAATCGCGATGGATACGCCGTGTCAGGTCAATATCCTCTGGATACATAAAGAACCGCTCATCAAACAGTTGCGCTTTCAACACGGCTTCCGTGCGCAGCAGCATAAAGCACCCGCTCAAATAGGGTACATTCATCATTTTATCGTAGCCCGATGCGCGCAACTCATACCGTGCATTGCGTTGGGCAGTCCAGCGTTTGGGCAGGAAACGCCGTCCGAACACATCAAGC
>CAVEXR010000089.1:637-3308 GCA_963619585.1 Azospirillum sp. CAG:239
GCACAGGTATTGGGTTTTGCCGTCGGGATAAACCACATGGGGCATCAGTTGCCCGATTTCACGGTGTGCCGCCATAAACTCGACCATGGTAGTCAGGGCATCGGCGGTGAGAATGATGTCGGGATTTATCACCAGATGGTAGGGTGTGCCTTGCTCGATTGTTTGGCGAATGGCGATATTGTGCGCCGCTCCATAGCCAAGATTTTTGCCGTTGAAAAGATATTCCACGGGCAGTGTTGCAAAGCGTTCGTCGCGCGTGGGCGAATTGTCGATCAGAAAAATCTGTCCGACGCTCTTGCAGGCGTGCAGCGTAGCGACAAGGTTTTCTACATCGCCGAACGCTGTTTTGTAGAGTACTATCGAGGCGTTGAGCATCATTTGTTTAGAATTTTTGCTGAAAGATTGAGTGCTGCACTCACCACTTGATTCATATTGTAATAACGGTAATCACCCAGCCGCCCGCCGAAAAAATTGATGAGTCTTACGAATGTTTTTTAGAAATACAGTTAACAAACTTACACCCACATGGTTTTTGCGTAGAATCCGAATATCTTCGTTACTTTTTGATAATAAAGCACGAATTCCACGGTTGCTGACGCCGCCCATACCCATACGGACGAGAATTTTAGGAATATATACTATACGATAGGGCTTGAGCAGTACACGCAACATAAAGTCATAGTCTGCCGATATCGAAAAGGTCTCGTCGTATTGTCCAACCTGTTCATACACGCTACGCAAACAATAGAAAGTAGGATGGGCAGGCATCCAGCCGAATTTCAGACTGTTTCGGCGAAAAGTGTTACTACGCCAATGGCGTACAACCGCACCCATTGTATTGCAGTACACAAGGTCGCCATATACCACCTGCGCATCGTCGTGCGAAAACCTATGTACGATAGTGGCAATGGTGTCGGGGCTTGCCAACACATCATCCGAATTCAAGATACCGATTATATCACACGTCGCAAGCCGAAGCCCTTTGTTAATGGCATTGTAGATACCGGTATCTTTTTCGGAAACATAATGCACCTGCTGTCTGTCTCGTGCATAGGCTTGAATAATGGCTTGAGTTCCGTCTGTGGATGCCCCGTCTATGATAATATGCTCAATATCTTCGTAGTTCTGTGCTTCAACACTACGAAGGGTGTCTCGGAGTGTACTCGCGCTGTTATATGTAATAGTGATGATACTTACTAACTTATCTTGCATGTTGAATACGGTATTTACAAACATAATATAGAAGAACCATGCGTGTTCTAATCTTCACCCATAAGGGGCGGGAACTTCTACTCCAGAAATTGGAATACCTACCCGTTTGAGACACAGCACTTCTGTGCCGCCTGTACAGCAGATAGGGCTCTTGTATGAATTTTACGGAACCTGTCATCTCTGCAACTAGTCCCAACCATAAATCATGGTTTACATCTTGGGAAGAGGGCATAGGCAATGCCGATGGAAGCAATGTTCTCCGAAATGCCATACAGGAACCATAATAAGTGCCATTGATGATATTGCGAAGTATACCCTTATGAGAATGGTATAGTTTGAAGAAATTGTCACAAACAACATTCAGATGCTCGTCTGTGATTTTGCTATTGGTACACACCAAATCTACACATTTCAGTTCCTGCACACAACGCTCATACTTGCCTGGCAGCCACACATCGTCTTGGTCGCTCAAGAATATCACATCCCCTTGGGCATGCTCCAGAGCATTCACAAAGTTCCCTTTCACATCATGGCAATGGCTATGCAACACCTTCACACGCTCATCACCCATCGCTTCCACGATGTTCAACGTATTGTCCGTCGAGCCATCGTCCGACACTATTACCTCGTCGTCGGGGCGCAACTGTACCAATATCGACCGCAGTTGCTCCTCGATATATTTCTCGCCGTTATATGTCGCTATGCAAACACTATTCATATACGAATCAAAGCCTCAAATGTTTCTTTCACAAACACATGTCTTGTTAGTAGCCATTTTACCAACCGTCCTACAAGATGTAATTTATATCGCCACACATACCCAAATTCTCTGGCATAGTTTCTTTCTCCTTCCAACAATGACAAATACCTTGATCTACTGATGTAATGTTTGGGATTGTTTACCGATAGATTGTGTACAATTTCTACTGGCAATTTTTGTAGCGATATATTTGCTTGGTACAATTTATGGCATAACCAATTATCCAAAAAATCCAAAGGATAATTTGTGTTGAATCCCCCCATTTCTTGTACTGTCCGACAGCGTATCGCCAAACATGAGTTCATAGCCACAGGTATTCCATAGAGTGTGGAGGGCGACAATACTTTCCCGCTATTATCCACTAATGTAGGAACACATACATCAAAGTTTTTTTGTATAACTGCTGCTTTTAGGGCTGTTATATACGCTGCCGTAATGGTAGTGTCCTCGTCTAATAACACAATCCATTCGTATCCGTGGGAGATGGCATAGGTAAGTCCCATATTGTACGCGCCAGCCAAATAGATGTTGTGTTTTGAATTATCGTGTATATACACATCGTGCTTTAATTCCTCTTCGGATAGGCTATTGCACAACCCTTTGTACGACAAACTCTCTGCAAGGGTCATTCTATAGAGAACAACGATATATAGTATTTTATTGTTCATATAGTCTTTTTTCGCAACAACTGATAATTGC
>CAVEXR010000089.1:3318-4110 GCA_963619585.1 Azospirillum sp. CAG:239
TGGCAAAGAGAGAAGCAAAACGAACTTGATAGTTCCTGCTAACCCTGTAAAAAACTGGTCTGCCACATATTGCATCACTATCATCACACAAAAATAGGCATATAGTATGGTGTAAAACGAGTTTCCCTGTTCCGATTTCTTATACAGCCAACCCGCTCCTGCTCCTAATACGACGGCAAACACCCCCACACCCACATAGCCGAAGTCCAAGAAAAAAGGATACATGACTGTGTATGTGTTTGTCGCCACGGGTTCGTACACCCAAGGTAGTATCGGGTCTATCGGCTCTATGGAAGACCACCCCAACTTATAGGGAATAGCATAAAAGATACGGAATACATTCTCGCCGAAATGCGGGGAACTGCAGGGGCGCAAGGTGTCAAACGCACAAAAGCCACGCAAAATATATTGTTCAAATATATTTTCCACCTCCTCCTTATCCATGGACATGCTATGCCGTATTCCCTGTAACACAATCATTATTACTAACACAGCACTGCCTCCTATCAGTATATGTTTTACCGAAATGATGTGCTTTTGATACAGCATGAATAGTGTGATGATGCCCCAACCCAATAGGGTAGACTTCGACATAGTTACTACACCAAATAGTAACACCAATCCTCCCATTATCATTGTGCGTTTCCAATGCTTTCTGTCTACATCTACCAAGTAGAGCGAGTATGTTACCAACCATAGCGTGTAGTATAGTGGTGTATAAGCGTTTTCGCCCATTTCTGCATTCTTACCTATTGCTGCCCAGCGCAAATTTAGTGCTATACTATCCATTGT
>CAVEXR010000090.1:0-3954 GCA_963619585.1 Azospirillum sp. CAG:239
ATCTATGCTGGTATTCCCTGCCGCGCCATAAAATCGAGAAATAAAGGTGTATTAACAATTACCCCCCCCTACTACAAATAATATACAATTCTACATTCTCTTATCGCTCTATTGCTTAACAATAGAGCCGCTTCGTCGTGTCCATAACACCACAATTCATTCTGCTATCTAACAAAAACGGTTCTCAACCCTTAACACTTAAACACTCAACGCTCAACACTAAACGAAAAAACAATGACTCTTGGAATCATGCAACCTTATTTCATGCCCTATATCGGCTATTGGCAACTGATGGCTGCCGTAGATACTTATGTGGTGTATGATGATGTCAATTATATTAAGGGCGGTTGGGTTAGTCGCAATAATATTCTTCTCAATGGGCAAAGCCACCTTTTCACCATCACACTCAATGGCGCAAGCCCAAATAAACTATTCAGTGAGATTACTATTCGTGATGATTTCCAAAAGTTCCTGCGCATGATAGACAGTGCATACCGCAAAGCACCATACTATCAGCAGATCGTGCCCGTGTTGCAAGATATTTGCCACTATCCGCAACGCACTTTGGGAGAGTTTATGCTCCATAGTTTCCAAACAATACTATCTTATCTTGACCTTCATACGAATTTCATTTTGTCATCAACCATCGAGAAGGACAATAGCCTGCATGGCAAAGACAAGGTAAAGCACATCTGTCATATTCTTGGTGCAGATACCTATTACAACGCCATTGGAGGACAAGCACTCTACGATAAAGCCGATTTTGCTGCCGAAGGACTGAACTTGTATTTCCTGCAGACGAACAAAATAGAATACAAGCAATTCAACAACGCTTTTGTTCCCAATCTCTCTATCATTGATGTACTTATGTTCAATTCTCAGGAACAAGTCCGCCAACTACTTACCGAATATACACTGCTATGAAGGAGATAGGTGGCTATTTTGAATTAGAACTGCGTCAAGGCAATCATTACCACAAGGACGCAATGCAACTCAATACCGCACGAAACTGCTTTGAGTATATCCTTCGTGCGCATACATATAGCAAAGTCTATATTCCTTACTACACCTGCGAGGTCTTGTTAGAGCCTCTCATCAAGTGTAATGTAGGGTACGAGTTTTATTCTATTGATCTCTCTCTTGAGCCGAAGACACTTCCGCAATTGCAACCAGACGAGGCATTTCTGTATACCAATTATTATGGTCTTAAGCAAGCCTACATAGAGATTCTTGCTGCTCATTATGGTTCGCAACTCATTGTGGACAATTCACAGGCTTTTTTTGCTCCTGCCTTGCCTAATATCGATACTTTCTACTCGGCTCGCAAGTTCTTTGGTGTGCCTGATGGTGCCTATCTGTACACGACCATGCAGACCGATATTCCTATTCTTGCTTCTGTAGCATTCCGTAATATGGAGCATTTGCTTGTCCGTGCAGACATCAATGCAGAAACGGGTTATAGGGCATTCCATACCAACGAAGAGGCACTTTGTCATTCTCCTATCAGCAGAATGTCCAATATCTCAAGCAAGATACTTTGTGGCATTGACTATGAGCAGGTAAAACACCGGCGTCGTGAGAACTACCAGACTCTTGCTACCTCATTGGGAAAACAAAACAAGTTGCAACTTGCTCTGCCGGATGATGCAGTGCCAATGGTCTATCCATTCTTAACTATTGACGACACCTTGCGCGCAAGATTTGTTCAAAATAAGATATTTGTCCCTACTTATTGGCAGAATGTGTTGCAATGGACTACTGAACAGCAAGCAACGGAGCGTCAATTGGTTAGGTATCTGTTGCCTCTCCCTGTCGACCAACGCTATACTGCGCAAGATATGCAAATAATACTATCACACATCCATACATTATGAAAAAGAAAATCATCATCTTTGGTGCCACCGGTAATGTAGGTTCTTACCTGCTGAAATATGCTCTTGAGTATTTCAATCCGGCAGACTATGAGATAATAGCCAGTGGGCGTCGTCAAACCGACTTTTTTACCAAACGCGGTATTCCTTACTATTCGGTAGATGTTACTCGTGAAGCGGATTTTGCGCAACTGCCAACAGAGAATGTATATGCTGTAATTCTGTTGTCAGCACAGATTCCGTCTTACATGAATGAGTATGAACCCCGCAAATACCTTGATTCTATTGTGCTGGGTGGGTACAATGTCTTGGAGTACTGCCGTAAGGTGCATGCCGATAGGATTCTCTTTAGTCAAACCGTCTTTGATATATCCGAATATCCGCATGATGTGGTGCTGCGAGCAGATAGCAAACCTAATTTCAAATACACGGGTGACCACGCTATGTATGTCATTGCCAAGAATGCAATGATAGAACTGATGGAACACTACTACCAAGAGTACGGATTGAAAAAGTTTGTATTCCGTTTCCCGACCATCTACTGCTATAGTCCCTATCCGTATTATTTCCCGAATGGCGTGAAAACGAAACGACCTATCTATCAAATGATAGAGAAAGCGCAAAAAGGCGAACCTATCGAGATATGGGGTGATGGTAAATATGCCAAAGATATGGTGTATGTGTATGATTGCAGCCAAATGATTTGCCGTGCTGTTGAAGTCAACTTAGAACATGGCATCTACAATGTCGGTACGGGTCATCCGGTAACCATGGAAGAGCAAGTGCGTACTATTGTAGATGTGTTCTCGCCTGCCGACCACCGCTCCGAGATTACCTATCGTTTAGACAAAGTGTGTGGTGGGGGGTTCCTTATGGATATCTCGAATGCTGTTTCCGATTTAGGTTACCAACCTCAATACGACTGCCGTCGTCTTCTCGAGGACTTCAAGCAAGAGATGCAAATTCAACGCTTCCGTGAACTGCGCCTCAAATAGTCCTCTCTCAATAACTTTCCCATTTCCATAAAATGAGCCTGCCGGACAAACGGGTGTTGTCGGGCAGGCTCTTGGGTCGGCATTGTGCCGTCCTGCTACTTGGGGTGGGGTGCGCCTATCGATATAGAAGGAGCAACTATTATAGGGTGCCTATCGGTATCGGGTGTTCCTACTCCGGGTAGCGGGGAGCGTGGTCAGGATGGACTATCGCCTACACTTGGTAGGCGTCCCATTCCTGATTGAAGATGTACTGATAGAGTGTTCGGTACTCGGTCTGTGCCTTAAAGGCGGCTGCGTCTTGCGTCATCTTCGACGGGTCCTGCATTCGTTGGCGAGTGGAGGCTACCACGGCTGTGAATCGCTGTCGTATTTCCAACTCGTTCGCCGAATACGGGTGGTTCGTCGTATCACGCGTTCCCGTAGTCGTACATCCTTTGGGATACTTGCTCGACTTTCTGTAAACAGAAGTGAAGCCATACTTTTTTCCATATACCTTGCCGGAAGCATAATCTATCGGCGGCAAGTAGTAAATTTTCCCGCTCATAAGCGTAAATTTTAATCGTTATTTTACTATTTAATTATTAATTTTCTTATTCTGTCGTCTCTATATAGACGGCCATGTAATTTGAATGGATACTTTGTGATTAGTATCACGGAGGGGCTACCTAAGGAGGGGCTCTGCTATGCATATCTTTCATCGCGGCATGTTACTTGTTAATTGTTACTTGTTACCTCACCGGCTTTCAGTTTGGCATACTCCTGCGCAAACATATAGCCTCGCAGGGTGCTGTACTTGGAACGCTTCTGTGCTTTCCACTTCTGCTCGTAGGCTTGAACCTGTTCGGCGGTGAGCGTCTTGAGTGCTTCAACGGTTTGTTTGTACCGCTGTTGCAGCAAGAGTTCGTTCTCCGAGTAAGGGTTCTTGCTCAAGTCGCGTGGATTACATATCTTTCCGGAGTAGCCGGTTTTGCCACGAGTGGCAAGGTAGAAGTCGGAGTGTTCGCATACTTTTCCGCTCCAACTTTTTACTAAATCAATGGGTTTATAGTGGGACATAATTTGTAATTTGTAATTTGTAATTTGTAATT
>CAVEXR010000091.1:0-1325 GCA_963619585.1 Azospirillum sp. CAG:239
CTTGACTGCGGCAGGTGGGATGTGAGCAGCGTTACAGATATGCGACAGATGTTCTGCAATTGTCAATCCTTACAGACGCTTGACTGCGGCAAGTGGGATGTGAGCAGCGTTACGACTATGAACTCTATGTTCTACTCCTGCTACTCCTTACAGACGCTTGACTGCGGCAGGTGGGATGTGAGCAGCGTTACAGATATGCGACAGATGTTCTTCTCCTGCTACTCCTTACAGACACTTGATTTGAGTGGTTGGGATGTGAGCAGTGTTACGGATATGTATGATATATTCTACAATTGTCAATCCTTACAGACGCTTATCGGCGACCACACACTCGAGGAGGTGGAAGCGGGTGAGGTTACGGCTCTCAACAACGCGGGCAAGAACACATATATACAATTGCGATATGCTGCCCTCTTGCGTTATTCCTCTTTGTTGGCTGTTGCTAAAGGTGCGTACGACAGAAAGGCGGCAGGGCTGTCCAATCAGACCTATTATGTGAATAGAGCCGTGTACAACGCTTGTTACAACGATGACGGCACAACACCCGACGCAGCCACTATTGCAGCACGGCAAGCAGAGTTGACTACTATATTGACCACTAAAGGATATAACATCGCACTATCATAAATTATGGAAACAAAGAATATAATTTTATTACAAGCGGCTGACGGCTGCAAGTTGTATAACGAGAAAGACAGAACTTGCGTTCTTTCGGTGCTTATCACCGACGGCGACACAAGTGGTTGGCGTGAGGTAACTAACGAGGAAGCAATTGCTTTAGAAAGAGAGGTGCAGAATGACATTATCAAGTGAGGCACGGCGGTCTTGCAAATTTTACACTTGCATCTTTCTCGGCTTTGCGCTGCTCGTACTCGGCGCGCTACTTCCACCGATGGGTATCATCCACAACTCTGTGCTTATAGCTGGTGGAATGATTTTGACGATAGCGGCTGGGTGTATTGGCATTGATTTCGCAAAGATATTGCACGAGATAAACAGATTAAAGCAGTTCCAAGCCGCGAATAAGGCTCAAGAAAGCGAAAAGAATACGAACTCTTAAAGTTCCACAAGTAACAAATAACGATGTTGCGTATCGATTACATATTAAAGGTATTGGCAAGGCTTGCGGCTCTGCTTATGCTGCTATGGTGTTTGCAGGCGTGTACCACAACCAAGTGCCTACCCGTGACGGAATACCGAGATAGTATCGTTACCCGCTTTTTTCACGACACAATACAGACCTACGAGAAAGATAGTTTTTATATTTACCAAAAGGGCGATACGGTCTATCGTGAGCGGTGGTCAATTCGCTATCGGGACAAGAT
>CAVEXR010000091.1:1335-3801 GCA_963619585.1 Azospirillum sp. CAG:239
GATAGTGGAGCGTCACGACACTATCTACCAATCTGACAACAAGCACGATGTGGAGATAAGAGAGGTAGTGCCGATCTACTACAAAGGCGTGAGCGTTGCCTTTTGGGGGTTAGTTACTCTCGGGGCGGTCGCCACTGCCATACGGGTACTTATACGAGTGTATTTGCACAAATAAAGAATTATGCGGACATATAAGAATTTATCACAGAGAAGCGGCGTGAAAGCCTATGAATACGATTTGCAGGGCTTTTCGTGGATTACGGTCGAATTCCTCGACAACTCTATTTACTCCTACACAATTGACACTTGTGGGCTTACAAATGTGTTGGAAATGATTACGCTTGCCGAAATGGGGCGCGGGCTAAACCGACATATCAATTTCTATGACCCTGCCTATGTCAAAGGGCGCGTAACGGCTGCCAATGCCCCAACGCCCACGAATGTAAAGGTCAAGCAGTACCCCTCACTGACCGTCAAAGCGGTAAAGTGGGATGACGCTGAACCGCCGCAGTGGTTCCGAATTGAGTACAAAGACGGGCATTCATCGTCTTACACGGTGGAGAGTTGCGGGCGGCAGACGCTCGACAAACTTATTGAGTTGGCGCAAAAGGGCTACGGCTTGCTTGCTTTTATTGACAAAGAAAATCCGGAAAAGGTATGAGGTATTTTTCGATAAAAGAATTCACCCGCTCGGCAACGGCTGACCGGCTGAAAATTGACAACTCGCTGCCGCCGGAGTTGCTCGACGCTGCAACCTATACCCTGCAACGCCTCGACGACATCAGGGAGGGATACGGCAAGCCGATTGTCATCACAAGCGGCTATCGATGTCCGGCACTCAATAAAGCAGTGGGCGGCAAGCCTAATTCGCGACATCAAAAAGCGCAGGCGGCAGACCTCAAATGGGATGAAGAGCTCCTCGCCTACCTGCTGCAACACGCCCATTTCGACCAATTAATTGAGGAAAGCAGCAAACGCACAAAGTGGCTGCATATATCTTTTTTGCCAAGCGGCGAAAGAAATATGCATATTCGCTTGCGTGTTTGAAAAAAAAGTACTACCTTTGCACTCGAAATGGAAATGTGAATTGGGATTTATTCATTTCTGCATGTTTAATTGTAATTTTACTATTGAAAAACAACTTTGTCGTGAGACAAGGTTGTTTTTTTTGCATATTTCAGAAAAAAGCAGTACCTTTGCGCACAGAACGAGTTCCATAAGGTTGTTTTTTTCATTGTGATTATTAGTATGCGAACTGCTCTGTCGTGAGATAGGGCAGTTTTTTTTTGTTAACATGCTGCCGAATATGTTAAAAGTGCAAAAAAATGCACTTTTTTTGCAGAAAAATTTGCGTATATGAGAAAAAAGTAGTACCTTTGCACTATCAAAAAACAAAGGAATAACAACTAAAAAAAACAACACTTATGAAAGACGAGAATTACACGATGAAGCAAACGATTGCACGCCGCATTAGTTATTACGCAACGACAACGCCGTTCGGCATGCGTTTTCAAGGGCGCAGTGCTTATGACGATATGGAGAGATATTTCTACAATTTCATAAATAAGATAGTTGCTCTCGAGGGTACTTTCGCAAGTCAAGTTGCGCAGACTATTCGTTCTAAAACTCCCGACAACCGTATCGCTTGGGTTTCTGACAAGCAAGCGTGGATTTTGGCTTGCGCCGCTGTTGACAATGGAATCGAACTCTAAATTTTCAACACAATGGATAAGTTCAGAAAAAAACACATAGTGCGGCTCGACTGCACTATGAACAAAAAAAAGCCAAAAAAAAGGTATTCAACAGTCGAAAGATGGAACGAAGAGAGAAAGCGAGAATTGCTCGAAAAGCGACTATATAGTTCTGCTCACGGGCGTAAACTCGACAAGAAGAAAGAAGAAGAAGAAAGGCTACGATATGTAGCCAATCAAGAAGAAAGGCAGCGGCTGTGGGATTTGCAAAAAACTGCCAACTCCGAAGAGTGGATGAACTTGCAAAATCGAATTAATAACATAACAATTAAAATAACAAATTATGAACAAAACAAGCGATGAGATTTTAGCAACCATCGTCAGAGCTTGTGATATGTGGTATCACGAAAGCAGTATATGTGGTAGAGGTGTAAAAGATTACTTCTCTCCCGCTACAATTGACGGAGAGGGAGAATTTAGACTAAATGGCTATAACCTATATATATCGGCCTACACAAATGGCAATAGCGTTTATCTTCGAATAGACATAACAACCGATGATAATGACCTATATTTTGAATTGGATAGTTTAGTCAAATCGTATAGAGATAAATGGGAGATTTTGCTCGAAAATGAATACAAGAGCGATTTCTTTAATTTCTTTAATTTCGAAATAAAATTATACGGAGAGTATTAAAAGTAAAAAAAAGCATGAACACAAAATTTTTCGTGCCGTACGAAACGGCAAAAACACTTGTTGTTAAGTATTACAACG
>CAVEXR010000092.1:0-3713 GCA_963619585.1 Azospirillum sp. CAG:239
GAAATAGAGCGGGTTGTTCGTGCTGCTCACTTTCAAGCCGTTGGGGTAGTCCTCCGTCACTCGCTCCTCTGCGGGGGCGGTGTGGGCTTTGAGAGCGTTCTCTGCCTTAAAGTCGTAAGTGCTTGCGTCCGGGTTCAAAAGGTCTAATGTTCCCGAACTCTTATACTGGGTAGCCGTCAGTGTAGCAGGCAGCAAATCGTCCGTCATATAGTACGCCATGTTGAGCGATGTGTGCGCCTCTAAGTCGAAAGTCTTGGAATAGACAATGGTAGTTGCCGGTATCTTTTGGGTAATCAAGCCAACCGGAATAGTGGTTTCGGGTGTAAATTTGACGATGCTGATAGTCATTTTCTTGGCACGGCTATCGGGGAAAGTAAGCAGCGGGGCGGGCTGTTCGATAAAGTCGCCCGACGGCAGCGTCTTATTACCACCTAACGGGATGTAACGGCATACCTTTTGCGTGCCGTCTGCTGTTTCTATCTCGGTCGTGACATACGCCGCAACGGCATTCCCATACTCGCTTGCGTTGTTTAATGATAACGAGTACTTGGTTCTCGGCTCGGAGAGTGTGTCATCGTAGTACGATTTGACATTATTGAGCGTTTCCATAAACTGCTCGCCGCTCTTGTATTGCAGAGAGTGGTTGTTGAGGTGAAAAGTATCAAGCGGGTAACCGTGAAACTGCGTCTGCGTGTAGTTGGCTATATGCAGACGACCATTGTAGTTGTATTGCGCCTTTGGCAGATAGGAGTAACGACTGCTTGCCTCTACGGAAAGCGTGTTGTTCTGCGTAATGTTTTCGAGCAAGCCTTTGTACTTGTGGTCTGTCAAATCTACAACGGGATTTTTTAGCAGGTTCGGCAACTCGTTGAGCGTGTACTCTCGGAGTAGATAGAACGGACTATGCAAGAGGTCGTAGCGGATGTCTGCGTCTTTACGGCGAGTAGGGATGTATGAGGCGTTGGCACAGCGCACATGCGTATAGGAAACTACTGTATCATTGAACGCAAATCGGATATTCTTACTGCTTTCGTCCATATCATATACAGGCGATTGCGTGGTTACGAAGATACACAGCGATTGGAATACATCCTCATTATCCCGCAGTTTTTGTATCAAATCCTCATCTATATGTATGCATAGATTTACACCTCGTATCTGGAATTTCCACGCCTCATAGGCTTTGATATTTCCGTCTAATGCTGCCGTGCAAACACCGCTTCTAAATACGCCAAGCGTATTCTCGTCTGCCAAACGAGCATTTTTCCATGTACCGTAATCGTTCGATACATCTTCGTTTGTCAAGTCCGCATTCGTTCTCGTTGCTGCATAATTCTCAATAGTATAATCTGACGCCGTTCCTTTCATTTTAGGATACCCAATAATAGCATTGCAAGAATATGCGGCATCGGAAGATATAGACACCAACTCTTTCGCTTCTGTACTCTGGTGCGCCGGGTTTGTGTCCTGCGCATAGGTATAGCGAGAGGATGAGTTATATGCTCGCTGACGCGGGAATATCATCGCAGGCGCAGAGGCATACATATACCTGCCGTCGTAGAGTTTAATGGCAGCACATACAAGGAATGGGTCTGTAAAATAGTTCTTCTCTTTTGCCTTTCCAAATATAGTAACCATTTCGTTGTGTACGGCTTCTGCATCTGTATCGCCACCACATATTTCTTTCTTTTTTTCCCCGGCGAAATACGGATATGTTGCCCCCTCCCAATCGCTACTATTGGAACCCCATTTGCGCCACCCGTCTTGCCCGGTTTTATCCTCTGTGATAGTGCCTGCTTCGCCTGCGTCTGCCCAGTTGAAATGAATAGCACCGAAAGGATAGACACCTCTGTCAGTCTGCGAGCCGTTCTCGTCTACATAGAGTTTCTTATAGAGTGTGTCGGCGGGCTTGAACAACAAGTACTCAAAGCCGCCTGCGTCGTCTATGATAGTGAGCAGGTGTCCCGTTTGGCAGATATACAAATCGCCTGACACAGTTGTAAGTTCTGCGGGCGTGTCCAAAGCCTCGAACACTCCGTCTGCGTCTATATTGCCAAACCAATAGAGCCTGCCGTCACGCACACCGAGAATATGCCGATAGACATTGGTGTGAATATACAACTGCGTATAGGTAAGTCCGTTGGTGTTGGCTTGCATGGAGAATACATGCTTGCCGTCTCCGCTCGCACGCCACGAGCCGTCTTTGAAACGAAGATTGACCAAGTCCTCGCAGTCGCCGTCCTGCACACCTATCTTAGTGGCATGATGCACAATGCCACTCAACTCTATTGCTTTTACGCTCTCGCTATCCATAAGGCTATACTATGAATTTGGTTAATAGAACCTCGGGGCGGCATTGTACTCTCCGCCCCAAGGTTGAAAGATTATAATATGCGCGGTGTACGCTGCGTCCAATGCTTTTGGAAGATATTGCAACGCGTCTTGAGCGAAGCAATGGATGATTGGTAGAGTGCGTCGTAGGTGGCTGCCTCGCTCGGATAGGAGATGACAAGCCAATGCCATATAACACGATTAACCAACGCTTCAAGCACGGCATTATCCAACGGCTCTATCAGCGTGTCGTTGAAATAGTTCGGTATATCAAAGTAGTAATGAATACCCTCTTCGATGATTTCACCCTGCTCGACAACCTCTGCCACGGTACTCAACTTATCGGGCAGGTCGTTTGTTGTAAACTCTTGCAACGCCTTATACTCGGTAGCAGCAGGCGCAGAGGTGTTGTTGGTAATGGTAAACTGCGTACCTGCAAGTACTACCTCCGGGTGTATATACTCGTAGTAGGACGACAGAGCCAAGTCTGTTATGGTAATGTCCCCAGAGAGTTGCTCTGCGGTGTATATACCGTCCTGCGCTTTGAGCGAGAAAGGCAGACTGCAAGATACTTGGAGGGTTATCGGAGTTGCGCTCGTGTTTGTCGGGGTGATATGCTGTGCGGTCAGCGTAACGGGAATGGTATAAGTAGTAATCACTGCGTCGCCTGTAGCGATATTGTTCTTGGTGGTTGCGTAGTTCACTACCAAAGAGATGTCGGGGCAGATAGCCTTTTTCACAATACTATCCTGCACATCTTGTGCCTCGTTGGAAATATCGAAGTCTATCGTACCTGCGATTTTGAGATAGTCTGTTTGCGCTGTGGCAGCGATAGTGGAGGTGGATTGCTGCAGTGTACTTGCCGCTTTGATACGCTGCTTAATAGCGGCTACATTAGGTTTGTCTTCCCAATGGTATTTTTTAGGTATGCCTATCGTGGAACTGCTCAAAGCGTCATACACATCCGCCATAGCAGACTTGGCAAAAGGATAGAGGATATCTGTTTCATCACGGCTCATACCGATAAGGTCAAGCAAGTGAGGTACTCCGTTTTCCTTATCCGCACGATACTTACCCAGGTAGAATGTACGCTTCTCTATCTCTTTCTGCAACGAAAGCAGAGAATAGAAAAGGTGCAGCGTGCGGTTTCCACTACTCGGGGTGGCTGGGCAACAATGCCCGTCGGGAATTACCCAATTTGGTTTTAATTCGATTAACATAATTCGATTAATTAAGAGTTAATACTGTATTTTAGGTAGGTTTCCACCTCTTTTCGGAACTCCGCCATCGTGCGGCAGACTACGACTTTATTTCCGTAGGCTTGCAAGCGGGGGATGAGTTCCTTTTGGTGGTCGGACAGACGACCCTTATTTGCGTCTTTC
>CAVEXR010000093.1:0-3524 GCA_963619585.1 Azospirillum sp. CAG:239
CGTTCTTAATCTGGCGGCGCAGGTTGACAATGGCGTCCCCGCAGAGTTTGCGGAGTTCCTCACGCTGCGCAGCAGGTGAATATCTCTCTTCGTTAGTGGGGCGTGCCATAGTTAGTCTCTAAGTTCCTTTCGTTCGTTATATAATTTCTTAAAGCGTCTCTCTGCATTCTTTTCTACCGTTACGGTCGCATTATCGCTACGCAAGAACCATGTCAGCGGTGCAGTATGGACTGCCATATATCGTTTGTAGTCCTCGACAGCGTCACGATAGTCCTTGCGGTTGTTGATGACCTCATCTATTAGCAGTTGCTCGTATTGTGATTGCGGAATACTAAGTAACGCCTGCGAGATGCGCATAGACTGAACGGCTGCACTGAGGTCTTGCTCGCTATCAATGGTCGTTGCTACTCGAGCGATGATGTCTGCTGCGGTCATAGGGTCGAACCCTGCACAGGACTGCATAAGTACCGAAAGTGCTTGCGAGGCAAACTCCGCATACTTGTCGTTTTGCAAGTATTGCTCTGCTTTCTTTGCGTCTTGTGTGAACGGCAACTCAGGAGCGAACATATCTACAACATTTGCATGTCCGTCTAATGCACTCTCTACAATACCACCACCTATTAATCCGTCGAATGGACTGAAAAGCATACCTCCGGTTACAGCGTCCTTGGCAAGTTCTTTCTTTTTCTCATTGTCCTTTCCAAATAGATAGTAAGGAGCATTGCCAACCAAACGCCACAGTAAGTTCAATAGCGCACCGTATACAACGACCCCAATGGTTGCCGAGATGTTTGCCTTACGCCAATCTATCTCGGCTGCTCTGCGTGCCTGTTCTTCGGTAAGTCCATCTGCAATATATTGTTTAGCACGAGAAGCAGTCATTTTGTCTTTCTTGCCTCGGTTGTTCAATAAGGTGCGGACTGCATAGAAGAAATTGCGTGTGTATTGGAAGTTAGATGTGCGGAATACAGTCAAGGCTGCCGTAAATAGATTACGGTCTACTTGCACCGGTGCCATGAAAGCACCCTCGGATGACTGCTGAGAGGTATTGAAAGATACCTCTGCGTCCTGTCTTGCTCGTTTTGCAGCCTCAGCCTCTGTGTATCCTTTATTGATATAATCTGCATACTTGCTATCATATACTGCTCTTGCTCCTGTCGCGCAAGTGAGTACATCAAAGAATACATTGGCAGCCATGCCGTATTTACTACTCAATTCAAGTAGTCGCTTATTCCATTGCCAATCGGTGGAACGCTGCATAAGACGCATATCGCCCATATCACGCTTGCTTATACGCTTGTCGAAATTAGGCAGAGTGGTTCTTGCCCATTTCATTGTCTCGTGCGGTTTCATCCAGTTGTGTAGGTACGACTTGACGAATACGCCGTCAGTCATATAGGTAAGGAATGCGGGGAATGAGGCTAATTGTTTGAGAGCCGTGAATGTCCGGAAATTGATTTTCGCCGATGTAACGCCCTTTGCCATATTCAGAGTAAATTCCGAGAATGGGTCTGCCTTGGATTGGTATGTTCCAAGTGCCACCTTGAAAGCGTCTTTCATGTGGTTGTAGAGTTGGTCTCCCTTACCATATATTGTGCCGTTCATTCCCTTTACACGATTACGGAAATCAATGTCCGAGAATAAGATATTGGCATCTCTTGTCAGTTGAGCAAAGGCAGACCAACGCTCCATTTGGGCAATATGACGAATGACCTCTGTAAAGAAATCTGCATTGCGTACATCGAGCGGCAGAGAATTACGAGTACGGCGTTTAATTGCCCCAGTACTTGTGCCTGTCAGTAGGCGAGATGCGTCGGTATCGGGACTGCCTAAGTCTTCGTTCTTTTGGCGTGCATTAGAATTGATACGCAGCGGGAAATAATTCTCTATTGCGTCCATTGGCGCACCAAACAAATCTTCATGTATCGGGTTGTAACGATTGCGCAACTGCGAGAAATACTCTGTTTGTATCCAATCAACAACATCCAGAATTTCTTGACCGAATACATCACGAACCTCGTTTGTGAGTTTTTCAACATCCTCCTCTGTGATGTTCATTGCGTTTAATTTCATCCGCCCGTCTTCCATTTTATTGACGGCATAGATATAGAGCGCATTGCCGGCATTGAGTGGTATTTCTTCCTCAATAGGATTACCAGAACCATCTACGCCATTCAACATAGTTATAGAGAACTTATTGTGGCTTTTGTCGTTTATCTTGCGTGCTGCTTCCTCCCATGTCTTGTATTTGCCATGTGTAAGTTCTGACATCTTAGTGTCCAATGTGTGGCTCGCTTCGGTAAGTCCTGCTTGCTCCCGGTCTGCTCCGTCCATCCAATTACGCATAAAATGATTATACAGATAGCCCTCACCGTCGGGGGTATTCCTACCACAGAGACGCAACATTGATTGCAAATCACGCATAGGTGAAGCAAATGCGTCCCAAATAGAACGGGCTATCTCACGCTTGGTGCGGAGGCGATTGGGGTTTGTGGCAATACCTTCGAGGTCTTTGGCTGCGTAACTGCGTATCTTTTCACGATTGGCGTTCTGCTTTTCGATAAAGCCTTTTGCTTTCTCTGCTTGACCGGCTACATATTCTTGTAGGTTATTGTATGATTGTGCATAGGCATCTGCTTGTTCCAAATAGTTGTCCCGCATAGCTTCTTTTATGTTCTCTACTAACTGACGGCGTGCTGCCGGCTTGAGAGACTTATTATTGCGGGCAGCGTCTAACTCGTCTTGCAATTGCATACGCTCTTGTTTGAGGTTGTCAATACGCTCCAAGTGTTGCTGCGCTATGCTATAACCAATCCAACGCCCCTTAAACTGTGTGCGTAGGCTCTCGTCTGTTGCACTTGCCTCGTTAGACATCGCTTTCCCTATCAATTCTTCCAATTGCTCGGTAGATAGGTTATTATCTAATGCCTCATTAAGTGCCCGGAGTGCATGCTGTCCTTGTATTGCGACTTTACCCTGCGATACAACACCGCTTATATTGATTTTCTCAATAGGCGTATTGCGCAATTTGTCCCATTGACGCTGTGCGGCTTTTGCTTGCGCATCTACTATGTAATCAAATATAGTATTTACCTCTTTGCTTATATTCTCCTTACCGATTGCATAAACTATTTGCGAAGCGATACGGTGCGATGTGTCAGGCATATACCCAGCCCATACGCTATTGCTCTGCATAAGAGTACTATATAGATTGAGTAACGAACTAACTACATTGCGGTCGTATTCCGATTGTAAACGCATGGCTTTTCGTATTCCCCTAATATCTTTTCCGACTTTCTTGATAGCACTCTGCATTGTGTTATAATCATTCTGCGCATTCTGTACCAATGTTTTCGTTACTATCTCGCTCCGAGTTAGATGTGGCTCTGCTCCGGTCGTAGATGAGACAGAGAACTCTTTATTACTTTCGTTCTTAGCATGTTCTCCGAGGTCTGTACCGTCGAGCAAATCGTAGAGAACACGGTCGGCTGCCTCCTCACGACTGCCGAAATTCTTGATATGGA
>CAVEXR010000094.1:0-3453 GCA_963619585.1 Azospirillum sp. CAG:239
CGGCACGCGTAACGGCATAGACCTTGCCGTCGGTCTGGTTGGTAAGGGGTGCGACTTGTTGCTCTACCTGCTCGCGGACGGCTGCCTGTTGCTCGGCTTGGGTTACAGCGTATTGTGTATTTTGTTCCGCAGTCTGCGCTTTTCTTGCTTTCGGCATGGCATCTACTAAGCGAGATACATAATCGTCATAGATACCTCGCTCTCGTAGCACATCTAACTCCTTGTATTCATTGCTTATAATGCGTCGCACATCATCTGCGGTGATACCGTATCTATCGGCAACTTCCTGCCGTATAGCCCCGAGCGCGTCGCTATAAGCAGGTCTATGGGTACTGAGATACTGCTCGAATAGTGTGCGTATAGCGGCTCTATCGCTATCTTGGGCAAGTGCTGTGCCTTTCTCTGTGTGCGGGTTGAGCATTGCCTCTCGCATTATATCATAGATTTGCTCTGTGGTATATTGAGGGTACTTTTTCTGTATCTCTACCACCGCATTAATTGCGATACGCTGCATTTCCTGCGCAAAGGTAGCGTTGCGGACTACTCCCTCCGCCCATTGTTTGAGGTTCGTTTGTGTCTCTATACGACGCTCGGCAGCAAAGTCCTGCGCCCGCTTCTCGTTGGTAAATTGGCGGGTCTCATAATTCTGTCCTGCGGTATCATAAGTGCGGACTACATAACGCCCCTGCTCATCTTGGTAAATGTTAGTCATTACAGGGCGCACATTCCCTTCTACCTTTCCGTAGACAAGACTGGCAAGACGATACTTGGCTTGCGTGTCAATAGTCGGGTCTTGCGATACCCGCTCCAATACATCGTATAATTCGTTGAGATTTTTGTATTCCTTGCCGCCATTGAGGTTGAGCAATAACTCGTAACCATTCTTACCCTTATAGCCTGCTTTGTTAAACTGCTCTATCTCCTCCGGAGTGAAACTACCTGCATAAGGGTCTATTTTCATCCGCTGCCAATTGGCAACAAAGGCTTGCGGCAAGGAAAGCGACTTGCCATGCTCTGCTGCATCTCGACATACTCTCTCTAAATTACGCACTCCGCCCTGCAAGTCGAACACCAACTGCATAGCCGCCGCGTTTGCATATTCCTCGCCCCAATTAATGTCGGTTACGCTCTTGCCCTGCAATATCTGCGATACAACAGACGAGCCGACCATAGCGTTTGTGCCGCCTACAAAGTGTGTTGCTTTTCCTGCTACAACACCTGCGGCTCTATTCCACGCTTCTCCGACTACATGCTGCACATGGTCACCCAATAATCCAGCCGCGCCAAATACAGTACCAGTGATTGAGCCTTTGACTGCCGCCTTTGCTGTTTGCCACGGATGCCAATCACCGTCTTCGTACTTGCCTGTTTCCTCGTTGTAGATTGGTTGGTATAACTGATTGACGACATCGTGGGTAGCGTCTATGCCTGCAAAGGTAAATGCACTGCCTGCCAAGCGGTTTGCCGTGCGCAAAACGCCACGCTGTGCCATGGCTCGTGCAGCAATATCTTCGGCAGAGGCATAGCCTACACGCTTGAGTGTCTGTCCTGCTATACCGCGAACGGCTGCTCCACCGAGTGCGCTGCCCGCCATAGGCATTATAATCATAGTCGGGTCAGCCAACAGCCCTGCGACATCTGCACCAAAGCCAACCGCTTTCGTTCCGAAATCGTCATGTTCTTTTTCGTAGGTCTCCACACCCTGCGCCTTTGAGGCTCTTTGATAGGGCGTGTCTGTATATAGCGTAGCCAACTGCCCGATAAGGTTACTCTGCATAAACTTATTGACAAAGTAATCCATTTTGTTCTGCGGCACATCCATAGCGGCGAATTTCTCCTGCATCTTGCCCTGCACATACTGACGATACCACTCGTAGTCCTCCGGCGACATAATGCCTGCCTGCTGGTACATAGCAGCCAATTCCTCGTCTGTCATAGGGCGAGATACAGCAGCATTCGTATTTCCGCCGGTCTTTTTGTTGAACGCGGCAAGTGCGGCTTGGTAGTCCTCATCTATAGACTCGGTAACCGCTTCCATAATAACATCGGGCGATGCCTCTTTGTTGTAGGCTTTCTTTTCCTCCAACCCCATTGCGAGGCGTGTACCGCCGGGCATACCCGTAAACCGATAGGTATTGCCATACTCATCGGCTATCTTGCTTTCTGCGGCATGGGCTTTATCGACTGCCGACTGCATAACTCTATCCAATCGTGCGGCGTCGCCCTCCTTGCCGTCTGCTCCATTCCAATGCGCCTCAAACAATGGACGGCGTTTCTCTATCTGCTCGGTGGCTTCTTTCTGCTTTGCCTCTTCTTCTTTGCGCTGTTTCTCTTGCTCGACTTGTTTCTGCGCGTTCTGCTCCATGACCGCAGTGGCTATCTGCGCCGTTGGCTCTCGCATGGCTTGTTGATAGGCGTGTTCGCCAAAGCGTTGCCAAAACGATTTTTTGCTTTTCTTTTCCTCCGGTTGTTGTTGAGATGGTGTCGCCACATTCTCAGGCAGAGGCGTAGCGTCCTCGTTCTGCACAGCGAGGTTGGCTTGGTATTCCTGCTCCGTCGTTGGTGCAGGGTGGTCTTTTACTGTCGGGTTAGTTGAAACTGCTGCTATACCTTGTGGTTGCTCAGTCGCTGCGGGTTGTTTCACTTCCTGCTTTTCCTCTGCGGGCTGTTGTACAGACGCTGCAAGTAATGTGGAAGAGTTCTTGGAAAATGTATCATAGTCGGAGGAATAGAACCCCGGCTTTTTCTTTTGCGCAAACTCCCAATAGGCTTTACGCTCTTGGTCATTTTGAAGCATTTGTGAGAAACGCTCCTCACTTACTTGGTTAGATAACACGCCGTTATCAACGGCTTTCTTGTATATGTCTGTAATCGTTGCCATATGGCTAATCTATTATAGTCCGCCTTCTGTTTCTGCGATGTTTTGCTCCTCTTCTTCTTGTTGTTTTTCGGGATTATAGCCGCCATTATCAGCCCAGCCCATTTTCTCCTTGAACCGCTGCCACCAACTTTTTGTTCGTTCGGTTTCCGTCGGGTACTGCTGCATAATATCAATAATGCGTTGTTTCTCCTCCGGTGTCCTGCTTCCGTCCTGTTGGATTACCTTTATAAACTCAGCTCGTACTTGCGGGTCATCGAACACAATACCGCTCGAAAGTAAGTCTGCACCATCGTAGGTATTCTTACCCGTGCCTGTATCACGCGGCATTATACCACTTGCTGATAGTAACTTATTGACATTGTCCTTATCATCTGAATCGAGGTTGTTGTATGCAGTAGACAAGTAACGCCCCATTGCATCGAAATCGTTAGCAGGAATGTGAAAGTCCTCCGTTGAGATAGTACCGTCTGCATTTTTGACTCGTATTTTGACTGTCTTTGTCGTATCACTGCCGCTTCCCGAACCGCTGCGGGTGTAGGTACGGGCGGTAACGGCATCGCGGTGTCCCGTGG
>CAVEXR010000095.1:0-3322 GCA_963619585.1 Azospirillum sp. CAG:239
GAAATAGAGCGGGTTGTTCGTGCTGCTCACTTTCAAGCCGTTGGGGTAGTCCTCCTTGGTGTTATTTTCTTCGGGTGCAGGATTAAAATTTGGTTTTTTGTTTGTCTGATATTCTGTTACCGATTTTGTACCTTTCTTATCTAACTCTATCGGACTAAGTTCTTTGTCTATATAATAGGCTAAATTCAAATAAGGATGAGGTTTTAGTTCAAACTCTTTTTTATATAGCGTCATTGTACTTCCATCTGTATTCTCCAAGATACTAATGGTCATTTTCTTGGCACGACTATCAGGGAAAGATAGTATCGTGTCAAGTGTCTCTATAAAATCGCTATTACCTGTGCTTGTGAATGGGATATACTTGCATACATTTTGTATTCCATTGTTAATTGTTTCGACCTCTACTAATATATATGCAGATACATCTTTGGATTTTAGGACTGCTTCTCTTAATTGAGTACTAGCCCACCTATTTAGATAGTGAGTCGTACGCTTTTCAGATAGTGTGTCATCGTGGAACGATGTGAGTTTGAATAACGCCTCTTTGAAATAACGGAATTCATTTCCATCCTGATAATACTGCAATGAGTGATTATTCAAATGAAATGTATCAAGTGGATAACCATGAAATTGCGTGCGAATGTAGTTGGCAATATGCAGTCGTCCATTATAAATGTATTGTACTTTTGGAATATAGGAATATCGGGTAACTGCCTCAACTTTTAGAGTATCTTGTTGGGCGATATTATTTAATACTCCATCGTATTTCGGGTCTTGTAAATCTACTATTGGATTGTTAAGTAAATTAGGTAACTCATCTTGTGTGTACTCTCGGAGCAGATAAAATTGACTATGTAATAAGTCGTATTGAATGTCATCGTTACCACGCTGTTTTGGCATATAGGACATATTGGCTACAGAGGTACGAAAAAACTGTGTGGTCGTTATACTACCATTAGTAACTGTAGCACTACCATCAACAGTATCTAATGTCCGTCTGCACCAGCCTTTTTTTTCTACATCCATCTCATAGACAGATGATGGTTGTGTGATAAAGATACAGAGAGATTGAAATATATCTTTGTTATCCTCCATTATCTTTAATAGGTTACTGTCGATAGACACACATAGATTGCAGCCTCGTATTTGGAACTTCCAAGACGATTTTTCACTGCCATAGTAACCAACAGGCGCATACAGAGAGCCTCCTATGGTATATCGTGTTGTAGCATATATACCATTTCGGAATACTCCAGACACATCTTCACCACCTTGCCTTGCATGTTGGAAGTCGTCTATCTCTCCGGGGCGAATACTTTTTGTACCTATCTCATCGGTTAAATCCGTAGGTGTATGGAGAATATGACCGGGTATATTATCTATATGGGTGTATGGCATACCCCAATCTGCCGATATGGTATCATTAGGTAGAAGCAATGCGCCATTATTAGAATAGACACCTCTCGATGTTATCTCATCAAACCCATCATTTAGTTTATCTGTCGGGTTTTTGTGTACACAGCGACTTTTTGTGTTATATGCCCGCTGACGAGGGAATATCATTGTAGGCGCAGAGGCATACATATATTTGCCGTCATATAGTTTTATCGCAGCACATACAAGGAATGGGTCTGTGAAATAGTTTTTTTCACGGAGTTTGCCATACATCTCAACCATCGTGTTATGGAGTGTTTCCAATCCACCACCTGAAAGGCTGCCAAAGTTCTTTCCTCTTATCTCTATTATCCGACCTCCGTCGCTCCAGTCTGTTCTTTTACCCCATTCGTCCCACCCCTCTTGGTTTGTTTTGTCGTCATTGATAGTGCCTGCTTCGCCTGCGTCTGCCCAGTTGAAATGAATAGCACCGAAAGGATAGACACCTCTGTCAGTCTGCGAGCCGTTCTCGTCTACATAGAGTTTCTTATAGAGTGTGTCGGCGGGCTTGAACAACAAGTACTCAAAGCCGCCTGCGTCGTCTATGATAGTGAGCAGGTGTCCCGTTTGGCAGATATACAAATCGCCTGACACAGTTGTAAGTTCTGCGGGCGTGTCCAAAGCCTCGAACACTCCGTCTGCGTCTATATTGCCAAACCAATAGAGCCTGCCGTCACGCACACCGAGAATATGCCGATAGACATTGGTGTGAATATACAACTGCGTATAGGTTAGTCCGTTGGTGTTGGCTACATCCGATTGGTACTGCATAGAGAATACATGCTTTCCGTCACCGCTTGCACGCCACGAGCCGTCTTTGAAACGCAGATTGACCAAGTCCTCGCAGTCGCCATCCTGCACACCTATCTTAGTGGCATTATGCACAATGCCACTCAACTCTATTGCTTTTACGCTCTCGCTATCCATAAGACAAAGGGATTAAAAGATACGGGGTATTCTATCAATTACTGCGGGCAACATACGCACAGAGAACTTTCGTATGTCGCTGATTGCGTCTTGGAACTGCGCCTCATAGACTTTTGCGTCGTCTGGGTATGCAGAGAGCAACCATTTCCAAATAATGAAATATATCAATGCGTCTTGCACCGATTGGTCTAACGGCTCAATGAAACTTGGGTTGAGGTTCTTGTCCCACTGAATGATGTAGTGAATACTCTCTCGGTAGTCCTCTGTCGGTGCGAGGTTGGCAAGCGTATCGCTATCGCCTGCTCCCGTAGCAAGATACAGAATATGCTTGTAGAGAATATAGTCGCCCTTTATGTAGGTCTGCGGTGGTACTGCTCCGTGCGTTAGCGTTATAGTGCGGCAATTGACATCCCATATATAGGCTTTCTCTATATGGCGGGTGTGCTTGCCGAGTGGGTCGAACACTTTTGCCATTGCCGAGCGGGCGAACGAGTGGAACAGGTCGCTCTCGTCTTTTGTCATAGCGATAAGGTCGAGCAGGTGCGGAGCGTTTTCCGTGCCTCTGTGCTTGCCGAGATACGAGGTGCGCTTGTGTATCTCCTCCTGCAAGAGCGCAAGCGGGTAGTACAAGTGCAGGATGTCCATTGTTTCTCCCGAACAACAGCCGAGCATATCACACCACGGGGTGCGATACGGCATAAGCATATTCGGCTCTATCTCTGTGTATTCTGTCTGACAAGATGTGCGTGCGTACATAGGCTATTGGTTTTGTGTTGGTTTATGCTTTATAGTTGTTGATATATTGGTTTCGGTTGCAGGTACATAGTTACCTCCTTGATAAAATCCTCTATCGTGCGGCAGACGACCACCTTGTTGCCGTAGGACTGCAAGAGGTTGATGAGTTGCTTCTGTTGGTCGGACAGCCTGCCTTTCTTGCCGTTTTTCATTTCGATATACAGGC
>CAVEXR010000096.1:0-1857 GCA_963619585.1 Azospirillum sp. CAG:239
GATACCTATCGAAGTCTTCTCGGAAATTCGGTCCCGGCTCTTTGGCATGAATAAGGCGACTACCGACAGACGCACGCCCACACGAGGACGGCAAGTCCACATAAAGGTCTTTGATGTCCGCCGTACCAATCCACAGCGAGTGCCGCACCTGCACAACGCGTGTCAGCACTTCCGTATAATGGGCAGTATCTGCAATATAGGTAGTCATAAACAAAGAACAGTGCGTTGTCTTAGAAATCCATTGCAAAGATACAACTATTTTCTGCAAGAACCAAACGGACTACAAAGAGAATAGGCGCAACACTTGGGCAACGGTTTCGGGCGTAATACCGACAACGGGGTCGGTTTGCACCCAATGCCGACGCATCTCATCATTGAGGCACACATCCTCGTCGTCAAGAATGGCGTAGTGCGTATAGGGATGCTCTTCTAACCATTGTTGTATCTCCACTCCTTTCGTCTGCGGACTTGGCGGCATACCGGTTAGCAGCCACTCGTCCGAGCGTTCTGAGGGCGTTACGCCTGCTATCTGTCCCGGCAAACTGCGTTCACGCCACATCTCTCGCAGCGTTCCAAATCCAAGCATTTTCCACGAAGAAGAAACAATTATCTTCGGATTGCTCTGCTCCACAATACGCCGAAGTTGCTCCACTGCCTGCGTATTGAACACCTCGCCAAACTCATCCCGATACGACGGAGTGCCCGTACTGAGCACTCCGTCGAAATCGAGAAAAAGGATGTTGTTATGTGGTTGGTCTTGCATTACGAAAATAGATTTCTATCCGTTTTGTATGTCTAACTACACCTAGCGGCAATACGCATAGACATCACGCCCATCGAATTCGCTCATTGTGAACATGAACAAATATGTCCTTTGCCGTAGCAAAGGTTGTATCATCCAATTCATCATAATATATCGAATTAGTCGTACAAATTGCAGAATACAACTTAAAGAAGTTTTCCCTTTCAGTATCGTTGAGATGATGTTCTTCACAAAAATTAAGCACCTTGCTAGTTAAAATATCTCCGACACGATACCATTTATTTCCATTTGAATCTACATAAAGACCTACGCAATTCGTTTCGGTGTCCTTCCATAAACGGAAATCGGTGCGGCTATGCCTCACCTCGTCCTCTAATTCGTCCTCTGATTCATCATCCGACTCAGGAACAGCCTCACATTGAGTTAGGTTAAAATATAAATGTCTTGTCGGGCGGCAATTCCGTTCAGTCGTATCCGCAGAATCATAGTATTTACGATAATACACAAAACTACCGCACAGCCCAATATATAACGCTGCCAAACGCTGCAGACCATCAAGGACACAGTAGAAATCATCTACCGAAAAAGTATCAATGGGTTCTGCATAATGGATATCACCATAGTTGCAGTCTCTAAAACGCCGGAATTGAGTCGAAGTTTTGGCATCACCACGAACCTTCCAAAACACCATTGAACCTATTGGATAGCCCTTTGCCAAACTATCGAACAGATACTCTACCCTATCTGCAGACCACTCGAAATCGCATTTAACAGGGAACAACAAGTAATTGTTTCGTCGAATGTTCTCTATTGCATCCGCAACAGTCATTGAAGATTGAATAGTTTTCATAATGTTACTAATTTTAGTAGTTCTTTTGTTATTGGTTTTAATTCCGCTGCAAAGGTACATCGTCTAACTGCCACAACACGGCGGCGTACACAGAAAAAGTACTATCCAATGTAGATTTTGGCATATAGGTCATTTTTTTGCAATAAGCACTATAGCCACAAACAGGCTATTTCTTTATCGGTAATGGAACTGCAATGTGATAAAAATCTCTGTACCCTTCTATTTCATGTTCTTTGGTCAAAGC
>CAVEXR010000096.1:1867-3285 GCA_963619585.1 Azospirillum sp. CAG:239
CTGAGTGTTCCCCGGATGAATAATTACACAAGACACAGGATATTGAGGTGTTGTGAAATTCTTCAATAACTTTTCATCACGAGCATACGCACTAATTTCCCGAATATCAGCAACCAAACTATCATCGTGAGCGGCTCTGTCTGCCTGAGAGTTGTACCAAAGTTTATACTTTGCATCCAGCACAATGCCTTCTTCGGTATGCAAATAATCACATCGTGTTCCGTAACTGCCATTTACTTGAAACTTGATTGCATTGGGATAATGAGACTCAAGCAAGCCCAAAACATACACCTCAAACAACCGAGACATATCAATCCAAAATGGAGGTACTTTTTTCTCACACCCGGAACTGCTCACGGAGTTATCATAATGTTTGAGAATCTGTTTTGCCAAAAGAATTGCCTCCGGATAATACCGATTCAGTTTATCGTGTTTGGTTGTCCTAACTGACTGCGGCGAAATATCCGAACTAATACTCCGAAATGCCTCTATTGCCCTTAGTTTTGAGGAAAGAAATATATTCGATTGTATATCTTTGGAAATAGCGCGTACATCGCCTAAGAGAGACAACGCTGCATCCAATGCCTTCTTCAGCAATCGATTTACCGGAATATCCGCCGTGTATTCTTGAAACCGGCAGAATAAACGGTCATTCCGTCCGTTTATTACATTCTGTCTCAATTGCCTGCTGACCATTACTTTCCCTCTTATCTTACTATGAAAATTTTCTTCTCTTTGAACATAGTCTCTCCGCAATCCACGCCCGACCAATTTATCCAATATCGCTAAGTATTGAACAACCAACAACGGCGTTAACACATCGTATAGTTGCGCATTCGCTTTCGCTTCTTTGTCCCATTCGATGTTGTAACTCTCTGCGAAATAGTCGGCAGATGGTTGATATTGCAGCGCAGATGCAAACAAAGCCATAAAGTCCAAATTATTGACTTTAGGTACAACAGCGAGCGATTCATTCTTTAATTCAGCCAGTCCGATATAGTAACTACTCCAAATCCTTCCATCTCCTCCGCAAGATAACCCCAATGGCAAAGAAGCAAATGGAGCCTCCAACCCAAGTTGTTGCACCAATGCTTCTTCTATCGCTGTTTGTTCTGTTACGCAAATCATACCTCAAAGGGTTTCGTAATTAGGCCATCCTTGTAATACTCTGCCAACAACGGAAGGACTTCATATTTCCACTTCAGTTCTAATTGTTTCTCATCATCTGCAAGGAAATAACTATGCCCTATCATCAAGTCTTCTACATTCTCTGAAGAATAGTTCTTAATATGTTCATTCACCTTATCAAAGTAAGCCAAGGCTCTCTGTTTTGTATCTGCACAGTAGTGCTCTATCACACTCCGATTAGCCTTAACCGTCAGAAAAGCAAAGCGCCGACGCAATGCATAGTCTATAAA
>CAVEXR010000097.1:0-3285 GCA_963619585.1 Azospirillum sp. CAG:239
CGTTCTTAATCTGGCGGCGCAGGTTGACAATGGCGTCCCCGCAGAGTTTGCGGAGCTCCTCACGCTGCGCAGCAGGTGAATATCTCTCTTCGTTTGTGGGGCGTGCCATAGGTTAGTCTTTGAATAGATTACGGTTCAACTGCATATTGATACGGAGAACGGCGTTGATGTCGTCGGCGGTGACAGTCTGCTCTTTGTCCTTGTACGGGTTAGGCAGGTCTTCCAATGCACTGCATGCCTCATCATAGGTCTTGTAGCGGTCGGACTGCTCCTCCGCCTCAAACTCCTCTTCTGGGAACGAATTGACACGCTTCTCGTAGTTCTCCAATTTCTGCACGACGGAGTAGTACTCTTGGTTGTAGGCTTTTTCCTCGCTGTAATCACGGAACAGGTCGCGCAAGAACGGGTAGTTGGTGATATGCTTGTAGTTGTCCCCGCCCGTAAAAGCGTCGTACGCAAAGCCTGCGGTATGCCCTATGCTCTCCCACACACCACTGAAATAGCCCTCGGCGAGATGTTCGATAGCGTTGGGCTTGATGTCTATCCAACCGTCAGTATTGCCGCCTTTGTACGGTACATTCGGGTTGCCGCCGCTCCAACGATGCAGCGTATTGGCTGCGTCCTGCGCCAACTGCGGTGTATTGCGCTTGGCGGTGGTGATATTCTTCTTCTGCTCGTCCCATTTCTTGCGATAGACGGTTGAGCCTTTGAAATCACGATTGACTACGACATCAATGACTGGCGACACGACACTCGGTGCGGCAGACTGCGCATACTTGGCGGGGGTGAACTCAACGGTATTGGTTGCCTCGTCGTAGTCCCACATATTGTGCAACTGCAATGCCGAGGTGGGTACGAGTTCGCTTAAAGCATAATCCACCGAGGTACAGAAAGCGTCTTTCCATGTCTTGCGCCCCTGTGCGGCGAGGGCTGCCTGCACGCCTGCGGCATAGAACATACGGAAGAAATGCACGACGGGTATCTTCATACCAAAGAGGATGAAGTTACTCATACGGTCGTACTCCGTGAACCATGTCTCATCATCTGGGTCATCGGGGTTGAGCCATACGGAGAATAGTCCGAGCAGAGCAAAGTTGGCGGCTATGCCTGCGAATTTCGCCCCGAACTTGAGGGCTGCCTTACCATACGCAGGGCGGTTCTTGCCGTGCGGTAAGAGTTCGCGCATATTACCTTGCACAGTGGCATTGAAGAAGGTGAAGTACTTAGACATCTCCTTGCTGACTAATCCCGACTGATTGAAGTTGACTGTGATGTCCTTTGCCATCTTGGCGGCTTGCTGCGTGCTATAACCGAGTTGCCGTGCGGTAACGAACTGCGCAAAGCGGACAGTGAGTTCGGAGGCTTCGGTCAGCATACTGAGTGTACCTTTGACCCCTCTGCCCCAAATCAAGTCCCATGCGTTGTCGCCCTTAATCATCTTATCAAAGTCCTTTGCCATGCGGTCTAACTCGGGCATAAAGGAGAAGCCTGTCTGCGCTCCTGCCTCGAAGTACTCGCGTAGATAGTCGCCATACTTTCCACCGTAACTCTCCTTATCTTTATAGGTGTCGGCGAAGATATACTGCCATATCGTGCGTTGCACGACGGGGATATTGGCAGCGGCTTGGGTGGCAAAGCGTATGCCTAACTCGCTCATGTTGTTGATGAATGCGGCTTGTGCGTCACGCCAAAAGTTACGACTTGCGAAACGGGGGTTGTACTGCGTGAGCATACCCGATATATAACGGATAGCGGGTGCGTTGAGTTTGTTTATCAACTTGTAGGCGTTATAGGCTTCTCCAAAGTTACCATTGACGGCGTTGGCGAGTGCTTCGTCTTGCAGTTCGATGATGTACTGCTGTCCGTCTTTGAGTACGACCACTTGGTGCTGCCGTTTCTCGTCACGGGTGCGCCGCTCAATCATCGTGTTGGTGGCACGACCCGTGTAAATGAGTTGGTTCTGCAAGTCGTCTATCTCGGCGTCGCGGTGTGCGATAGCGGCATGGGAGGTTAGGGGCTTTCGGCGGAGTTGGTCTATCTCGGCAAGGATAGCATTGTCGTGTTCACGCTCGGCTTGCGTGGGGGCAGCGTAGGAAATCTCTGCCTCGATAGGTGTGCCGTCGGGCTTGCGCATGACACGACCTGTGGCGGGGTCGATGACATTCTTCGACCACACTTGGCGCACCGTCCATGCACCGCTCTGCAAGCCTATGCGCTCGTTGGCGAGCAGCAGGTTGAGCAGGTGCTGCTTGGACTTATTATGCTCCGACTGACGGATAGAGGTCAGCCCTATACTCTCGATAAGCGCAAAGGGGTCGGAGGCGAGCGACTGACGCCCCTTTGCACGGACAAGAGCGGCGTTGTACGGATTGCCGTAGAGGTGTGTGCCGCTGTCCTTTACATATTGGGTATCTATGCCGTCGAAATCACGCTCACGCCATCCGCGCTGCGGGACATAGTAACGACGGGTGTAGCGTTCACGGGTGGCAGTGTCTATCATGCCTGCGGCTAACTGATAGTCGAGGGCAAACTGATTGGCGGCATAGACAGCGTCCCAGAAAGCGTCGATATTCTTCTGCGGCAATGCGCTCTCCACTGCGTTGATGAGTTCGTCGTGGGTCATACCGAGGTTATTGACAAAACCCTGTGCGCCACGGTCGGTCAGCCCGAGTTCCTCTGCCTCGCGGGTGTCCTTGGCTTGCGCATAGACACCCATTATCTCACGAAGGGTAAGAGGCTTGCCGTTGACGCTCTCGTCCTCGAAATTCTGCCAACGGAGGTTGAGGGCTTGCAGGGCGGAACGGAGGTCTTTGTCCTTCTTAATGGCGGAAATGGTGTCGGCTATGCCTTGGATATAGGTGTCTTTGTAGCGGTTGGAAAAGGTTTCGATACGACCGAACGCAAGGCTGAGGTCGGCGTGCATATCCATCGTATCGGGGTCGAAAGTAGCGTGTTGGGCGACAAGCCACTGCTGGAAGTTGTCAATAGCCGTGAACTTATCGACGATGAGTTTGTAGAGTTGGCTGCGGCGGGATTGGTTCTGCCCGATGAGTTGCTTATACTGCTCCACCTGCTGTTGGTCGAGTTGTTGGCGACGCCACTCGGCGATACGGGCTGCCCACTCACGGGTGGTCTCGCCCTGCAACTTGGGCGGCACGGGAGAGGATACGGAGAACTCGGCTTTGGCTTTGCTCTTGGTCGGCTCGCCGAGGTCTGTACTGTTGAGCAGGTCGTAGAGAACACGGTCGGCTGCCTCCTCACGACTGCCGAAATTCTTGATATGGA
>CAVEXR010000098.1:0-3264 GCA_963619585.1 Azospirillum sp. CAG:239
TCTTTGACATAGCCAAGTCTTTCTGCAATAAAAAACAAGCAGAAAGACTTTTTTTTATAACCGGAATAACCACTCTCCATCATCCCCAACATAACACTAAAAGAGGCTGCCTAACCAAAACTTGTTAGACAACCTCTTTTTCTGTGTCGACCAATAATTGCTTGGTGCGGTTGACCCGCCAAAAAACACACTTTATTTGTGTATATAAACATTTTGCCGTATCTTTGCGCGGTAAAGTCAAAAAAACAATCAAGTTCCACACCTGTAAGGTTACTACATCCGTACATAATAATCTAGTCACAATAAACATCAAGCGTTATGAAAAGAATCTTTTCCTTTTGTTTGGCAATCCTCATCTCCGCTACTCTTTGGGCGTATGACTTTAAGTATGGCGACTTGTACTATAATATCACAAGTGATATAGAGCCTTACACTGTAGAAATAACATATCAAACGCAGAATTCAGACAACTACGCAGGATTAACTTCTGTAACAATTCCTGCTGTAGTACCATTTAATGGCAGTACATTTTCTGTAACAGGTATTGGCGATGATGCTTTCATGCATTGCACGGGGCTTACCTCTATTACTATCCAAAACAGCATGACGAGTATTGGAAAGTATGCTTTTTTGATTGTACAGGTCTTACCTCTATTACTATTCCAAATAGTGTGGCAAGTATAGAAAATGATGCATTCCTTAACTGTTCTGGTATCACCTCTATTGTTGTTGAAAGTGACAATATAGTATATGACAGTCGAAATAATTGTAACGCTATCATAGAAACTACTACGAATGTGCTTATTAAAGGCTGTAATACAACTACTATTCCCAATAACATAACAAGTATTGGGAATTATGCATTTTCTGGTTGTAAAGGTATAACTTCGATTACAATCCCTAATGGTGTGACGAATATAGGGAACTATGTGTTTGCAAATTGCACCGCTCTTACCACAATCACCATTCCCAACAGCGTAACGAGTATCGGAGACTATGCATTTTCAAATTGCGAAAGTCTTTCCTCTATTACTATCCCGAATAGTGTAACAACCATAGGAAGCAATGCCTTTTCCAATTGCAGCAATTTTACTTCTGTTACGATACCGGATGGCGTAACAACTATAGGCGACGGAATTTTTCTTAATTGCATAAATCTTACATCTGTTACACTACCTAAAACTCTTACTGCTATCGGTTGGATTGATAAAACCGGTTCCGAATTGTGTCGTTATTATAATATTTTCGAGAACTGTAATTCATTAAATAGTGTAGTAGTGAAAGACGGAAATACAATGTATGATAGTCGTAATAACTGCAATGCTATCATAGAGACATCAACCAACACCCTAATCGTTGGGTGTCAAAACACGACTATCCCCAAAAACATTACCACCATTGGAGATAATGCTTTTTATCATTGCACGGGGATTATCTCTATTGCTATTCCCGAGAGTGTAACGAGTATAGGGAATGGTGCTTTTTATAATTGTACAAGCCTTTCTTCTGTAACTATTCCTAATAGCGTAACTAACTTAGGGAAATGCGAATATTGTAGAATTATTCGATATCCGGGGGTCTTTGAATCTTGTACGAATCTTACATCTGTTATACTTGGGAAAAATATTGAAGAATTGGGACCTAGTACCTTTGGTTATTGCACTAACCTAAGAAAACTAACTATAAAATCAAGTAAAAAACCCTCTTTTAATTACGACGATGAGTCCCAAGAACCTTTTCACTGTTGTCATATTGATTCGGTTTATATTCCTTGCGGGACAAAAGAGGTCTATGTGAATTCTTGGGGAAATGTGAGTGGATTAAGCGGAAAGGCATTCCAAGAATTTATAGAAATGTGCGATGAGCCACAATATACCGTAACCGTCCTGTCGGAGAATGCAATTAAAGGTAGTGTTAATAGCAACGGAAACGATAATGAGTGGACTATCTCGGCTACTGCTAATCCTTAATTATCAGTTCTCTCATTGGAGTGATGAAAATACTGATAATCTGCGTGTACTAGCGATAACGCAAGACACCACCTTAATTGCCTACTTTGTACCGGCAACATCGGGCAAGTGCGGGGACAACCTGTATTGGGAATATGCCAACAAAGCACTGACTATTACGGGGACAGGGGCTATGTATGACTACGAGGCGGATAGTGCAACGGCATCGCCGTGGTTGCTCTTGCGGGATAGTATCGCCTCTGTTTCGTTCCATGATGGCATTACCTATATTGGTACAAATGCCTTTTACAAGCACCCGCTACTGACTGCGGTAGCACTGCCGAATTTGGTAACAGAGATAGGCAACAATGCTTTTGCGGGCTGCACGGCATTGAACAAAGTAGAGATAGGAAGTGGCATAACAACTATTGGCGAAAACGCTTTCTGCAACAGCCGCAAACTATACGAGATACATATCGTAGCGACCGAGCCGCCTATCGCTGACCGCTCTTCGTTCCTCAACTACAATGTACACCTCTATGTGCCGTGCGAGAGTAAAGATAAGTACGACTTGGATATGGTGTTCGGGGACTTTAAGTATATCGAATGTACCGAAACAGACAAGACTCCGGCAGAGTTCTCTGTTACTCCGGAAAAGACATCGGCAAAGTTTATATGGGGTGCACCGAGCAATGCCGCTACTTATACATTGGATTTGCAGCAGGAAGAAGCACCATTTTTCACGCTTGTGTTCAATACCACAGGGCAGTTGCAGAGTATCTCGCTTGCTCCTATTGGTAGTCTAGTACGCCTCACAGCAGCAGACAATTTGGGCAATGGCTTTGCTTTTGAGGCAACGGGACTGACACCGAGCACGCTCTACAACTATTCGCTGACAACTGCCGACGTAGCCGAGACAGCAATAGAAACTAATGCGGGGTATTTCTATACTACTGCTGATACGGTGCCCACCGACACTGAAGAAGTTACGAATGACTATACCACGCCGCGCAAGATAATCCGCAACGGGCAAGTGTTGATAGAGCGTGGCGGAAAGACTTATACCACTATGGGTGTTGAGGTCGAGTAGCAACCGGAAGTTTGAACATTGTACTGTTGGAAGGCTGTCTATCACGCCGATAGGCAGCCTTTTTTCGTGTCGACACCAATATAGTTTTTGACCTAATAGTCATTTTGCAGTCTGAAAAAAGGTAGAACCTCTCTAATAGTCATTTTGCAGTCTGTTTTGTATATCTTCCATATATTGGACTAATTTCAATGTTTACGCGGCTCCCAAAGCCGCATACTACGCAAT
>CAVEXR010000099.1:0-3208 GCA_963619585.1 Azospirillum sp. CAG:239
CGGCACGCGTAACGGCATAGACCTTGCCGTCGGTCTGGTTGGTAAGGGGTGCGACCTGCTGCTCTACCTGCTCGCGGACGGCTGCCTGTTGCTCGGCTTGGGCTTGGGCTTTGGCGGCTTCTGCCTCGGCTGCCACTTTGTCTTGGTAGGTATAGTATATCTCGTCCAACAGGAAGCGTTTGTCCTCTTCTTCGAGTTTCTTGTTGCGCAGGATAGACTTGACGGCGGCGTGTGCGTTTTGGGCAAAGACATCGCTGTTGTCGTCCGAATGGAGCAGGCTCTCCAAATACTTGCGCTCCTCGCCGTCCTCCATTACCTTACGCAACCGATTGGCGGCTACGGCGTCCTGAATGCGGTTCACGCCACGCGCACCGGCTTGCAAGCCTGCAAAGAATAGGGAAGTAGGTGCAAGTCCGAGCCATGTGTCTATCTGTTGGTCGATAGAGAAACCTGCCTCGTCGGCGGTATTCACATCGGTGGACAAGCCCCAACGCATAAGATTGCCGACATACTCCTCGCTTACCTCCTCGAGATAGTTGCGGAACTGCGCACGGTTGCGTATCTTACCGATAACGCCCTCGTTCATCTTACCCAACACCTGCGCTATCTCGGTACTCTTCAAGCCGCTGAACAGTTTGGTTGTGCCTGCATAGGCTTTGAGCGGGTCGAAAGTGGTCATAATCATTTCCGACAGGTTCTCCACATACTGGTCAACAGTAGCGTTGTAGATGGCTTCGGCTGTGCCTTGTTGGTTCGACCTGCCGCCGTACACGATTTTGCCGCTCTCGTCGAATACGGGTTCTATGTCGCCCGTCATACGGCTGATTGCTCCCTCTGCTATCTTGGGTACACCAAAGGCGGCGGTCTGTACGCCTGCTGCGGCGAGGTTGCCGAGCAGGGCTGCACCTGCCTCTTTGAATGCCGTCTTGGCTGTATATTTGGCAGCGGTCTTGCCTGCGGCTTGTGCCGCTTTGCCGCCAAACTGCTCGATACCATAGCCCACGACTGCCTTGGCGACCTTGCTCTTGATAGCGTCGATAGGCATAACCATGAACTGCAACATGAACGGAACGCTCTCGCCCGTGGTCTGCCCCGCTTTGTAGCGGCGGGTGAGTTGGTCGGAGTTGTAAGCACAGGCGGACATATAAGCAACGGCAGCGTCCATCAGGGATTTTTCCCCGTCCGTGAGTTGCTTGCCTTTCTCGTATTTCTCCACCACATTTTTGAGGTTGGCAGAGCGTGTGAGTTGCGAGATACCAAAGTCCCATGTGTCGATGTCGGACATAGACTGCCCGAAAGCCCGGAAGAAACCCTGTTGGTCTTGTGCGGCGCGACTGATTTTGGCAGCGTCGTCGAGGAACTGTTGGGACTGACGGTAGAGAGCCAACTCGCTGTCTTTGGCGGGGTCGTAGGCAGTATTGGCAGACATAGCCGCGCCGATAGCCCCATACGCTCCTCCTGCCGCTTTGCTTCGGTCGTACGCCTGCGACAGGGTCTGCTTGCGCTCCTTTTCGAGGCGGTCTATCTGCGTGGTTACTTGGTTGTTGAGGTCGGAAATGGTTTGGTTGGTGGCTTGCTGCCCCAAGCGGCGGGACTGCTGCGCGAGGTAGTCGGCATTGGCGGCTTGCATACGGCGCGTGAAATAGTCCTGCTCCTCGCGTGTTTCGTTCTCGTAGATAGCGTTGGCGTTTTGGGCTGCCTGCTCTGCCTGACGCTGTGCCTCGTCTGCGGACAGCGTGCCGTCGGCTACCTGTTGGCGCAGGTTGGCAATCTGTTGGTTAAGGTCGGTAAGCAGATTGTCGTGGGTGGTTTGCAGGTGTTGGTCTAACTCGGCTTTGGCTTTCTGTCCCTCGGTGGTGTTGGCAGACCACGCCTCTGACACGGAGGTGTAGAGGTCTTGGGGCGTGCGTATCTCTCGGGTGATATAGGACGGCTGCTCGGCTTTGAGGCGGTCAATCTCGGTTTGGTGGGCATTGGTCGCCCCGGTAGAAAGGCGCATACCGTCGCCCTCCGTATGGGTGAAGACAGGCAGACCCGTCTGCTTGTCTATCTTAAAGGTCGTTCCGTTGGGCTTGCCCCATGTACCCTCCGTCTGCAATTGCTTTATCTTGTCGGCTCGGACTTTGTCCTCTTGCGAGAGGGGCATGGTGGCTGCTGCCTCGCGGCGCAACTGCTCCTGCTTGGCTTGCTCTTTCTCGTTCTGCTCGGTCTGGTAAGCGTAGGGGTTGTGCGCACCGATGGACTGCCAATAGCCCGACTTGGCGGGCTTCTGCGGCTCGGTAGCGGGCGGTTCGGCAATACGCTGCTTGAACTCCTCGTAGGGGTGGAAGTTCATGCCGTTGGCGGTGGCGTAATCGTAGAACGAACGCAAACCGTCCTCCGTGGCAATCTGCTTGCGAAACCACTCTTCACTCTTGGTATTGGGGTCGAGGACACCTTTTACACAGGCTTTCTCGTAGATAGAACTGATTTTATCTGCCATAATAGGGGCAATGTTTAATGTTTATTATATAATCGGTGCCTCGTAGGTCTCTCGTAGGTAACTCGTATCTGACCCGTAGGTGACGGCTATCTGTTTGTTTTGCGAATTTTAATATATCAGTGGTTGCTATGGCGTTCGTATAGTGTTCCTATAGTGTTCGTATAGCAAAAACGGGTGCGGATTAGTCATCGTACTCGGTGCTGCTGCCGCCTACGCCCTGCCAACCTATGCCCTTACGCCCTTGCACGCCATTGATTGTAACGCCCTGCAACACGCGGTCGGGTAGGACTTTCCCATGCTCGTCGGTAATGGTGTCGCCCGTAATCATCTCGTAAATCTGCGCACGAGAGGCAGGCTTGCCGTCGGTATTGGTAATGCCGCTGCGCTGCATCTCGGTGATGAAAGTGTTGATGATATTGGGGTTGTCGATATACACGCCGTCGTTGATGAGACGGTCGAGGTCGATAGTTGTCTCCTTTTTCGTGCCGCTGCCCGTGGTGACAACATACTGCGCATACTTTTTTGTGTATTCTGGCTGCGCGAACAGCACATTGGCAAGTTCGTTGGCAATAGCGTCTTTCTTCGCTTTCGGGATGGCGATACGGTAGGTTTCCTTGCCGTTGGCGGTATTGACCTTAATGGGCAAGTAGGCGGTGGCGTTGCTTCCGCTGCCCGAACCGCTGCGGGTGTAGGTACGGGCGGTAACGGCATCGCGGTGTCCCGTGG
>CAVEXR010000100.1:0-2168 GCA_963619585.1 Azospirillum sp. CAG:239
TTGTTAAACCCTAAAATTATTATATATGAACAAACCAACTAAAATCATTTTTTTAGACATTGATGGAGTGATGAATACCGTTTCGTCTTCGTCTAATCGGTGGTCAGAACAAGCGTGTCATGCGCTGACTGACCTCATTCAACGCACCAATGCCCATGTGGTATTTCTTCTTCGTGGCGTTTTCAGGGAATGGAAGCCATGCAACAGATTTGGCAAGAATACCACTTACCGCCTGTTCTTTACGACCTCACCCCACTGCACGCTGCTGACCAAGCCATGAAGGATGGGGCTTGGCCATATACATGTCGCGCCATCGAGATAAAAGCGTGGCTAACTCTACATCCCGAAGTGACGCACTATGTTGTTCTGGATGACGAGATTGATTTCTCCGATCGTGCCTTTGTTGAACATACGATATTGATTAATTCATTCGAAGGACTCACGCCAGGCACGGTCTTGGAAGCAGCACATTGTTTGTTATATGGAAAATACTGCTTTTCGATGAGCCGCAATATGTTGAGTCCAATCATTGGCGAACCACTCGATCAACCTTGTGACGAAACGACTGACCTGCATGATTTGAAGCAGTTTGAAAAAGCCCAATCATTAGGTATTGCCTATGAGCAATTGACTTTTCGTCTAACCTATGATCATAATGCAGATATGGAACATGCCATTGAGAGTGTGACCCATCTTGCGAAACAGGGTTTAGAAGAATTGGCATTGTGTTATGGTTTGGCTATGTTGATAACCTTTCAAACAAACCATGCTTATCTATATGCACGCTATGTAGGGTTTTGCGGATTATTGTGTCAGATTGCCATCAATTTAGGAGAGTGCAAAATGGCAAAGATGCTATTGCGAATTGCTGATGGACAACTTTGTAGCAGTGAGGAGTTAGACAGTTCTCGCAATGATTATTTGACGCTCACACGCCTTATTAGTGAGATACCTGCCGACCAAAGTCAAAGACAATCGTTTGCAGTATTTTGAAACGATCTGCGAACTGCGTCGCCATTGGCAAACCCCTCACGAACTTAGATTAGATGATCAAAAGAAAACTACTTATTTGTGGGACTAAAAATATAAATATATTATGGAAAATTATCAAAGTATGTCAAAGTATCAAGAAGTTCAGCGAGCACACCAAATGAACCTCATTCAATCAAGTGATTTATTTGAGGGTGTCCATGGGAATGGAAAGTTTAAAGGCAAAGAACGCAAATTTGTACTTGAGGAAGGACAGAGTAGCAAAAATCTCTATTCGGACATTCGAGACCAAGCACAACAGTATTTTAACAATAACCATATCGGTTGGTGGAGCGGAAAGATGGTTTCTGGTCATGTACTATCTTCCCAAGTAGCGTGTATAAACCACCTTTTTCCTCTGCGCAATAATCCTGAAGTATTGAAGGAAATTCTCTGCTCTATTCATGGTCTTGAGGATGTGGAAGAGGTTTTGCCGATTCCAGGATGGCTCGATAAGGAAGAGAACAAACCCCATTATATTGCTTTCGAGGCTATCAGCCATAATGATAATCTCAAAGAAGGTTCTTTAACCCGTGGATCTAATTGCACTTCTATTGATGCTCTGATGATTGCAAGAGCGAAGAAAGATGTTGTTCTTATTCCAATTGAGTGGAAGTACACTGAATTTTATGCCTTTGATGACAAGACTTGCAAGAAGCGTATGGATTGTTATGAACATCTCATTATGAATTCAAAGCAACTCAGAATTCCTCAGGAAGGCATTGCTCATTCTATCTATTTTCAGGAGCCGTTCTATCAACTGATGCGCCAAACATTGTGGGCTGAGCAAGTTTTGGAAAATGAACCTGAATCATGGCATGGGGCTACTCGTTTTGTTCATCTTCATGTCGTACCCTTTGACAATAAAGATCTTCTAAATAGGAACTATCGTAAGTTTACAAATATGGATGGTCTTCATGGAACTTGGATGCAATACATCAATGATGAGGAAAAATATGTCCTAATTAACCCTCGAGAATTGTTAAAACCATTGGATGGTTCTTCTGTTACTAAATTACAGACTTTGCAGACCTATCTCAAGACACGCTATTGGAATTAAAACTGCCATTTACTCCAAAAATCTGTGGTAACCCACAAAAAAATGGTCTAAATTGCACAAAACTAAAATAAAACATATT
>CAVEXR010000100.1:2178-3065 GCA_963619585.1 Azospirillum sp. CAG:239
TTATGGAGATTGGTGCTGTAAACAAAGCTACAATTGAGGCAGGACGACTTATTGATGATAAGCATTACTTTAGAAAGAAAGATAAGTTGTGGAAAGGCAATAATGTCTATGTTTATATTAATGAGTTCGATTTTGATGAGCATGGAATACCTGTACCGACTGGGTGTCCTTATTATTTCACTGTAGTTAATGACTCTGCTCATCATTTATCTCTTAGCGAGACACAGAAATACATGCAGTCATTGCATTAGAAATTTGGTCTAACTCCCCCCAAAAAAACAAAACAAAGAGCACCAGCGAGTTTTTGTCCTCACGGATGCTCTTTTCTTCAACCTAATTACGAAAACCTCTTAGAACGGCGACTTCCCAACACTTTGTGCGAAGTTGTATCCGCCATTGTTGCCTCTGCGATAGCCACCACTATTACCGCCATTGCTATAAGCACTGTTATCGCTGTATCGGCGGGTATAGGAACCGCTGCGCTGCTGCTTGCGGGCGTCGGCTATGCGCTGAATGGCATCGGTGTATTTGAGTGCCACATACCCGAACTTCTTGCCACTGGGGAAAGTCTTCCAACGGGTGATGTACTGATCCTTGTGCGCACGCACAATCTCTTTCTGCGTCTCGGTGGGCAGAATACGACGGCGGAGGTTGTTCACATCCTCTTGGTAGTACAGCAGCACGCGTGCGCGGTGTTGCGGGGCGGTGTTCGAATTCCTCACTTTCCGCCAAGAGGCTGTCTAACAAGTTTTGGTTAGGCAGCCTCTTTTAGTGTTATGTTGGGGATGATGGAGAGTGGTTATTCCGGTTATAAAAAAAGTCTTTCTGCTTGTTTTTTATTGCAGAAAGACTTGGCTATGTCAAAGATTTTCAGTAACTTTGCAGTG
>CAVEXR010000101.1:0-3051 GCA_963619585.1 Azospirillum sp. CAG:239
CCTCAACCCTCATCATCCCCCCCCCAAAAAAACTCACTTCTTATAACTCTCCCCTGCACTCAACACTAAACTCTCAACACTCAACTATTTATGCGTGGCTTGGTAATCAAATCGACCGGAAGTAGTTATCTTGTTCATTTCTCGGATGGGCAGGAGCAGGAGTGCCATGTCAAGGGCAATTTCCGCATTCGTGGCATCCGTTCCACCAATCCGGTTGCGGTGGGCGACTATGTCGAGGTGGAGGCTTTGCCGGACGGCACCCATTGGATTGTGGATGTGCACGAGCGCCGCAACTATGTGGTTCGCCGTTCCACCAATCTGAGCAAGGAGTCGCATATCTTGGCGGCGAATATCGACCAGGCGGTGTTGGTCGTCACGGTCAACCATCCCGTCACTTCGACCACTTTCATCGACCGTTTCTTGGCCACCTGCGAGGCGTATCAAGTGCCTGCGGTGCTGTTATTCAATAAGTTAGATCTTTATTCAGCGGAGGACATGGCGGCTTACGAGTCGCTGCGTGCGCTCTACGAGTCGTTGGACTATCCGGTCTATGGCATCCACGCCAAGGGCATTGACGCAGCGGCGTTGGAGTCGTTGCGCACGGGTCTTTTTGCCGGCAAGGTGTCGCTCCTGAGCGGCAATTCCGGAGTGGGCAAATCGACGCTGCTCAATGCGCTGTTGGGGCGTGAGGTGGCGCGTACGGGGGCTATATCCAATGCGCACAACAAGGGTACGCACACCACAACTTTTTCCGAGATGTACCCGCTGCATCACTCAACTCTCAACTCTCCACTGCACTCAACCCTCAACCCTCAACTCTCAACTAAAGATTCTTGGCTCATCGACACGCCGGGCATCAAGGGTTTTGGCACGATTGATATGCAAAAGGAGGAGGTGGGTCATTATTTCCGCGAGATTTTCCGCATCGGTGCGGACTGTCGCTATTCGAACTGCACGCACACGGGCGAGCCGGGTTGTGCGGTCTATCAGGCGGCCTTGGACGGCACCATTGCCCCTTCCCGTTTCGAGTCGTACCTCTCTCTCTTGGGCGACTGCACCGAAACGAAGTATCGATAAACTTTCCACTATCGAAAGAAAGTCTCCCCTACTCTCACAGGGAAGACGCTTTCTCTTTCGAGAAAGATTCATTATTCTCATTGGAAATAACCTACCATCATAGTAAAAACTCCCAACCATTGCAAGGAGGATACAATGTGGATACAAGGAGAATGTAGGAAAAGACAAGGTAGGTATCCATGGTATTTCTGCATATCTACAAACACAAGTCAATCATATACACAGGCGGTATAACTCTTTCGTTAAACCGCCTGTATTACATTAGTTTTTCAACTTAATCGTTGGTGATCTGTAAAGTTATTTCCATATCCGTTTTGTTGCTAGATATGCCATAAATTCCAGATAATAGCGAAATTGTGATTTTCTCTAATTTATACGCATTTGGATGACGGTAGAATAGTTTGACGACACCTCCATCTTGATTTTTCTTGCAAATACTAAAAGTTTAGTGCGTAATATGCCTATTCATCGGCTATCGGCGATATTGTCGATGTTTTAATTGTACTTTTTATTTCATAATATCAAAGATTATTTGTACCTTTGCACCGAAATGTTTTTGAAATGTTTCGGGAAAATCTTCAATCGTCAATCACAAATAATCAATTCTATTATGGCTACATTCAAAGCGGTCGTTAATCTTGACGACAAGAAAAAGGACGGCACTATCAATGTAAAAATCCGAATAACGCACAATCGTAAGTCCCGCTACAAAGCCACTCCATTTTTTCTCACGACTGACGAGATAACACGGACGGGGAAAATCAAGAACCAACAGGTGCTTGATTTGATAGATGATGAAATACGAAGAATGCGTGAAAAACAAACACAACTCGGCTTCGTTGTGAAAAATCTTGATGTGGATAGCGTAGTTAGATTACTTGACAGAAAAGAAAGCAACAATGACTTTTTTGCCTATGCCGAGAAATACCTCCAAAATATAGAGCAAACTCAAAGTCGTAAATCAACGGCAAGATTACATCGTGCGATAGTTAAGGTATTCAGAGATTTTATCGGGAAAGACACGCTGCCTTTTGATATGATGCGCAAAGGACTTATCTCGGATTTTGGTATCTACCTGCACGAACACTACGCTCCGTCCACGGAAAATCTTACTATATCCGTTTTGCAAAGCATTTACAATAAAGCCAAGCGAGAACTCAACGACAAAGAGATAGGTCTTGAAATCGTAAAATACGATTGTTTTGACGACTACAAATGCCCACGCGTAAACACAAAGCCCCGTGCATTTCAAAGTGTCGAAGAAATGCAGAAAGTAATCGATTGCCCATACAAAGGTAGTTTTCTATTTGATGTCGCAAAGGATATGTTTATTCTCTCGTTTATCCTATTGGGATTGAATGCAGCAGACCTCATACACCTAAAAAAAAGCAATGTGCGTTGCGATATTTTGACCTCCAAGCGACAAAAGATTGTGGGCAGGGTCGGAGATAAGGCTGAGATAAAAATAAGGCTATCCGAGGTCGCTAAAATCATTATAGAGAAATATGCGGATAATACGGACTACTTAATTGGAACTGGCAGATATAAGAGATATAAAGAGTTTTGCAGCGTAATGATACACGAGGTGTTCAAAGCCGCAGGAATAGATGATAATTATGTATTCTACTCCGCTCGACACTCAATGGCTACTTTTGCTCGGAATATCTGCGGAGTGGACTTTATGACTGTCAATGATATGCTCAACCATTCTGTTCCACGCAGTCTAAGCATTACCGATATTTACATCGCTCCCGATTACACACACATTTGGGAGGCTAACGACAAACTATTAGCCTTATTCAATTGGGATTTTTATCTCGAACAAAAGGGAACTAACTATTGGAAAGATAGGCAGAAACATCTCGCCTAAAGTCATCTATTGTGCGGCAGACGACCACCTTGTTGCCGTAGGCTTGCAGGCGGGGGATGAGTTCCTTTTGGTGGTCGGACAGACGACCCTTATTTGCGTCTTTC
>CAVEXR010000102.1:0-1180 GCA_963619585.1 Azospirillum sp. CAG:239
TCCACCACTTTGAAATAGGTCGAGTTTGACAACAGTCCAAATATCTGCTGGCTCTCGTTTTTCCAATTGTGGTAATCGCAAGCAGCGGTCTTAGATCCATGATTCCTTTCAGGGTTGCAATATAGTCTCAAAAGAGCCGATAATCTGGTTTGTTGTTCTTGGGTCAAACGCCTATATTCTGTTAGATAAAGCAGTTTGTCGTTGTAATGAATGTTTTCTCTATCATCGGAAAGAATGTACATAAATTCCGACAGGCTAATCGTATCAAACCTATCATCTGTAGAAAGTAGTTCCACCAATTCGGCAGCAGCACTCTTGGTCAATACATCTACCATGTCGGTATAGTATTTTCGTCTTTCAAATTCCGTTTGGGCAGTTGCAAACCTTACGCCCAACGGCGACAATTGAACCGCCCGCACACTATCTCGTTTTTGACTAGTTTTGTCTTCACCCACAGCAAACGATTCGATTATTTTCTCGCCGTGTTTATCGAAACGATACAGAAATCCTGCACGAGCCAAATCAGGAAAAGTATTTTTCTTCACCGAATTGATTGTGCCTTTCCCTACTACGGCTTTGATAGAATCAACAATACCATAGTAAATTGCCGCTTCCGATTGTCGAATACCGTTATCATCTCCAATATGGATATAGAACCGCTTGTCGCCTGCTTTGTCGTAGATGGTTTGTATCAGCGATTTGAAATAGGAGTAGGACAAACGATTGTGCTGCGAACACTGAATGCCACGATAATTGTCGTCTTGTATTCTATCTACAATGTACGATAGAAACAGATTGTTCGGCACCAACTGCTCAATGCTTTTCAAAATTTGGTAGTCTGTCATAGGTCAATCCTCCTTGTTCGATGATGGGTATATATTCCAGATTATTCTCACATCCAATAAATTGTCGATTTAGAGTTTTTGCCACACGACTTGTAGTACCACTGCCGCTGAACAAATCCAAAACTACATCGTTCTCGTTGCTGCTGGCAAGCAACATACGCTCTATCATCTCATCGGGCTTGATAGTAGGGTGCGCTGGCTTTTGTATCTTGCCATTGACTTTGTCTTTGTGACGCTGCGAAGTAATCTCCCAAACATCATTGCATAGTTTCCCTTTTTCGTTCGGGAATCATCTGTGTCCGTTCTTTAATATGCCTTTCTTGGCTGCATAAGAC
>CAVEXR010000102.1:1190-2981 GCA_963619585.1 Azospirillum sp. CAG:239
GCATAAGACATGCGCTCTGTTGATTCGTACGGCACTCGTACGGCATCGGCATGAAAAGTATATTCGTTAGAGAGCGTGTAGAATAAAATGGTTTCTTGCGCATTGACAAATTTCTTGGTTGTGGCACTAAAACCATCTCGCTTATACCAAGTAATCCAATTGCGGAAATAACAATTTTTCGCGCGAAGGTAATTCAATATAACTGCAGAATTGTATGCGTTATTGAACAGATACATAGAGGCTGTCGGTTTGCATTTAGGCAACAGCAAGTCTAACCACCGAAAAGTAAAAGCAAAGTAGTCTTGCTCTGTTCGGAAGGTGTCCCAATCGGCTTTGCGCATGTTGTAAGGCGGGTCGGCTACTACAAGATCCACACTTTGTGGCTCTAACGCTTGCAGAAAATCAAATATGTCCGCCAAATAGATTTTGTTGGGTTGCATAGTCAGCCATTCTAAGTTTGGTTTCGATTAACGGTTTGTAATTTTCGTAGAGTTCATACCCTACATAATGCCGCCGTAGCATTTTGGCTACTTTGAGTGTTGTTCCACTCCCTGCAAAAGGGTCTAGCACCACATCGTTTTCGCAACTGAACAGACGAATACAACGATATGGAATCTCCTCCGGCATAATGGCGGAATGTTTGCCATACGCCACATCGCTCTTGTTGGGTGCAGGAATATCCCATATCTGCTTGGTAAAAGTGGTCCATTCATGTTCGGTCAGCATACTATGCGCTTTGTCCGTCGGATTGGGCTGAACCGGAACACCATCCTTCACATAAACCGTGATAAACTCCGTGGTATTCTGCGCATAGAAATTGCGGGGATAGGGATAACTACCAAACATGAGCCGTTTGGAGGAATTAACTCTATTCCAAATGTACAAATCCATAAGGAACAGATGGGTATGCTGCAGGATAGATTGCTGAATACTGCTCTGCAAATCGAAAATATGGCGATTGTAGTGCGTATTCAGATCCTTTTTGAACATAGGCATCAGCGGCACATTGAGGCACAACTTGCCATTAGGTTTCAGCACTCGCTCACACTCTTGCCAAACTCGCAGCAAGGCATCAAGATAGTCATTGAAGTGTTCGCACGCTCCAATATCCTCTTGACGCCTATCCGAGTGTTTCTCGTTTTGATAACCGTTCTTCGAGTAGTCTTTTATGTTAAAATAAGGAGGAGAAGTGATGATAAGATGTACACTCTCCGCAGGCAGTTCGGACATATCGACTGAACTGCCATAATACACCGTGTCTAAGAATGACCTTTCGACATCGTTTGCTTTTGCCATATTGCTCGCATTATGCGCTTGACTCCCTATTCAGCAAACGAGCACGACACAAACGACCAAAAGAAAAGTGGACAATGACATTATCCACATTCTGAGGTCGTGAGAGTACCCGTTACAACAGATAAGCCAAAGCCCACTATACAAGCAGGCATTTACTGACTTATTCGAGTTGTAACCTAATCTAAAATTTCTCACGTTCCAGAATGTTACCGAATAAATAGCAATCGCTATTAATAGTATGTCTTTCTTTGTGCGCAGCCTAATACTGCCCGCCAAAGAACAATGCAAAAGTAGTGAATTTGCAAGACATACACAAGTCTACGATGTGTTTTTCACAAATTCAGGCAAGCGAAAAGCATTCGCATAAGACAAAGTTTTTGACCTATACGCCAAGTTTTTTACATAAAAGCAGAATAATCTGTGTGTGTAAGGAGGGGGGAAAAGTACTCCTTGAATACTTTATATTTTAGACATATGGAACATAAAAGAGGCTTA
>CAVEXR010000103.1:0-2875 GCA_963619585.1 Azospirillum sp. CAG:239
CATTACCTGCTTGTGGGCTTGGTACAGAAGATTGAGTTTGCGGGTTTTCAGGTCGGCTTGCGGGTGTTGTGCCTGCGGTTGGCTCGACTGCTGCTGTTGGTCGTTTTGCATAATGTTGTAGTATTTCATTCTTGATGTCCTCTATCGTGCGCGGCTCGAATAGTCCTGCTTGACCGTTTGCCTCGTCACGGGCAGAGGTGTTATACAGCGTAAGTACTTGGCGGAATGCCTCCACTCCGGACGACATCTCCTCGGCAAGTAACATCTCGAAAGGCGAGTAGCGGTCGCTCACTTTCCCCTCGAATGCGTCCACTTGGCGTATGTACAAAGAGTATGCCTGACCCGCTTGGCGTGCCTCATAAAGCAGACGAATAGCCCCATTGATGTCGTCGGTCAGTGCGTAGTCGCCCAAACGGCGGTTCTCCACGATAGACGGCACGGCACGGAGAATAGACTGTTTCAGCCCTTTGTCGTTGCCAAGCATACGGATGGTCTGCTCATCGAATAGACTGCCGAGTAGCAAGTCGGTAACATAGTCCTTGCCTGCGGGACTGAGGACAAAGCCTCTGTCGGTCTTTTCGGTCAGCCCTGCCACCTCCTGCTGCGTGATGATACCATTAGAGAGCAGCGACTTGACGATGTCATTTGCGCCTGCTTCGGACGCAAAGAATGCGTCGAGCGAGCCGTAGTTATCCAAGATAGAGAGAATGCCGTCCCGTGCCGCTTCGGTCAGTTTCTTGCCCTGACTGACGGCGCGGTTGGTGTTGCTCTGCGTCTTTTTCTCTTGGGCGTTGAACTTGGCAAGCGTGGTGGTGTTATAAGGCAAGTCCTCATCGAGTTGCATATAGACACGCGGGTGCTGCATAGAGGCTACCTGCTCGGGCGTAAAGCCAAAGTTGGCGGCATTGTCGGTGAGGGCTTGTATATAGGCAGCGTCGGTGTTGTTGGCGGCTGCGATATTGCCTGCTATGGTGCGCCCGTTGCCGTCATAGACTATACCCTTAGACGACACAACGGGAACTTGTGCAATGGCTTGTCCGTCGTAGGTCTGTGCCATTTGCGTAGTTAGTTGCTGTGCGTCTTTGTCGTTCTTATAGTCGCGGTCGTTGATGTTCCTGCCGTCCTCGGTAACGGGGTAGCCGTTTGAGGTATTCCACCCATTGGCAGGGTCGTGGCTCGGTGTGGCTGTGCCTGCTTCGGCGAGGACATAACGCCCGCGTATAGTTGTGCCGTCTGGCAGGGTGCGGGATACTGTGTTGCCCTCTACTTTTTCTGCGGCTTGCCAACGCTCTGCGGGTGCGGCATTGGTCGTCTTTGCCTCCTCGGTCTTGCGGCGTGCCGCACGCTTGGCTTCTTCTTCGGCTTTGCGGGCTGCTGCTGCCTGTTGCTCGGCTTGGGTCTGGTAGTGGTTGGCGACAACAAGTGCTTTCTCCAACTTACTCAAGCGGTCGGCTGCGGCTTTCTTTTGGGCTTGCAGGGCATCGTTCTGCGCCTTGAAATCCGCAATATCCGTGTACTGCGTTACTTTCTGCTTGACAAGTCGGCTGACTTCTTTCTTGGCTTTGTCCCGCTCTGCCTCCAAATAGGCGGCTGCGGCGGTTGTGCCTCCCATATACTCGACAGTGGCTGCGCCCAACTCGTCGGAAGACATTTTGTCGATATTGGGGGCAGGGACTTGCGTATTCGGATTATTTGCCGTATCTTTGTCGGCAGAAGAATTAGCAGTGTCTTGCGGAGTAGCCGTGTCATTCCGCTTGCCCGTAAGGGTATCAGCAGTGTCTGTCGTATTGTTGATGGCACTGCTTTTCTTTTGGAATGCGGTTAACAGCCATGTCTTTCGTTCATCATTCCATGTCAAACGAACTGCTGCTGCATATTTATCACTCTCTAATTGAATACGGTTATCCGTTCTGCTGACAATATGCATATCATTGATAATCTCTTGAAGATTATCGACTACCTCCGGATGATATTTCAGGAGTTTGGCAAGACCAAAGCCATCACTTTTGCCCGTTCCCTCATACCCCCACACAAGGTCTATGCCTCCTATATCTTTGTGGTGCAATGCTCCTAACGCTTCCCCACTCTGTTGTTGTTTCAAAAAGGCAATCGCCTCTTTGGTTTTCCCCTTGAATTGGTCGTAAATATAGCCGAAATCTCCCTCTCCTACGGGCTGCATATCTTGCTGTGCATTGTCTGTGCGGGTGAGTTGGGTGTCGGTGGCGAACTGACGGAACTCGTCGGCACTCATCGTCGTAGCGTTGCCCTGCTCGTCGAGGACAGGGTTGTTCTCCTCATCGACAAGCGTAACGCTTCCGTCGGCGTTGCGGTAGAAAGCCACTGCCTCGTTGTTTTGGTCGCGGTAATGCTCCATACCCTCTTGGGCCGGTTGCTCCTGCTCGGCTATGGGTTGCAGCGAGTTGAGAGCCGTTGCGGCGGGGATAATCGTCGTATTGGCTTTGCCCTCTGCGTCGGTTATCTCTACCTCTACGCCCTCGTCGGACACACTGACCACACGCGAGGTGTGGGTGTTGCCCTCTTGGTCGGTCATCTCGACGACTTGCCCTGCGTGGAATACGGCGGCTGCCTGCTGCTTGGTCTGCTCGGCTTGTACTTGCTCGGCGGTGTGCTGCTCCACTACCTCTTCGGCTGCGGCAGGTGCGCCTGCGAGATTGAGGTCGCGGGCGGGTAACTGCTCTATCGTGCCGTCGGCATAACGCACCGTAACGACATCGTCATTCGTGATGACAGGGTGGTCGGGCGTGGTGGTGTCTATCTCTATCTTGCCGCTGACGATATGCCCCGACTTGCTCGTGTCGTCGGCACGCGTAACGGCATAGACCTTGCCGTCGGTCTGGTTGGTAAGGGGTGCGAC
>CAVEXR010000104.1:0-2492 GCA_963619585.1 Azospirillum sp. CAG:239
AATGACTATTAGAGAGGTACTGCCTTTTTTCAGACTGCAAAATGACTATTAAGTCCAACTTTTTTGTACCAAGATAGTCTCGAAAGGATACAAAACAGACGAACTGACAATATGGCAGGTGTCAGTACTGACAGAACCGACAAAATACCCCCTTTGCATCAATTGGCACAGAGTTTGAAATAGTAGAAGCGAGGGGCGGAGGAAGGCAGTGAATGTGCAAGCAAAAGCCGACCGAAGCCCGCTAAATTGGACTAAACTGAAACTATACTATATATAAGGGGTGCAGACAAGAGGGGAAGAACGAGAGACGGTATGCAATACCGTCTCTACAGTGAAAAACGAACTGACGACAAATGTTGAAAAAACGGAAACTTCGATAAATAAGAAAACAACGACAAATAACGAAACTATATAAAACATATACTATGAGCAAGATTCAACCATTGGCAGACCGCGTGCTGGTAAAAGCAGAGGCTGCAGAAGAGAAAACCGTAAGCGGAATCATCATTCCGGATAGCGCAAAAGAAAAACCCCTGCGCGGCGAAGTCCTCGCAGTAGGCAATGGCACCAAAGATGAGCAAATGGTACTCAAAGCAGGCGACCATATTCTATACGGCAAATACGCAGGTACAGAATTGGAATACGACGGCGAGAAATACCTCATCATGCGCCAAAGCGACGTGCTGGCGGTACTGAAGTAATTATGAATTACGAATTATGAATTAAGAATTAATTAGTACAACTATGGCAAAGATTATAACCTATAACACAGAGGCGCGCGAAGCCCTCAAAAAAGGCGTTGACCAACTGGCTAACGCAGTGAAAGTAACCCTCGGCCCCAAAGGGCGTAACGTCATCATCGACAAGAAGTACGGCGCACCACACATCACCAAAGACGGTGTGACGGTGGCAAAGGAGGTCGAACTCGAAGATGCTGCAGAGAACTTGGGCGCTCAACTCGTAAAAGAGGTAGCCTCGAAGACCGGTGACCAAGCCGGCGACGGTACAACAACGGCAACGGTATTGGCACAAGCCATCGTAGGCGTAGGGCTGAAGAATGTAACCGCAGGGGCAAACCCGATGGACCTGAAGCGCGGTATCGACAAGGCTGTGGCTGCCGTGGTAGCAGAGATTAAGAACCAAAGCGAGGTAGTAGGCAACGACTACGACAAGATAGAGCAAGTGGCTACCATCTCTGCCAACAACGATGCGGAAATAGGCAAACTGATTGCTGACGCAATGCGCAAAGTAAGCAAAGACGGCGTCATCACGATTGGCGAGGCAAAGGGTATGGACACCACCATCGACGTGGTACAAGGTATGCAATTCGACCGTGGCTATATCAGCCCGTACTTTGTAACGAACACCGAGACCATGGAGGTGGAAATGGACAAGCCGTACATCTTGATTTACGACAAGAAAATATCGAACCTCAAGGAGTTGCTGCCTGTGCTGGAGCCTGCCGTACAAAGCGGACGCCCGCTGCTGATCATCGCAGAAGATGTAGATAGCGAAGCACTGACCACACTGGTAGTCAACCGCTTGCGTGCGCAACTCAAGATTTGCGCCGTGAAGGCTCCGGGCTTCGGCGACCGTCGCAAAGAGATGCTCGAAGACATCGCTATCCTGACGGGTGGTACGGTTATCAGCGAAGAGAAGGGTATCAAACTGGAGAGCGCAACGCTCGACATGCTGGGTACGGCTGAGAACATTACCATCAATAAGGACAACACCACGATTGTGAACGGCGCAGGCGACAAAGAGGCCATTGCGGCTCGTGTGGCACAAATCAAAGCACAGATTGCCGCTACCAAATCGACCTACGACAAAGAGAAACTGCAAGAGCGTCTTGCCAAATTGGCAGGCGGCGTAGCACAACTGAATGTCGGTGCTGCCTCAGAAGTAGAGATGAAGGAAAAGAAAGACCGTGTGGACGACGCCCTGAGTGCCACTCGTGCCGCTATCGAAGAGGGTATCGTTCCGGGCGGTGGTGTTACCTACATCCGTGCACAGAAAGCCCTCGACGGACTGAAAGGCGAGAACGAGGACGAGCAGACGGGTATTGAGATTGTCCGCCGTGCGATCGAAGAACCGCTGCGTCAGATTGTGACCAACGCAGGCAAAGAGGGCGCAGTGGTAGTAGATAAGGTGCGTGCAGGCGAAGGCGACTTCGGCTACAACGCTCGCAAGGATACCTACGAGAATCTGCGTGCAGCCGGTGTGGTTGATCCCGCAAAGGTAACGCGTGTGGCTCTTGAGAATGCGGCCTCTATCGCCGGGATGTTCTTGACCACAGAGTGCGTCATTGTAGACAAGAAAGAGGAGACTCCCGCACCTGCCATGCAACAAGGCGGCGGCATGGGCGGCATGATGTAATGCAACGCACATAACCTAACAAGAGGCTGTCTAACAATGCAAAGTTGTTAGGCAGTCTTTGTTTTTTCGCAGTTATAGGGGTACCACTAGGAGTGTTATCCGCTTTTGCGGATAAC
>CAVEXR010000105.1:0-2015 GCA_963619585.1 Azospirillum sp. CAG:239
GTGCGAGCCGTGTGTATAAGGGCTGACCTCTTGGTGTAGTACATAGCCGGTCGGGCTGAGATAGCGCACGACCCATTTCTCCTCCACACGATACTCGTAGTCTATCAATGCGGCGTCCTCTGCCGTACCGCCCGCCTGCATCATCTCATATACACGGCGGTTGTTCTCTGCTGCGAGGGTAGCCTCATCGGACACTGGGACAAAATACTGTTCACCCTTGGCGGTATCGTGGCAATAGAACGAGTCGAACTGCTCCTTTGTCCATATCTCAATGACACGGCACTGCTCCGCCTGCAAAGGATGAAAGAAATCAATATGCGGGCGGCGGGTGTCGGGGTCGAACTGTTGCCCCGTAACAGGGTAGCGTTCTGCGCAACCCTTATATATCAATCGTATCTGCTCCGCCTCCTGCGAGGAATGAGCAAACTTGGAAAGCAATGCACCAAAAGCCATATCGTGCAGGTAACCTATGCAGGATATATGCTCGAAATACTGCCCGGATGTATTGGGGTCGAACGCAAGACGGTTGTCGTCCACCATAGACACCACCACATCGCTGCTCTTGCGCTCGTGGTTAATATCAAAGCCTACACGGAATGCAGGCAATGCAGACAGTAAAAACTCCTCAAAGCCTCGTGTGTTTATCTCCGGTAGGTTCTCGTTTTGATAGACATACTCCATAGCAATAGACATCATCTCACCGAGTTTCTGCTCGTCACGGTTGCGGGCTATCGCCAAAGGTTCGTAGTTGGATTGGCAATAGACACCGAGTACTGCCTTGACCGCCTTGCGGATGATATTGAGCGACATCGGGGTAATGCCTTGGTTTATCATCAACTGTTCCTCACTGATTTTCCCGCAGTCTATCGGGTTTGGCACAAGGTCGGAGAGTTGGTCACCGAAATAGTACTTCTTGCAACGCTCACGCTTGTCGCGGAATGTTTGCAGGCTGTCGTAGTAATGATGAAAGCGGTCGAGCAGAAGCATGTTCTGCTGAAAGATATGCTCTGCGGCTTGCGACGATGGACGGCTGCCGTCGGTATTAGGCAGCAGGCTCTTACGCGTGAAGCGGCGGTAGTTGTTCTTAGTTAGTTTTGCCATAGTTGTATTGAGATGATTGGGTTATTATCGTATTTTGCCGTTGAGTTTGGACTTGCGGCTGCTGACCTCGAAATAGTCGAAACGGCTGTCTTTGCTGACCTGACCTGCGAGGACAAAACGGAAGAAACGGCAGTCCGTGCGCTCCACCAATGCGCCCATATCACGGAAATCGCCACTCTTTTCTCGGTGTCCTAACAACGCCCACTTGCGACCATCGTACGAACCAAAGATATACAAGCCAAGCAAAGGCGCAGGGTCGTGGTTCTCTATCCGCTCGAAAGAGTATTCCACATCGCATGAGGTAAGCACCGTATCGGCATCGCCAGTATAGAGATAGAGGAATGCATAAGTGGCTTTCGCGGCAACGGCCCCCGTGATATAAAAGGTTGTTTCCACGCTCTCACCTACGGGACAGAGGTCGGTTAGATAGTCTGCAAGATAAGAGTAAGGGGATGTACCTTGTTTCAGTCCTAAGCCGAGTTGGAGCGGCATAGAGGAATGGTTTGTCATCTTCAGCCGATAGGTCTTCGTAGCACGCCCCACAAAGTCATCGCCCAACAGATTGATACCTCTGCTCGGTTCGTATACATATCCCAATCCATAATAGTATGCTCCCGATGCAGCATTCTCTTTGGTTATGCGGGTGGACAGGATAGTGCGGGTAGTCTGTGTAAGCGTCTGCCAATAGCCACGAGCGGCTACTCGGTGCAACTCCTTAAAGCCGATACTATCTAACTTGATAATATGCGACATAAGGAATATACCATTGTCTGCATCGCTCTGCTTGTCTACTTGATACCACTCGCTGCCCGCCACACGATACGAGGTAGGGTAGTTATTCACATACTCCTCCGCACGGATATCTCGGCGCGACCAATCGCCCTGCTTGTTGAGAATATAGGTATAGTTGTAGT